>JAFUBA010000187.1 GCA_017460395.1 Clostridia bacterium | reverse complement strand
GGTGCGGCCAGGCAGGCTTCGGATCGACCCCGAGAGCTTCCGCCTGATCCTCCGCTACGGCGTGCCCACCGCCATGCAGGGCTGTGTGGTGGATCTTTCCAACATGCTCATCCAGTCCTACATCAACTCCTTCGGCTCCGATGCCATGGCAGGACTCGGCGTCTCCAGCAAGATCGAGGGCTTCTCGTTCCTCCCCGTGACCGCCTTCTCCATGGCGCTGACCACCTTCATCTCCCAGAACATGGGCGCAGGAAAGCGGGACCGGGTCCGTGGCGGCATGCGCTTTGGCCTGACCTGCACGGCCGCGATCCTCTGCGTGCTGGGCGTCATTCTCTACGCCTTTGCGCCGCACCTGATCCGCCTGTTCAACGACGACCCGGCCATCCTCGTGTACGGTGTGACCAGAACCCGGATCTGTGCCCTCTTCTATGTGCTGGTGGGCTTCTCCCACACCGCCTCCGCCGTGGCAAGGGGCCTTGGAAAGCCCATGACACCGATGCTGGTGATGCTCATCTGCTGGTGCCTTGTGCGCGTCGTTGTCCTTGCCACCCTCGGACAGGTGGTCCACGATATCCGCCTGGTCTGCTGGATCTACCCGATCACCTGGGCCCTGAGCTCGGTCGTGTACGTGTTCTATCTGCTGGACGCCAATAAAAAGCTCACGGCAAGCCAGCTTTCCTGAAACGCTCATCTGGAGGTATCCCCCTATGAAACTGCTCAGACACAGACAGGCCGAGGTGCACCTGAAGGTCTCCCGGCCGGACGGCACGCCGGCGGCACGGACGCCCATTCAGTTTGACCAGACCGCCCACCGCTTCCTCTTTGGCTGCGGCGCCTTCGACACCGTCCGCATGATGAAGACGAAGGATCCCGAAAAGCGCGCCTTCCTTGAGGCGCGGATGGAAAAATGGCTGGGCCTTTTCAACTACGGGACGCTGCCCTTCTACTGGGGTCAGTATGAGCCGGAGGAGGGCCGGACGGCCTGTCAGGAGACCATGGCGGCCGCAAAGTGGCTGACGGCGCGCGGTGTCACGGTCAAGGGGCATCCCCTCTGCTGGCACACGGTGTGTGCGCCCTGGCTTCTTCAGTACTCAAATGAGGAGATCCTCCGCCGCCAGCTTCAGCGGATCCAGAGGGAGGTCACCGCCTACCGGGGCGTCATCGACATGTGGGACGTCATCAACGAGGCGGTCATCATGCCGGACTTTGACCGGTATGACAACGCCGTGACCCGGATCTGCAGGGACAGGGGAAGAATCGGGCTCGTGAAGGAGGTCTTCCGGGAAGCCGCGGCATGTAACCCTGGCGCCACGCTGCTCATCAACGACTTCAACACCAGCGTGTCCTACGAGATCCTTCTGGAGGGTCTTCTGGAAGCCGGCGTCCCGATCGGAGCCATCGGCATCCAGAGCCACCAGCACCAGGGCTACTGGGGTCTGGAAAAGCTCTGCCAGGTGCTGGAGCGCTTCTCCCGCTTCTCCCTCCCGATCCACTTCACCGAAAACACCCTGGTGTCGGGGGACATCATGCCCGCCCACATCACCGACCTCAACGACTGGCAGGTGAATGAGTGGCCAAGCACCCCGGAGGGCGAGGCGCGCCAGGCGCAGGAGATCGCGGAGATGTACGCCACCCTCTTCGCCCATCCCCTGGTGGAGGCCATCACCACATGGGATTTCAATGACGGCTGCTGGCTGAACGCCCCGTCCGGCGTTGTCCGCCAGGACAACAGTGAGAAGCCCTCCTACCGCGCACTGCACGGCCTGATTCATGGCGCCTGGGAGACACACACGTGTCTTATGACGGACGCGGAGGGACAGGTCACCCTGACGGGCTTTCTCGGGGATTACACGGCCAGCATCCCAGGCGCCGCGACATCCTTCTCCATCGATCAGGACGGGCATGCTGCGCTGCAGCTTTCTAAGGCATGACAAACAAAACAGCCGGACACGCGTCCGGCTGTTTTGCTTTTTCACGGAATCACAACGTCCTCAAGCGTGCGCTTTGGCACGTAATGAACATCCTTCCCGTCCCGCCAGTAGTTTGTCTGCCCGTCCTGCACATCGCACAGCGTGATCTCCTCGTCCGGTTTCCCGATGGCCAGGAGCAGGACCACCTCCAGATGCTCGGGGAGTCCCAGCAGCGCCTTCACGTCGCTTCGGTCAAAGTTTCCCAGCATGCAGCCGCCAAGGCCCTGTTCCGTGGCCTGAAGCAGGATGGTCTGAGCCGCGATGCCCACATCCGTCCTGGATGCGTCGGGATTCTTGCAGACGGTGAGATCATCGCAGATGCAGATGTAGGCCGTCGGATACTTTCCGGGATGCGGCAGCTGCACGTCCTTCAGCGCCTTCGCCCAGCGCGTCAGGGCATTCATGCCCTTCACTTCCTCCTCCTCAAACACCAGACGGTAGCGAAGCGGCTGAAGGTTGGCGCCGGAGGGCACAAGTCTCGCCACATCCACCATCTGAAGGAGCTCATCCCGGGTCACCTTCCTGCTCTCGTCATAGCCGCGGTAGCTCCTGTTTTTCTCTACCAGATCTCTCAGCATGTTTCATGTCTCTCCTGTTCGTTTGATGTTCTGTTCGTTTGAATTTGGTCCGTCTCAGTCTTCCTCCAGGTTCCTGCACGTTTCAAGGAGCTCGATGATCGGCAGGTGCTGCGGGCAGACGCCCTCGCACTGGCCGCAGCCGATGCAGTCGCTGGCTTTGCCCTTTCCCTGCGTCACGATGGTGTATTCCCGCACGGTCCGGAAGCGGACACTGCCCTTCTTTCTGTTCTCCACATTGAAGATCTCGGGGATCGGGATGCCCATGGGGCAGCCGGCGGTGTAGTAGTGGCATGATGTGCAGGGAATGGACTTATCGTTGTTCAGCGCCTCCTGGGCCTTCCGGATCACCTGCATGTCCTCTTCGCTCAGTCCCTCAAAGTGATCCATGGTCTTCAGGTTGTCGTCCATCTGGGAAAGATTGCTCATGCCGCTGAGCACGGCCAGGAGATTGTCCACCCCTGCCGCAAACCTCAGGGCCCAGGACGCGTACGACCAGCCGCGGCCGGAATCGTCCAGGATCTTCTTCACCTCAGGGATCGGGTCCGCCAGCACGCCGCCCTTCACGGGCTCCATGATCACCACGGGCTTTCCGTGGGCCCTGCAGATCTCGAAGTTCCGCCTGGACGCCACCCCGGGGTTCTCCCAGTCCGCATAGTTGATCTGCAGCTGGACAAACTCGGCGTCCGGGTGCGCATCCAAAAGCTCTTCCAGGAGCTCCGGGTCCGCATGGAAGGAAAAGCCCCAGTGGCGGATCAGGCCCTTCTCCTTCTGCTCCTTCACGAAGTCCCACAGCCCGTATTCATCGTACTTTTCCACGTTGGAGCGCTGGAGGGCATGGAGAAGATAGAAGTCGATGTACCCGGCACCGGTGCGCTCAAGGGAGGTGTAGAACTCCTGCCGTGCGCTCTCCGCATCGTGGCAGCCGCCGGCCGTCGCGTGGAGCTTGGTGGCCAGGGTGTAGCTCTCCCTCGGGTAGCGCTCGGCCACGGCCTTTCGGAAGGCCTCCTCGCTCTTTCCGCCGTCGTAGACGAAGGCGGTATCAAAGTAGATACCGCCCGCTTTGATGAAGCGGTCCGTCATCTCGCAGACCTGCGGGATGTCAATGCTGCCGTCCTCAAGCTTTGGAAGGCGCATCAGGCCAAAGCCAAGACGGAAGGGGTTCAGGTTGGTGAGTTCACTCATGGCAGGTGGCTCCTTTCATCTGTCAGAACATATTTCAGGTCATGACGCCCGGGTCTTTGCTTTCACTTTCATATCTTCCCTGATCTCCCTCAGCACGCGCGCATAGACAAGGTAGGAGATGATCACGTTGATGATATCCGCCGTTGCCTGCGTCCACACGATGCCCGTCATCCTGAAGAGATGGTTCAGGAGAAAGAGCAGCGGAATATTCAGGGCGATCTGGCGGATCGCCGCGAGGTAGAAGGACTCCCTGCCCCGGTCCACCGCCTGCATGTAATTGACCATGTTGAAGGACAGGAACATGAAGGGCGTGGCAAAGCATCTGGCCCGCAGAAAGTCCGTACCGAGACGCACGGTCTGGGCGTCCTGAATGAAGAGCCCGATGAGCCTGTCCGCCAGCACATAGTAGCTCACGACGCTCAGTGCCGCAACAATAAGTCCCGAAACGCGCGCGGTCGTAAAGAACGCCTGCATCCGCTTCATGTTGCCGGATGCGTAGTTGTATCCGATGAGGGGGATCATCCCGAGGCAGATGCCG
>JAFUBA010000186.1 GCA_017460395.1 Clostridia bacterium | reverse complement strand
CCTCGCTAGCAAACACCTCGGCAATCCCGCCTGCCTCCAGGGTGGTCATGGCCCCTGAAAGGCTTCGATCGGTCCAGGAGGCCTTGGAGGTATACTGGTTCATCTCCCCGAGGAGTCCCTCCGGATCATCCTTGGCCGTATAGAGGTAGGGATCCGAGACCGGAAGCTGATGGTTGTAGAGTGCCTCCACGACCTCCTTGGCCGTGTATCCGCCCGCACTTCGTCCGAAGAGGAAATACCCGCCAAGGGCAAGCGCTGCGACAAGTAAAAGGATCAGGACAATGATCCACGGCCGCACCTTTCCGGCTTTCTTCTCCCCGATCGTCTGCGCCTGCGCTTTCAGGCCTTCCCTGGCCATCTGCGGTGTCGGATAGGACGGCAGCGGCTCCTGGGGCGCCATGGGTGCTGTGTAGAGCACCTGCTGGGGGACATAGCCTCCCGTCGCCTGCGCCGGATAAGAGGGCTGCACATAGCCCTGCTGCACAGGGGGTGCGTACATCTGCTGGGGCACCTCAGGATGCCACTGGGGCGGCACGGCATAAGGATTCTGTCCGTAGCCGTTTGCCGCATACGGATCCTGCGCCTCTTGCGGCTGTATCGGGTTCTCCCCTGTCACCGCACCATTTCCGCCGTATCTCTCATCCCCATACTCCATAAGCCTTTCCTCCTTATGATTCCGTCACCTTATTCACTTATACAAGAACGAATAAGGACGCTGTTCTCTTCCTGCCGCTTCCCTTTTTTTCAGGGAAGTGCAAGAAAAAGCTTCTTCGTATCGTTCCTTATACCGGTTACGATACAGATTCTCTATCCCAGACATCGGAGGCGAAGCTCCCATGCCAAATACGATTCTCATTTCCCAGGACAGCCAGCTGGCTACCCGTCTGGCCGCGGCCGCAAACCAGTGCGGTCTGAGCCCCATTCCCTTCCGCAGAGAGATGCTCCTCAACCCGTCCTTTTCGGTGGAGCTGGCGATCGTAGACACCCATGCTCCCTGGAGCCGGACGCAGGCCATGCTGAGCTTTCTTGCCGAGCGGGGCGTGCCGGTGCTTTTTGTCGCACCCAGCAACGAGAATGCCCCGCATCTGCGCCATCTCTACAAGGGGCCCTGCCAGGTGGTGCTCTCCAAGGAGACCAGCGAAACGGTCGCGGAGCGGATCAACGAGCTCCTTCAGCCAGATGTGTCCGCCGTGGTCGCGCGCGATCTGCATATGGACCTCATGCGCCAGAGCGTGACGCGCTCAGGCGAAGTCATCGGCCTGACCGCCCAGGAATTCCGTCTTTTGCGCGTGCTCATGGAAAATCCCAACCAGGTCATGTCACGCTCGGACCTTTTGCGCGATGCATGGGATTTTGCCACGCCCGGCATCACCCGCGTCGTGGACAACACCATTCAGCGGCTTCTCAAGAAGCTCGGAGACGGATATATCGACACCGTCTCCAAGAAGGGCTATGTCTTCCGGGATACCGCGCCCGAGTCTGTTACAGACCAATCTCTCCCCAACTGATGGACGTCACATCCAGCGGAAGCCCCAGACCGGACAGGTCCGAGAGGGTCTCCGGCATGAGGCAGTATGCCATCTGGGCATAGTCGGACTGCACGCGCAGTCGCAGCCTGACCTCGCCGTACTGCTTGATCTTGTCCAGAGCTTCCCTGCGGCTGTGCAGCTTTTCCAGGAAACCGCGCATGATCTCGTCGCGTCCCTGCGGCGACTCCAGCTCCCGGCCGTACACCCACTCATCCTCTCCCGCAATCATCTGCGGGAGTTTATTTATGATGTCCCCGCGATGGACCACCTTGGTGGGTTCGATCTCCAGCAGTTCCGTAATCTCCTCCATGGGGAGATTGGCCCCGATCACCATCAGCGCCAGCGACGCATGATTGATCTTATCCAGACT
>JAFUBA010000023.1 GCA_017460395.1 Clostridia bacterium | reverse complement strand
CTCTTAATCTCCGCTTCCTGGGCTTTCGCCGTTTCCTCGGTCATCAAGCCCTGCTCAACTAACCTTTTTAGCATTTCCAGTTGTCCTTCGATCCGGCCTCTGGCTTCACCTCTGGCTTCACCTATGGCCTCACCTCTGGCCTCACCTATGGCTTCACCCTCTTTTTGCAATGCATAAGCCTCGGAATACAGAATCTGTCCTGCCATGATTTTTTTCACTCCCTCCTGGATCGGTTTCAAATCTTTACAACGAAGCTGTACCACGTGGTTGATCATGTCCATGATGATACGTTTTCCGGCAAGTGTTATGATGCCAGCTAACTGCAGCTTCTCCAGCTGATTGCGTATTCTTTCGTACTCCTCCAGAATATCTTTCACCGCTTCAGTGTTTTGAGCTATCTGTTCCAGCCTGCTGTCATAGGTAAACAGGTAAAACGGTAACAAAAACAGCAATTTCTTTTCAAAGATATCATCCAGCGAATATTTCTGTACCTTCAACGTTTTCACCGGATAGCTGATGCTCTCACCATTGGGAACAACAATGCAGATCTCCATTTCATCCGGGGTATTCTGTGTGGACCGCAGCAGCAGCACAGCGCTGTTTGGAAATTCTACAATCAGCTTGTTCCCTTCAATCCTGTGATTATAATCCAGCGCGATCTGCGAATCATATTCATAAATACGGATCAAGAGCGTTGGATCGTAGTTCCCAGATTCCGATTCCCAATGGAATTTACGGATGTGTCCTTTTTCTCCTTGCTTCAGTCTGTTGGAAACCACACCGAAACTTGTATCTGTGATGATTTTGTTTTCCGCACCTTCAGCCTGATTCGCAAAATGTTCGTTTGGTTCGAAGAATACATTCTCTGTCCCATCGTAATCCGTTTGAAATGTTTCGTTGATCACCGGAAGAATGAGCTGCGGATAGTCGTTGAGCAAGGTTCGAAAAGCATCATCGTAATTTGTGGCCATTGTTACAATCCATTCCTTTATCCCTTTTCTACGATAAATATTGTACATGAAATCAGTTTTCTTATCAAGAACTATATGGCCGATGCAGGCACTTTCTTGCTCTTGTAAACAAGAATGGCACCGGCCGGGTTTTCTCGTCCGTATTTGTAGGTGCAACAGTTCGCTCTCTCGTGATATAATCAGTTGACCCATTTGTAAAGGAATGAGTGTGGAAGGGCGTATGCTGCTGAACAATATTCATCTTGACGGTAAGGCGAAATGCATTGAAGGAGGGAAAACTCAGAATCAGATGTCTGAGGAGGTTGGCAATACCCACTGATATGTCAGCCGGATCATGAGCAGCAGCAATCATCGTTCATAAGACATTCATAGCCATAAAGGAGAGCCTGATCAATGAAATTCGGTTCACTTATGAAAAGCACGAAATCACTGAGCAAATCTGGATTTGAACGGGGGCACACCATGCAGGAGCTGAAAATACGCAATAAAGAACAGTTCATTGAACTATTGCAGCATACACCGATTCAAAACATCATCAGTATGGAAGTGGCGACATACGAGGGCTCGTACCTTGACGGAGTCAGCTGGGATTGCCTGAAATACATCTATAAAAAAGATCTGTACGAGGAAGAAAACGCCAGGAATCGAGGACAGCTATGGGCTACATACGAAAGGTATTACAGAGAACCAACTTCTCAGGATAGCCTTCTGTCCGATTTTGATGAACTGAAGAAAAAAGGTAATGGCTCATGGGTCAACATCACATATGAGGATGTGTCCAATAAATAGTGAGTTATAGCACCCGCCTGCGTGGACAAATTCCGGCCTCTCAAGGTGATGGGGATCAGGCAGATCACGACCAAAGGGTATGAGGGAAACCGCGCAGTAAATAAGTTCGGTTTACCCGAATCAAACAGGTGTAAAATGCATAAATTAATCAAAACGTCATGTGCAATCGCATCGGAGGATATTGGCAGGGAAAAAGCGGATAAGATCGCGCTGGCCGCTCAAAAACGATATGAAGAGCTGTGTACTGAGAATTCAGCTGACTCAAAGGCTCTTCGCGCTCATACCTATAGGCGGATCTATCCGAGCATTGCAGTGTACGAATCGTTCAAGGCAGAAGGTGTAGGCCCGGAACAGGCCGCTTGGTATATCCGTGAATATTTCCAGCAAGTTGCTGAAAGGGCTGTCCCTCACATACAGCGGATGATTCGATTTTTAGGTCTTGCCGAAAAGATCCCGAAGCTTTTTACGGGCATCTCAGTTCGCAGTTTCGGAACCGATGCCGGCTTCGTCTATGAATTTCCCGCGCGCAAAGGCAATGAGGCGAGGTTCAACATCATTTCCTGCCCTTATTATGAGACGTGTAAGAGGTATGGATGTCCGGAGATCACGCATGTATTTTGCGACGGAGATGATGCAGGATATGGGCATCTCCATCCAAAACTGATCTGGGGCCGCACCAAGACGATCGGCCGCGGCGATGATTGCTGCAATTTTCTGCTGGAATACAAAGATCGTTGACAGGAAGATCTTGTGACCGTTTAGACTAAGACAGCGGGCTGGAACGAATAGCTCAAAGCATTGAAGCGGTGGAAGGCATCTGAAGGAGCACGAAAGAACACCCAACCAGCAGAAAGCGTATCATTGTGGGCATGATCAACCACGTGGTACAGCTTCGTTGCAAGGATCTGAAACCAATCCGGGAGGGAGTGGACGATCATGGCAGGACAGATTCTGTATTCCGAGGCTTATGAATTGTTCAAAGAAGGTGAAGCTAGAGGTGAAGCTAGAGGTGAAGCCAGAGGCTGGATCGAAGGACAACTGGAAATGCTAAAAAGGTTCGTTGAGCAGGGCTTAATGACCGAGGAAACGGCGAAAGCCCAGGAAGCGGAGATTAAGAGAAGTGCAGCGTCCATGGCTGATCCGGCGAAGGAAGCTCAGGCGCAGTGATTTCCTCCGTGACCATGGTCGGCCGACCGTACCTGTTGATCTGATGGGCACTTTCCGCTGCTTCTGTGCAGCAGCCCTGAGGCTGTCGTCATGCATGCATCAGCACTTGTCAAGCATAAGGACAGCATGCTCTGCGGAAGTACAGCTTCGCCAATACGTGAGTCGACACAGCCCTTGTTTTTGCCCGAAGCGGAGTCAATGACATGTAAGTAGTGCAGAGTGCTAAACAAAGAGATATATGCCCGGATCTGCATTTTTCATGGAGCGTCGTCCGCTAAACTTGCACAGATCCTGACGGCAGGGGTCCAGCCTATACAAGGGCGGACACCGGGCGCTGTCCTCATCTTCGTGAGGCTACAGAAAGAAACGCCAGAAGGCATACCCATGCAATTCTGCCCACAGAGTCAGACACCCCTCCCAGCCAAGTGGCTGGGAGGGGTGTCTGCATGTTATACCTTCCGGATATCGTCTTCTTTTCTCGGTGTCGCTGGGCGCTTGCCTTCCGGTGTGCCGTAGCCGAGGATCACGTTGCCAACCCCGATGTACTCATCCGGGATGCCCGGCACAGTCCCCTTCTTCAGATCTACAGCGAAACGCCGAAAGGCATCCTTCATGTGCGCAGGCGTCCATCTTTTCGACATTCTTTGGACGTCCTGCCCTTCCTCGCACCTTCACTCTGACCACCAGTGAATCCGACTGGCAAGAGACGGCGTTATCTGCTCTTTTTCCGGATACTGTGCGCGATAGCCCAAATACCCCACAGAACAATCAGGGCAATGCCTGCCATGTTCAAATAACGGAGATAGGTATGCCAGACAGGCGGCTCGTAGCCAATCACTTCTGCGTTCATCGCATTGGAGTTGACCAAGGCATACATGACGTTCTTGGCAGCCCTGGCCATCACGACCGCATCCGCAGTATCAGACGAGTCTGCATCGGTCCACATAGCCGAATTCAGCGTAGCCAGATCCAGATCCCCGCCGGCATAATACATCTGTTTGGGAATCATGTACTGGGGAATGGTGTTGAAATCGCAGATCACCGCGCCACGAAAACCCCATTCATTGCGCAGAATTTCCGTCACCAGCCTGTAATCTCCACCGGTCCATCGTGTACCAATGCGGTTAAACGATGTCATGACGCCGCGGCTCTCGCCCCTCTTCACCGCATATTCAAAGGATTTCAGATAGATTTCCCTCAGAGCCTGCTCTGTGACCCAGCTCAGGTCGCCGCCAATGGAACGGTGTGTTTCCTGCTCGTTGGCTGCAAAGTGCTTGACCATGGGAAGAACGCCCCTGGACTGCAGGCCGCGGATCTCCGCAGCAGCCATCATACCGCTGATAAAGGGATCTTCAGAAAAGTATTCTGAGCAGCGGCCGCCAAAGGGCAAGCGATGGATGTTCACGCCCGGCGCATAGATGCTTGTATACGGCTGACCGGTCGTGCGATCACCCAGGATACCTTCCTCTCCCAGGGCCTCACCCATTTCCTCAATCAGTTCATCGTTCCATGTGCTGGCCATGACCGGCTCGGAAACATACTGGCAGGTGCCGTTGACCTGGTCCCGGTTCAGAAAGCAGGTGAAGCCTGACGGGCCGTCGCCGTGGAGTGTGGCGGGCAACCCTATGCTTTCTATGGGCAGAGTGTGGTAGGCAGCATTGTTCAGCAATGCCATGATCTCCTCTTCCGTGCAGGCGTCGGTGATCTCCTCCCAGCGGTCATCATCGTAATCCACGATGGCGTGATACCCATTCTCAGTACGCTCCTCAGGCAGCAGATCCCGGAGTCTTGTCACGACTTCCGATCCGAGCCAGGGCAGGTATTCCTCCTCTTCAAAGTCGGTGGGATTATTGTGCTCTATGTTCCTGATTTCCTCGTACAGTCTCGCATCCCCGGCATGCTCCTGATCCCCCTGGGGCGTGGGCCAGGTGCCTTCCCAGTCGGCACGGGACAGCTGGTCTGACAGCTGCCAGTCGCTGTCCAGGATATCCGTGAGGCCTGTATATCGGTTCACAACTTCCTCGCCGGTGACGGGATCTTCACCGTACTGAATGTTTTCTTCCAGCGTCAGGACTATCTCCTGCACCGTCTCATGCGCGTTTTTCGCCACATGCAAAATGTAGTCGCCGGCTTCCAGCTCGTACCCGCAAAAGCCATTTCCATTGGCATCACGGTAATCGTAGCTGGCAGCGGTGTAGGGATCAAAGGTCAGCGTGAGCGTCTCGGATTCCCCGGGATTCAGAAGCCTTGTTTTACCGTAGCTCACCAGCACCTTGTAGGCCTTTTCGATGCCGCCCTCCGTGTAGGGGGCGGTAGCATAGAGCTGCACCACATCCTTGCCTGCAACAGAACCGGTGTTCTTCACCGTCACATCCACGCTTGTGACCCCGTCAGGGGTAATCTCGGTTATATCTGGCCCGGAAACCTCCCAGTCAAACGTGGTATAGGAAAGGCCATACCCAAATGGGAAAACGACATTTTCCCGGTACCATGCTTCCCCGTCTGTCAGTCCCCGGGTTTCATAATACCGATAGCCTACGTAAATACCCTCTTCATAGTCCACGGAATAGTACATTCCGCCGTCATATTTGTCCGTATGATCCGGTCCCACGCCCGTACCGAAATTCTGGAAGGCAGGGTTTGCGGTAAAGTCTGCCGCCCACGTGTCCACCAGATGCCCGGACGGGTTCACGCTGCCATTGAGAATATCGCCCAGGGCAAGAATGCCATTCGAGCCCGTAAACCCGATCCAGATGGCCGCATCAATCCTGGATGCATAGGCAGGATCATTCAGGAAGGCAGCCTCAAACGAGGAAGGAATATTGAACAGCACAATCACGTGTTCAAATCCTGCATCGCACACCGCAGAAAGCAGGTCCAGCTCGTTCCGGTCCAGTTCCAGGTAATGACTGTCGGGAGAAACTGCACCTTCCGTATTACCCTGATACCGGGGCAGATCGAAGCCCTCGCCGCCAATGCGCGTAATCACCACCAGGGCTGCATCGGCATAATTCCTGTAGCTGTTTTTTACGTCATTCGTATACCGGCTCTGGGGCGTTTCAGCCGTCGCAATCACCTGGTTGCCGCCAGAATCAAGGTCGGAGGAATTGGCCGCCCTGGCAGCACCTGACTGGCTGGAATTTTCATAGAAGGCCTTCAGGGTCGGGTTCGTCTGGAAGCCTGCCTCGGAAAGCGCATCATACAGATCTCTGTGATTGCTGGTATCAAATCCGCCCGAGCCCGAGCCGCCGTAGGACAGATTCACACTGTTCTTGCCAAATACGCTGATCTTCGCGCCCTGCCTCAATGGCAGTGCACTGGATTCATTTTTCAGCAGCACGAAGCCTTCCTGCGCCAGACGCACGTTCATATTCTGGGCATTGAGCAGTGCTTCATCCTTGGTTTTGGCCTTCTGTGCGGGATACATGGAAACGACACTGCTGTCATAGATCGGCCGCTGGCCGCCGAAGAACACGTCGAAGAAGCTGCCCAGATAGTATCGGCTGTCCCTGTTGGTGGCAAGTTGATTGAGCACAATACCGATCAGCAGTACCAGTATGGATACGACAGCCCACACCTTGATGGCGACGTTTTTGTGCCTTTTCTTCTCTTTCGGCATCATTCTTTTCTCCTTCTCTGTTTCGTTCTACTTGATTTCGAAGGCGTAGAATTCGATCGCTCCCTCACCCGAATAGCGAAAATACAGCGGCTGGATGCTGTCGACTTCTTTCATCGAAGCGCTCATCCAGATGCGGCTGCCGGAGGACCTGACACTGACACGTGCCAGCACCTCGCCAAAATCCGGGCGGCTTGACACCTCCACGCTCCCCTCGCAGACCCCTCCCACGGATACACGGATGCAGGAGGGGTGGTGAAGATCAAAATACTTGAACCCCGCCACACTGCCATCCTTCATATTGGCGATATACTGGATGGCATCATGATCGTCGTCCTTTCTGTCCTGGGTCAGATACGGATGGATCTTCTTATTGAACTTCCGGTCGTAGCGCGCTGTGCCTTCTTTGCTCCACAGGTTGCACGCAATACCCGCGGAGTAGAGCCCCTCGCCCTTCAGCGGTCCCCCGTTCAGACCGCAGCTTGTGACCTCCGCCTGAAGAAAGTGTCCGTCCGGTGTCCGTTCAAGTTTTTCCGCACAGGCCTGGCGGGAATAGGAATGCTGGTTGGTCTGCCGGTGATAGAAAATGTACCAGTCGCCGCGCAGCTGCACCATGCCGCCGTGGGTGTTGCCCAGATAGTTGGCCGCGCGGGCCTCGTCGGTATTCCCGTGCAGATACAGATCTCCCTGGTCCACCAGCGTTCCGCCAAAGCGAAAGTCTCCGTCCGGCCTGTCACTGACGGCATAGCACAGTTCATGGTTGTTCGTGGAGGAATATACCAGCACATACCTGCCGTCGATTTTGCGGATGGAGGATGCCTCAAAGAACTCGTGTCCCTTGAAATCCTCGGGAGGATGATTCGTTTTCAGAGGCAGAACCAGCCTGGGCCCTTCCTTGATGGTGACCATGTCCTGTTCCAGCTCCAGCACAACACAGCCGCTGTTGCGATGTCCCCGGAAGCGGCTCATGACGGCTGGCACCGGGGTTTCGAACCCGGAATACAGCCACACCCGTCCATCATCATCGGTCAGTACGCCGGGATCAAAGGGGAATTCGTCCCCCTTCCTTCTGCCCCAGACAGTGCCATCGGCATAATGCACGTGACCATAGAATTCATACTGACCGTCCGGTGTATCGCAGACTGCCACGCCCATGACACCCAGAAAATCAAAGGCATAGTACAGGTAATACCGTCCGTCCGGCCCTCTTGTGACATCCGGTGCAAACAGGATGCGAAGGCCCAGACGGTTCATAGGATCCTGGTTCTTTCGGTAGATCACGCCAGAACATGTCCAGCTGCCCAGATCATTGACCGGGGCAGACCAGCACACATAATCGTTCAGACAGAAAAGCGCACCATTGAACCTGTCGTGTGAGCCGTACACATAGACCCGCTCGCCAAAGACATAGGGTTCCCCGTCCGGGATATATTCCCAGCTGGGCAGATAGGGGTTAAATGCCTGCATAGCGTTTTCTCCTTATGATTGTTTCGCCTGCAAAGTTTTTAGGCTGCATGCTGCGTGCTTTGCGGAATGGGCAGGAGGATGGACAGCCGGAACAGGCTGTCGCTGCTGTCCATCTGCAGATCCCCCTCGTACTTGTCCGTCAGCATCCGTATACTCTGCACGCCGAAGCCGTGATTGGCCTTGTCCTGTTTGCTGGTGACAGGCAGTCCGCCGCTGAACAGCAATTCGCCCTCATAATAGTTTTCCTCTTCAATGACCAGGAACGAGTCTCTCACGGTCACCGTCAGGGAAATCAGCCGCTGCTCTCTGTCTGCCAGTGTGTCCACGGCTTCCATCGCATTGTCCAGGATGTTACCGAACAGAGCGTACACGTCCGCATCGTCCATGAAGCTCAGCTGTCTCCCGTCCGCCATGCACAGCAGCGTGATGTCCTTGTTGAGACACGCCAGCGATTTATTGGACAGCACCACATCCAGCGCCGTATTTTTTGAGTTCACCTGGGTATCATAGATATTGACGAGGCCGCCGATTTCCTTCAGGCTGGCCTGATAGCCCTTCTCGCCCAGGGCTGCAATCTGGTGGCGGATATCATGGCATTTCACATTGATTGCATCATGAATCGCCTTGTCCTGATCAAAGCGTTCCTGCTCGCTGCGCAGCATCTGGGCCGCGATTTCCGCCCGCATCTGTGAATCGGATTCCCGCAGATGACACATGCTCACCAGAATGACCAGGAACGAAACCATGGCAGAAACCGCATGGAAATCAGTGAGCAGTTGATCATTGCCGGAAATATGAGAAAGGACCGAAAGGTCCAGCACGATGTTCATGGACATCACCACAGCAGCAATGAGCAGCAATATCCGGCTGTCCAGCCGCTCAAAACTGTTGAACCGGCGATCTCCTTTGTTCCATACAGCAATCCGCCCATAGATCGTCAGCGCCGCTGCCATCAGCAGCATCAGCAGCATTCTGTCCAGAAATTCAGGAATCGTCAGTGTGTAGCGCGGAATTTCCATGATCCGGTCACACAGGTGCTGCAGACTGTAGGAGATGGTGACAGCAAACAGGGACGGAAAAAACTGCGCTCCGGAGAAAAACAGCACTGCTGCCACGTTCAAAAGGAACAGGCCGATGTATTTGACCATGCCCGAATACGGAAAAGCAATCCCGCCAAAAAACGGCACATCCACCGCACGGGTAAACAGCGTCATCCACACACTGATGACAACAAACGACAGGATCGCCCGCCATCGCCAGCCTTTCCGTCTCTCCATCTGACTGGTGATGAGCACGCATCCTGCCATGATGGACACAATGGCGGGAAAATCGTTATAGAAATATTCTCTGAGCACACTGACGATCATCTCCACGTATCAGTCACTTCCCTTCCGCCGGTTCAGGCCATAGAGGTGGTAATCCGCGAGGAATTCCTTTTTCCGCTGCCTGCTGATGGCAAATTCCTGCCCATCCACAGTGGCGTTTTTCCCCTCAATGCGGGTCACATACTTCAGATTCACAATGATCTGCTTGTTCAGGCGAAAAAAGCCATGCTCCGGCAGCGCAGCTTCCACATCCTTGAGTGTGCCGTACCCCTTGATGATGCCCGAAGATGTGCGGTACTGGATGTTGTGATCGAAGATCTCCACATACTTCAGGTCGTCCGCATGCACGGACACACGCGCACCGCCTTCATTGATCACGATGTCCGGTACATCCTTCCTGCAGCGGCCAAGCGCCTTCTCCATTTTCATTTTCAGGGCCGGATAGGTGACAGGCTTGATGATATACGCCATCGCATCGACCTCGTACCCCTGTACGGCATACTGCGCCAGGCTGGTCAGAAAAATCAGAATCACGGTCCTGTCTTTTTCCCTGAGCTTCTGGGCGGCCTCCATGCCATTTGTGCCCTGCATGCGAATATCCATGAAAACGATGTCATACTGCATGTGATAGGAAGACAGAAACTCGTCCGCACTGGCGTGCCACGTGCAGACAATGTTCTGCTGCTTTTCCTCCGAGAAGCGCGTAAGAAAAGCCATCACCCGCTCGGCATCCGACCGGTTATCATCCACAATGGCTACCTGATACATGTTCCAGCCTCCCCGGCATCAGTGTACCCTGCAATTTTGACTGCCTTTATCGCAATGAAAAGTGTAACGTGCCCATCCGGAAAAGCAAGAGGGCGGAATTTCTTCCGCCTCCTCCCGCTGTCCGCTGTGTTACTTTTTATAGTTTGCCGTCGCAGGCTCTCCATGGTTTTCGTCCCAGATCAGCACGGCATCCGCCGTAATCTTCAGACAGTCCACCAGTGGCGCGTTTGCCTTGAAGGTGGTGCCTGCCACATCATTGGTATTGTTCGTCTTGAGCTGAATCAGATTTTCACCCTTCTTCAGACTTACGCCTTCCAGCACAATCCAGTCCTCGCAGGGAGGCACATCGCTCTGACTTGCGATCTCCATGGTGACCCGGGGATAGTTCTTGGGAGCACCATTGACCAGCACCTGATAGTCATTGCCGTCATAGCTCATGGTGACATATTCACCGGTCACGCGAACGGCAATCTGTGCGTCTGTCACATCCTGGTCCGCTGCAATCCAGAACTCCAGCGTGATGCCGCTTTCATACAGATACCCTACCACGCGGTCTCCGCTGGCGCTGATCTGATCATTGTAGATGATCATGCTTTCTTCCTGGGCTGAGCCGGAGAAGCTGGGGCCGATTTTGCCGGTCAGCACGGTATCCTCTGCCTCAAACACCCAGGTCTGTGCACCGGGCACATTCCTCTGCCAGACCGCCCTGATGACGGTATCCGCGCTGACAGGCGCTGAAAAATCGTAATTCTCTCCGCTCTCACCGGCCCAGGCGACAAACGTGTACCCTTCCCGCTCGGGCACGGTCCCGGGCTGGCTGACAGGGGTTTCCTTTTCTACAGGTACATCATAGTGGTCCCTGATCACGCCGTAATAGTCATAATCAAAGGTCACCGTGACATACTCGGCCCCCTGCTTCAGCCACAGGGCGTACACATCCGTGTCCCCCGTCACGGGAGCATCAAAGTCAAATGGGCGGGTGAAATCCGCATCGGCGTACCAGTTCGCAAAATCCCATCCATCCCGTGAGATGACATCCACTGCCTCTACCCGGGCACCCTTGGACACCTCCGCCTTTTCATCCTCCGGCGCGCCTTCATAATTCCAGTGGAACGTGACCTCGCACATGCCGGCGACGACCTCCACCTTGAATACCGCCTTGGCGCTTTCGTACCTGACCTGCACATTCTTGGTGTTGACGGTATTCATGGTGGGTGATTTGAGAGAGACAGCTTCGTCCGTCATGGCAATATAGCCGGCGGTCCCGTCCTTGTAGTTGATTTTCAGTATACCGCCCTCGGCAGAGAATGTATCGCCCACCACGTAGACCGTCTGATCGGGCATCTGATACACCTCAATGGAATCGACCTTCTTGTCCGGATCCGGGCCGGGAAGATTTTCCGCACATGCCAGAGAAAGGCTCAGCATCAGCACTGCAGCGCATATCATGCACAGAATTTTCCATAATTTCATAGCGATTCTCCTCGCAGATATTCTGATTTTCTTCGGCTATAGAAAGATGGCTGCCGCGCCTCCCTAAAAAGGCGGCGCGGCGGCCAGGAATGCTCACAGATTTATTCTGCGATCGTAAGGACCACGGTGCGGGTGATTTCCGTCACAACCGGGGACATCAGCGCATTGAAGTTCGGGAAGCGTCCACCCATGCTATTGACCAGGGGGAGCTGCAGCGTCACGGTGACTTCGACCTCGCCTGCCTTGATGGGCGTACCAGAGATCTTCAGCGCATCGTTGATCATGTAGTCGATGCCCTGATAGCCAGTGTGTGTCACTATTTCTTTTTCTGCGCTCAGGCCATATTCTGAGAGCCTCGCCACATCTTCATCGGAGATGCTGAACTCATACACATACGCCTTGTAGTAGTTGCCGGACTGTACATCGGCAGTGTCGATATACCGGGCATCTGTTGCCTGGATATCGGCGAAAGCCAGATGGCCCATCACGTCGTAGCTGCCGCCGCCGGGACGCTGTGCTTCGTCAGCCCAGTACCAGTTCAGAATGCTGTAGCTGCCGCCGATGTTGTCGCCGGTGCCCTTTGCCTTGCTCATGCCGCCCCAGCTTGCAAACTCTGTGCCTTCCACTGCGTTGCCTTCTGCATCCACAAGGGTATCAGTGTAGGTATCGTTCACAGCCACATAGCTGTCATAAGCGTAGTACGGTGCATTGACGGTGATATCGGCTGCCTCGCCGACCCTGAGAGAGGTGGCGCTGAAGTGGATGGGATCCACAATCTCAATGACCACAGGCGCTGTCAGGCTGATATAGCCGTCAATGCCCGTCATCGTCACGTCCACTGTCCACTCGCCGGACGCATGGATGCCCTCGCTCGCCACCACGCCGTCTTCCATCGTGAAGCCTTCCGGCAGCTCGCTGCCTTCCACCAGTTCCACATGCTGGAAGTCGATGCCCTCAAAGATGATCGGCATGGACTGCTGGGCGTAGCTGTCAAACTTCAGCACACAGGGTTCAATGTTGGCATAGCCATTCTTGATTCCGTTGCCGTTGGAATAGTTCCACAGGATTTCCTGTGCAGAGCGGCGGACCGCAGCGTAGTGTGTCTGGGACAGGAAGGTGCCATCCGCGCCGTCACTGACACGGACACAGTTGCCTTCAGCATCCCATGCGCCATATTCCAGACCAATCTCGGGCAGGTTGGAGCCGTTGCCCAGCACCTGGTTGTCGCCCTGGCGAACCATCAGGTCGATGGGGCAGTAGGTGCCCTGCCAGGCGTCCGTCTCAAAGATGGCACGGTTGTCCCACTCGACGCGGACAAGGGTATGCAGTGCCAGATTCAGCTGAGAATTGATGTTGCCGATGCGGTTGAAGGAGCCCATGACACCGGTGGAATTGCCGGACTTCAGGGCATACTCGAAGGGTTTGGCGTAGATCTCACGGATCACCTGCTCTGTGGCCCAGGTGAACACACCGCCGTTCATGTCGCGGTAGGATTCCTGGTCATTCAGCATCATGTGTTTGATGTGGCAGGTGACACCCTTGCTGGTCACACCGCGGGCCACAGCCGCTGCGAAGATACCGCCATGGACACCGTCCTGGCTGTAATACTCGACATTGCGGCCGGACAGGGGACTGCGGTGGATATTCATGGCATTGCCCTGCCAGTAGGAGACACCCTTGAACAGTGCTTCATTGCCCATCATGACACCCACGCGCTCGGCAAGGCTCACATTGAAGGAAGCGGCCAGGATCGGCGGGCAGGCCCAGAGGGTACCGCCGGACAGCTGCAGGGGCGTTTCGCTGGCGCCAACACCCTTCACACCCACAGCGGGAATCGACTGTACGCCGCCGCCATTGTTGACCAGGGAGGCCATCTCTTCCCATGTCAGCTGGTTCATGAAGGCTTCCCACTTTTTGGAGCCTTCGTCCTCGCCCTGCTCCACGGCGCCATCCTCGATCTTCATCTGGAAATCGACGCCCGTCATGTCCAGAATGGAAATCCCGGCCACATCCTCTGCGCCGCGCTCTGCAGCCTGCGTCCAGGTAGCAGGGATTCCATCCTCGTCGACAAACCAGGGTTCATAGCCCTGATCCATGTAGCTGCGATAGGTGTACTGATTGTCAATGAGTGCCAGATAGTCTGCATCAATGGTCCTGTCCTCCACAGAGGCAGGCGCGGGCTGGGTCAGCCCGGTTGCACGGCTGATCATGCCGCCAAGAAGCGAATCATTGACGCTTGAGAACTCATCGACGAACAGCGCTGTAATTTCATTGCCGCTGGTATAGTCGGTGGTGCACTGGATGCCATTTTCCACCGTGTAGCTTTCCGTCAGAGCGATCTCATGGGAGTTGCGGCGGGCAGAGATGATATACTCGCCATTTTCCAGTTCATAGCCGACAAAGTCGTTGCTGTTTGCATCGTTCCAGTCAAAGCTGGCCATGTCCTGAGCCACCCACTCGACGGTCACGGTCGCGCTCTCGCCGGGCTGGAGGAGCCTGGTCTTGGCAAAGCCCACCAGATTGGCAGAAGCCTTCTCGATGCCGCCGGGAGTATAGGGCGGATTGGCATAGACCTGCACCACATCCTTGCCGGCCACGCTGCCGGTGTTGGTGACTTCCACCTTCATGGTCAGGATCTGATGGGCATCGCTGATCACGTTGGTCTCAGGCGCTTCCGCAACCTTCCAGTCGAAGGACGTGTAGGAAAGACCATAGCCAAAGGGATACAGAACCTGTCCGGCATACCAGGCGTCACCGGAGCCGGCCTCGGCTGCGTTCATGTCGTCTGCAGCGGTCTCATAGTACTTATAGCCAACATAGATGCCCTCGCGGTACTCAATGTTTGCATACTTGGTGGCGGCGCCATCAAAGTAGAAGTAGGCATCCAGGGCCTTTCCGTCTTCGCCGATATTCTGGGACTGCTGGCCGAAGTTCGTCCAGGAGGGCCCATTGCGGAAGTCCTTCTCCCACACTTCCACCGTGTGGCCGCTGGGATTCACTTCACCGCTGATCAGCTTGCCGATGGCCTCAATCGCATTGTTGCCCGTGTTGCCGACCCAGAAGATCGCGTCCACGCCGTACTCAGAGTTCGCCTTGTCCTCAGCAAGCTCGGGGATCTGCAGGATGTTGCTGGAGTTGATCAGCACGATGATGGGCGCATCCGCATAGTATTCTTTGATGTGGCGGATCAGGGCCTTCTCGTTGTCGTCCAGCATCAGCTCATGATCGGTCGGATCCGAGTGGCCTGCCACATTGCTGGCCTTCTTGTCCGCCGCCTCAGAGCCCGTGCGGGAGAAGACCACGATCGCAGCATCATGATAGCCTTCGTAGGTGCTGATGGTGGCCGGTGAATAGCTGCTGACAGGCAGCTCGCTGACATTGCCCAGGGACTGCTGTACCGTGTACAGATTGATCAGCTTGGGGTTCACATGGTAGCCGGCGTTTTCCATCGCCATCTGCAGGGTGCTCTCCGGGATGCCGTTGGCGCCGGTAGAGCCGCCAGCCGAGCCGGAGGTGGAAGCCACCAGATTGATGGAGTGGGTACCAAACAGGGAGACATACCCGCCCTTTTTCAGGGGCAGTACGTTGTTCTCGTTCTTGAGCAGAACAAACCCTTCGCTGGCCACCTCAATGGCCAGCTCCCTGGCGATCTGCTGTTCTTCGTCCAAGGTCTGATAGTTCGTGTAATACTTGCCGCTGGTGCCTGCAAAACCATAGGTATTGCCGGTGATGGCCACCGTGTCTGCCAGAGCTGCAGAGCACAGCAGGCAGATCGCCAGTGCCAACGCCAGGGTCTTGCACAGCCTGGAATGGATGCGTTGCATGAATCGTTGCTCCTTTCGGTCGAATGAGGATGGAAAGACATGTCTGGATTTGTCTTTCCTGGGATGTTTTTGAGTATAGAACTGCAGCTTTCGAAAACAATCCCCTTTCCCTTTATCGTCACGATTCACAACGTGAAGTGCAAAAACGGGGCCATGCGCCATGGTCCCTTCCCCTGTATACAGGAAGCCCCTCCCAGTCAAGTGGCTGGGAGGGGTGTCTGCATGTCATACCTTCCGGATATAGTCTTCTTTTCTCGGTGCTGCCGGACGCTTGCCTTCCGGTGTGCCGTAGCCGAGGATCACGTTGCCGACCCCGATGTATTCCTCCGGGATGCCCCAGGCCTTCTTCAGGGCCTGGCCTTCCTCGCTGTCGAAGGACTCCCTGGCGCGCCAGATGTAGCAGGAGTCAACACCCACTGCGTTGGCGGCGTTCAGGAGGTTCCCGATCACCAGGTTGGCGTCCGCAAGCTCCAGCGCGCTGTCGCTGTGGCCGAAGACCACGACCACGGTCGGTGCACCGTAGAAGGTATGGCCGTCCGGGTTGCCCATGACGCCTGCGTTCAGGCGTTCCACCTGCTTCACGGTCTCAGGGTCCTGGATGGCAACGATCAGCGGAGACTGCTTGCCCATGCCGGTGGCGGCATAGGTGCCGGCCTCAAGGATCGCGTCCAGGTCTTCCGTTTTGACCTGCTCAGGCTTGTAGGCCCTGCAGGACCTGCGGGTCAGAAGGTTGTTTAAAGCTTCGTTCATGGTGATACCCCTTTCCAAAATATAGCTTGCTTTTTACTGTTCCCCCGGCATATAGGATCCGAGGAAGCCGAAAACCGTATCGAAATACAGGTCCGGTGCGTGATTGTAGGAGTTCCCGTGCCCGGCACCATCCACCACCAGCAGCTGCTTTTCGGTGGGGCAGGCGTCGTAGACCTTGTAGACCATGTCTGTGTGGACGAAGTTGTCCTCGGACCCGTGGATGAAGAGCACGGGCACCTGGGCCTTCGCGATCTGGTGGAGCGAGGAGGCCTCGGTGAAACTGTAGCCGGCGCGGTTCGAGGCGATACTGCTGGCCACATACAGCATGGGAAAGGCCGGCAGGTGGAAGAGGTAGGCCATCTCATCCTCAAAGATGTCCCACACGGACGTGTACCCGCAGTCCTCCACGATGGCCTTCACCTGCTCAGGCAGCATCTCGCCGGCGGTCATCATGACGGTCGCCCCGCCCATGGAAATCCCGTGCAGCACAATGGATGCCTCAGGGTCTTTTTCCGTGATCCAGCGGATCCATCCGAGCATGTCCAGCCGGTCCGGCCAGCCCATGCCCACATACTCCCCTTCGCTCTCGCCGCAGCCGCGGAGATCCGGGATCAGGGTGTTATAGCCGCGAAGACCATAGTAGGAGGCCAGGGCGCGCATGGAGGCGCGGCTGGAGCGGTAGCCGTGCACGGCGAGCACCCAGCTGTGGGACTCGGGGTCCGTGATGATGGCTTCCCCCCGAAGCGTGAGGCCGTCGTCTGACTGGATCGAGATCTCCTGCACGTCGGAGGAGCCCATCCAGTCCTCGGCCTGCCTGGCCTGCACCTGCCAGGTGTCCACGATATCCTGCAGGGCTTCGTCTGACAGGGTGGACTCAGGAGCAATATTCTGCAGGCCGGTGGACCTTGCAATGGCAAAGGTCACCAGATAGTTGGCGCCAAAGAGAACCACTGCGAGAAGAATGATGATGAGGATCCCCGCGATCCAGAGAATGATCTTCGTCCGCCGCTTCATGCCTGGCGTCTTCGCCTGCTGTTTGCTGTTTTCCGTTTCCATGTAGTCACCGTCTCTGAAAGAATTTTGCCAAAGGGTTAGCCTGCGATTTACAGGCGCTCGATGCTTGCGATGTACTGACACCCCTCCGGCACCCTGATGCCCGGATCTTCGATCTTCAATCGCACCTTTTCATCCAGGCCGTAGGCATAGTGGTAGAGGGCGATCCCCATGTCCACCTTCTGAAGATCCCAGCCGGTGGCATCCACATACCCCTTGGTCTTCGCCTCATAGAAGTGGGCGGTGGTGCCGATGACCACGACACGCCAGGGCTGCTTGTTGACGGCAGAGGGTGCCCAGCGGACCATCTCGAGGAGTTCAGAGCATGGCGAGGATTCCGGCAGGGGCCTGTCGAAGCTGCCGTCAAAGAACAGTTCCTTTCGGTCCAATCGGCTGTCGGCCTTGACGCCCTTGCGCATCATGGTTTCCCTGAGAGACATCTTCTGCGCCGGGTACCCGAGGGGGCTCACGCACGGCATGACCTCGTCCGATTCCAGCTGCATGGCCTTCTCGAAGGCCGTCCGGTCCATGGTACCGGCGATCATGGTGGTGCCAAGTCCCATAGACTCAGCATAGAGGAAGAGCTTTTCAAAGGCGTAGCCGAAGGCCTCCTCTGCATGCTCCTGGCGCTTCACCTTGCCAGCAATGTAGGTGTCGGCCTCCACGATGACGGGCACCGTGAGACCGTCCTCCCTGAGGCTCAGAAGCTTCCACTCGATCTGAATCCCATAGGGGTTTTCCATGCTCAACGCAAACCCCATGATCTTCTCTGCGTCTTCCTTTGTAAGTTCCCTTCCATCAAAGGTCCTGACGCTTCTTCTGTGGCGAACAAGTTCCATGCCCTGCATGACAATCTGCCTCCTGTGGTTGTTTTCCTTAAAGACCTCTCTCCCGGGATGCCTGCCCTTCTCTCCCGCGTTGAACCTCTAACCGGGCGATTCCCGGGATCCCATGCCCGTTGGTCTTCCTTCGCGGCAGGCGTATGGCGTGCCGGTGCACAGGTCTGGACAGTCTGTGGCACAGGCCTTCGGATCAGGGATTTGAGAGATTCTGAGTGCGCTAGAAAAACGATAAGAACCCTTCACCCGCCCTCAGAACGATCCGGAAGGATCATCATGGTCTGCGGGCATATACGATTTCCATCAAAGCTCCGTTCCGGATCTTTGTGAAAATCAGTATAACAACGGAATCCTTATCGTGGCGGATTGTAACTGTCTGCAATTTGCGTGTCAATATGCTTAGAAAATGTTGCCTAGGGAAGAAAAAGTGGAGTTTCACGAAGCTGCAGCGGAATGTGGTTTTAGGAGTATGCAGAACGTCTGTGCAACTGTCTACTGCTGATGATAACGTGTAGAAAGCCATGGTGCATGTAGCTACTGCCGCGACGTTTTTTTGACGACTTTTTTGACGACTTTTTTTGAAAATGTCATGGCTTTGTGAATCACAAACGCGTTTCATTGCTTGCATTTCAAAGCTTTTTATCAAACTTGTGCGGTCTTTTTTTGACGACTTTTCTCACGACTTTTTCTCGTTCATTTTGAAAGTATCATGATCTGTCTACACCACGGGCAGAGGCAAAAGGTGGAAATCTCATCCCTTACCACAGCCTGCCGTCACGCCCTGAACTACCCGGCAACGCTTCCCAAAGAACGAGATTCCATAGGTCATAATGGTCCTATAGCCTTCCCGTTCCAGATCCTTCCTGTACTTCCTTTTCTCGATCTGTGCAGCTGCACCTTTTGCATCACTCAGCATCCTGGCGCTGCTCTTTGAGATCTTCGCTTCGAGGATGATTGCCGTTTCCCATCTGTTTCGCTGTTTGGCAGCTACGTCGAACCGTCCCCTGCCGCTCTCCCGATTGCTCACACAGATGTAATCCGGATTCAGCTGCATCAGGGTCAGGAGTACCCCGTGATAGAAGGCCTCGACGGTATCATAGTAACTCATGGCCGAGAGAAATTGGTCCGAGAGGATCTTTTCCACCTCTTCCGCGTTCCCGTCCACGAGGAAGGTATACAGCCATCTCACATCAAAGGACTTGACGCGCTCATCAAACCAGCTCTGTATCTGGTCCCGAAAGATCTTGTGGATCTCGCGATTGGGAATTCGAGCTCTGACCTGCTCCCCGTCAAACGCTGTCACGGTCAGATAGCCGGAGGACAGCATGATGTTCCAGAGATTGTCCGCATCGCTGTAGAGATCATCGTAGACGATGTTCTCCCTGAGGGAAAATGCAATCTCTTCACCCTGCATGAGCTTTTCCATCTGGTCCCGGGAGCCCTGACCGGCCTCCTGTGCAGCCTCCCGGATGATGGCGTTTTCGCTCGTGTTTGCCCAGTATGGGAGCGGCGGTGCGTCGGGTTTCACGGTCACATCTTCGATATACCTGATCACCGACCATGGATTGTAGATCACCGCATCCCCAAAACGGTACCCGTCATACCACTCCTTGACCTTCTCAAAGGCTTCCGGCACACCGCTGTCCAAAAGGAGCTTCCGAACTTCCCCCTCCGTAAAGCCGATCGCATCGCACAGGCGATGAGAGAGAACCGTGTTCACATCCGGGTTGTTGAGACCTGTGTAGATGCCTTCCTTGGCGATCCGAAGGCAGCCGGTCACCACTGCAAAGTGAAGGTTCTCGGAGTTTGTCTTGAGCACATACTGGAGCATGGGGCCAATGACGCCAACCATCTTTTGGTAGTAGCCCCTCCGATATGCCTGTTCCAGGGGGACATCGTACTCATCGATCAGGACAACGGCCTTTTTTCCGGAAGCCCGGTGCAGAAACTCTGTCATCTTCTGAAGGGACTTCAGGCAGTCGGCGCGCGTTCGTTTCCTGCCCTGCAGATCCTGTCCCCTCAGGATCCGCAGGAAGTATGCCTCATCCTCCTCAGTCAGCTTTCCGTCTTTCAGGAGATACTGGTTTTTCGCATACAGATCCTGAATCTCGGAGAGAAGAAGGTCAAATGCGTCCTTGAAGGTTTCGTCCTTCACATTCTGAAACGTCAGATGGATCACCGGCGCACTGGTCATCTCACGGGTATATTTTCCCCCGGCTTCCATGATTCTGAGGCCTTCAAACAGCTTCCGGTTTTCCGCATTGAGCGCTTCGTTCCTTGTGTCCTCCATGAAGTAGTGAATCATGGAGAGCGTCAGGGTTTTGCCGAACCTGCGCGGCCGCAGGAAAAACGTCGACTCATGGCTGCCGTCCAAGAGGGAAATGAGAAGCTCTGTCTTGTCCACGTACCTGAATCCGCCCTGGATATTCTTCTTGAAATCTTCCGATGCGATTGCCGTCATCATACAGGATCTGCCTCCATTTCCAGCCGTGCCCGGCTTATATCTTCAAGGAGCTGGCTCACCAGCCCCATTGTATATTTCCTTTTGTCCTGACACCAGGCCCGAGTGCTGTTATGCACCCAGCTTCATGAATACCCGTTCCCGGAGAGATCCGGAAGGATCAGAGATGGTCTGCGGGCATGTACGATTTCACACCTGTGATACATGCGGATACAGCTGGTTCCGCTTTGTAAAGGCAAATGCACGAATCTCTCATCCGGTCACTCAGTCCGACATATAGACCGCGCATGTATCTGCCACCGGTTTCACCGGAATACGTGATTCCAGGCATTCCATGCCTCCGTGAGACTTCACGGGATGAAGCTCGCATGAATAACCTGGCGGATTGCTGGCAGCCCCACTTCCCTTATATCTTCTTATACCCTGCTACCCTCAGGGTCTGCGTTCGTGGGATGTACGCAAGGCACTTTGTGCCCTCTGCCATAAGATCATCGATGTACAGATCCTTGTGATACCTGTCCGCAACATCCACAGCCATAGCAAAGGGCATGGCCCCGACATCGAAAACGCGTTCCGGCGTGCCGTCGACCACATTCTTCCTGTAGATATATTCCTCCAGATCACGGATGTTGGTAAAGACATGGAGTTCGTCGTTCACACAAAGAATATGATCACACATCTGAAGGCCTGGATCCGGTTCTACCGGTGCCATCACCAGCACAGGGTGCGTACCCAGTATCCTCCGGATGAGATCCCAGTCTGCCTCCATTCTCACATTCTTTGCGGTCATGCTTTTCAGCACAGCCACTTCGGTCATTGATGCCAGGTTGAGTCTTTTCCCGTTCTCCCGCATGAAGCGGTCGTAGCGTTCATCCAAGTCCGTCATTGAAACATCCCTTCTGAATCTATATTCATTTTCGAAAATGTCTTGAAAACCTTTGGTATCGCAGATCTTTCTGTGTAATCCATCTGAAAGATCTCACAAACAGAAACTGCCCGGGCACACGGCAGATTGAGCGGCATGCAGTTCCTGCCTGCGGATCCTGTCCCTGGGGGGCGGAATGGCAGCTTTCACCCCGTTCAGGGTGTTTACCTTGCCCCGATCTATAGCGGCAGGATTTCCTCTTCGATCGCCTTTTCCAGCTCCTGGATCATCTGGGACCCGGCATTCGGCTTCCTGATCGGATCCGGCACGGATTCCCTGTACTCTGAGTCCCGGTGGAAATCCCGCGACACGCTGGCATTGGGAAGCTGTCCGTGGACATTGTTCTGCACGGCATACGTGACGGAATCCTCATCCACAAACCACTTCCTGGCAAAAGCTTCCCACTTCATGTTGGTGATGAACTCCGAGATGTTCTGTCCGAGGAAGGCATCTTTGTCCCGTTCCGCATCGTCGAGATTCCGATCCAGCATGGTCCCCAGCTTCGGGTTTTCCTCGCTGAACTCCCGGATATACCCGTGCACCTCGCGCATCTTGCCCTGAAAGTCCATACAGGTGCATCCAGGTTTCTTCCCTGTACAGCTTTCTTGTGCTCAATCGCAGACTGGTGGAACCCTCTGCAATGTTCTTTCGATATTTTCACGCTTCTTCCGGTTCTTGACAGTTTGGGGATTCTGCTCGCCAAAAAATTGGAAGCGGATCCTTGAGTGCGATATCAACATTGTTTATCAACGACCAAGAAGTAGACTGGTTTTTCAACCATCATATCAGCTTTGCTCTGGTAAAAGTTAAAGACCAGATATGCCCTGAAGATGTAGAAACAGAGGAGAACGATGTGGACATTGAAAGCGCTCTGCCAGACGTTGCTGAAATGAGCATATACCCAGAGAGAGATTCGGAATAATTACATGTTCGTTTTAGAATAGTGATTATGAAGCTACAGATCGTACTTCCTGCAGTTCATCAGATTTGACATTGTATAACGATTGCTTCAAAGAGCAGAGCATGCTTTGGCACTTGATATAGCCGGGTAGGATGACCTGCCCGGCTTGCTTTTCGCCGAGCCACAGCAGCTCTGCCTGCCACTTGTTCTTCCTGAGAAAAGCAGCGATTTGCCTGCTACTTTCCAAAAAAGAGTTGTTATAAATTTCGCCAAAGCAAGTATTTTGTCGTTTGGCGAAATTTATAACACAGTTTCGAGGCAAAAGGGCAACGCCTGACCTGCCTATACTGATTCTCACAAAGATCCAGAACGGATCTTTACCTGATCATCGTATATGCCCGCAGATCATCTGTGATCCTTCCAGATCGTTCTGAGAACGGCTATTTCTGCCGCCCACTGCAGCCTTCCAGTCCTGGCTTCCTCTTTCCGGTTTTCCTTCAAAAATCACTGACAGTGACCAAAGACCCAGACGGGCGGCAGGCCGGAGCATATACAGGAAGTCCCTGCCTGCTCTCCCGTTCCAGGATCGCGATACAGGTGACGACCTCAGCAGGACCGGCGGACGTATATAACTCCCCTGCCTTCCTCCCGGTCCCGGTGGCAAACTGGCCGATCAGGTATCACAGGCATTGCCAGGCACGTCACCCTGGGCATGGAGGACGCCTGCCTGGTCGATCACCTCCACCCGTTCTGCTGGCGTGGCGCTTTGCTTGGTATCCCCGACACCGAGACGGATGAAGCAGAGATCCGCGTCGGCAAACAGGCCGTTAAAGATGAGGGCCGTAGCCTCGATGTCAATGAAGGCCTTCTTCTTTTCCTCGCAGTAGAACTCGTGATTGTTGGCCTTCCCGGCAAGAGCCGTGAAGGTCCGTGTAGGAGGAATGACATACCGGACGCCCGCGGTCTGTGAGCAGATCCTCCGCATCCTCTTCCCTGTAGGCCTGCTTGCAGGCTGCCTGAGCCTGCTCTATAGATTCCGGGGTACAGTCCTCCAGGAGGTCATAGGCCCTGACCCGGAAGGGCGCCAGAGAGGTACTTGAAGAACACAAAGCTCAGCAGGTCATCCTTGTATTCATTGGCCTCCATCCTGGAGCGGAGCACATCAGCACCGGCTCACAGAACAGTTTCCAGATCTTTTCTGATAGCGTTCATTGACCTGTCTCCTCAAGTAGAAGTTCTCCGATGGAACACCCGATTGCTTGATACTGCGTGCGGCAGCATGGCTGATGCCGGGGAATCCATTCCGAGTCCATGCGAGACTTTTCGATGCTACTACGAGCACTATGCACGGAGAACTTCCGTCCGCGTGCCTGAAAGCGGAAGTCATCGAGTACAGCCCTGTTCAGGCACAGGACAGCGAGACGACCTATGACGAAGGAATGATTCCTGATTCATTTTACAGGATTCTCCCAGAATCAACAATGAAGGGGGCAGTGGCGGAAAGTAGCAGGTGCGGCTGTATCGGAAGCAGCAAAGAGAGACAACTCACGCGGGGGCCGTCTGTGTGGGCTTGAGCCATGCTTCTTCGCTCTCCGGCGGCTATCTGATCGATGTCGGCACCCTCGTACAGAATAGATCTGCCCACGGTGCGGTATATCGCAGCCCACTTGGATCCGTGAAACGTTTTACGGCCAGGCGCTGACGCCATAGAAAAACAGCCGTCCTGGCACGGCTGCATGCTTACCCGTCATGCGGTGTGCCAGGGCGGTTGCCTGTGTTTCGGGAATAGCCCTTCCCCGTCTGAAGAGTGTTGCCACTGCGGCATTTCCGGGTGATTTTCCAACAGCCGCATCGAGCCGTCCCATGCCCCTCTCCCGATCGCTCACACAGATAGTATCCGAAGTCGGCTACATCATGGACAAATGCACCCCCTATGATGAAGGCCTCGACGGTATCGTAGTCACCCATGGTCACAAGGAATTCATTTGAGCGGATCTTGCCACCTCTTCGGCGCTCCTGGCCACAATGGCCGCGTATACAGTCGCCTTACATTCGACGACTTGATGTGTTCATCAAGCCTGAGCTGCATCCGACCACATAGATCTTGTGGATCTCGTGGTTTGGAGTCTGGATTCAGGCAAGCAGCCACGCATTGTGCCTTAAGGATCACGAATGTACGTTCTGATATGTCCATCTGGAATTTCCCTTGTTTCTACCCGAGCCGTACCTCTTTCTTGGCCTCTCATCGCTCCGAATCCAAGGGCCTCTGCTGCCGGTTCAGTCGTTCCCCTGTCTGGTCATATCCGCAGGTGATGGTCGCCATCAGCCCTGTTCCTTTCATTCCTGCGTGACCTGTCGTCCTTTCGCTTCCTGCTCTTCCTTCAGGGCATTCAGCACCCAGGCAAAGGCCTTTGCCGTCCGAAGGCCGGCATCCCTGAAATGATTTCCCTCGTTCCATTCAAGCGTGCAGTGGACGCCGTCCTGCCGGAACAGATCACAGGCCGTCCGGATACAGTCGCCGACGGGAGCAAGTACGGGGTTCCGTGTCTTCTCTTCCCTGTCGCCAAGGCTCAGGTAGACATGAGGACTCTGCATCTTATGTTCATGCAGATATGGCATGAAGTCCGGGAACCAGACGGACGGGGATGCCGCTGCCACGCCGGCAAAGGCATCCGTCCGGCAGGCACTCCAGAGGGCAAAGAGACCGGACAGGGAATATCCTCCAAGAATGTACTGACGGTCATCCCGGAGTGTGTCCAGCACGTTTTGCAGCGTGCACTCTGCTCTGCCTCCGAAACCTTCCACGCCATGCACCGCGGGCGCTGCCCAGGGGGACAGATCATCATTCCAGCTGTCGACTTCCATGGTGATCATAGAGAATGGCACGTCCGTCAGCTTTCTGATTTCCTCGGCTTCATCTTCATAGGAAACCTGGTCTGCGTCACCCTCCACCATCTGCAGGAGAACGACTTCGGCATCCGGGTTTCCAAAGATTCTTTTGTTCATTCGTGTCCTCCTTCTTTCCCAAGTGGTCTGGCCTGAGATCAGGCCGTGTGTCTGTCCCTCATGGTAGCTGCAGGCCATCTCCCTTTCAGACGTCAGACACCCTGCGTCGAGCACTCAGGTATTCCCTTTCGCAACTTGTCGTGCGCTGATAACACCCATGTGTTCCTTGCGTAGTTGGCATGGTCAATCAGTCCAGCATGAAGCTCAACGCTGCATGCTAGCAAGTATCCTCCCAAATCCTGACATTGTGTCCCGTCCACGTTCCTGCTCTATAGCGCAGGTTTCAATCCGCATGCATTCACTGTATCAAAGTACCATCTAAGAAATCACAGGTTGATCAGACATACTATCCTCACAACCTGTGATCCTCCTTTTCATTAGGGGCTTACACCACTCTCTTTCTCCGACAGAGCATGATTCCAGCTAAGCATACCAGAATGCTCCCGAGGATATAGAATAGTTTGGTTCCCGGTCCGCCGGAGGAAGGTAGAGCAACCCCGGATTCGTTTCCTATCGTGGCAGTCTTCGTTGTAGCATTGAATGTCAGTTTTGCTGTATCATCTTTCGCTACCCACTCTGTGACTACCGTGCTGGTATCCTTCGCAATATGTGTTATCTCACCATTCTGCACCTTGATGTAGAAGGTTCCGGAGTCTGTCAGCACATAGCCATCGGGAAGCTTCGTTTCCTTCACTTCATAATAACCGTCCGCCAAATCAGTAAAACTTGTCTGACCTTCTGCATTCGTCGGATCTGATGTCACCTCAAGTGCAGCGCTACCTGTAGTATAATCACCCTTGCCTTCCTCATTCAGTTTCTTGAGGGTGAATTCAGCACCCGGCAATGGCTTGGTCATACCGTTGGCGTCAACCTTGAGAATGCTCAGCGTTGTTGTGCTCTTGTTATTCGTTACGGTCACCGTAGCAGTCTTCGCATCTCTCGTGAGCGTCTTGGTCTGCTCATCATAGCTTACCGTATACTCCCCGAAACTGCTTCCAACCTTCGCGCCATCTGAGTCAACCTCGTAGACACGGTATGTGCTTCCAATGTCCAAATTCTCAAAGGTGTAACCATCTATGCTATTCGCAACCACATCCTGCTTTTCGCTGACAGCAGTCTCTACCTCATGAGCATCGGCACTCTCACCTTCTGTTGTGACTTTATAGAGCATCACATAGAACATGTCCGTATTGGTCGTATCCTGAGTCCCGTTGAATTTGACCTCTTTCAGGACTTTAATAGATCCCTTCTCCTCCAGGTTATTTGTAACTTTAGCGATTGCCTGCGTCGCGCTAACTACTATCGGGTTCGCCGCACCAGTTACTGTATACATGTTTTCGTCAAGAGTCAGCTTTCCATCCGTAATGACGTCTCCACCGGTTCCGATCAACTCATATATATAATAGTTCCCGTACGGCAAGTCATCCACAACCATCCAGCCAGTTCCATCAGATGTCAGTGTATGGGCTTCATCTTTTGTATTATCTGAATAACCAACTGTGACCTTAACTTCCTGAACCAGCTTGGTGTGGCTTTCATCTTCATAGATACCGAAGAAGAATTCCTTCTCCTTAGCCGTTGCATCTGCTTCACCATTATACTGGACAACCTTAGTTATCTTGAGCGAGCCAAGGGCCTCATTGGTGATGGCATCGCCGTTGGCAGTCATCTTCCAAGTCTTATTCAAAAGATTCTCGCCATCTTTCGTAACTGCGGTCTCTTCGATTGTATAGGTGTATTCAACCTCCTGTTCATCTACAATTCCCTTGGCGGGCAGATTATTCAATGTGTAGGTAGTAACATTGTCGTTCGTCCCGGAGCGCTTTGCAGTGATGTTAGACAGGCTCACTGTACTGTCCGGAGTAATGGATTCTGTTACCGCTTCACTGCCAGATACAGTAAATAGCGCACTTCCTGTCTCAGTTTCTCCAGCCTGCTGGATAACTTTCACAGTGATCGTTGTGCCAGCTGGCCACGTCACCGTTTCAGCACCCACCTTCCAAGT
>JAFUBA010000185.1 GCA_017460395.1 Clostridia bacterium | reverse complement strand
TCGTGGCGCAGGCAGGCCGCTTTGGCAAGGTGACCATCGCCACCAACATGGCAGGCCGCGGCACGGACATTCTTCTGGGTGGCAACCCGGACTACATGGCAAGGAATCAGCTGCTGTTTGACGGTGTGGATCCGGAGGTGCTGGAGGCTGCCGTCGGCCACAGCGAGAAGGTGTCAGATGACGTCCTGGAGGTGCGCGCACGCTACCAGAAACTGCATGAGGAGTTCAAGCGGGAAACGGATGCCGAGCACGAGAAGGTGCTCAAGGTCGGCGGACTGCACATCATCGGCACCGAGCGCCACGAATCCCGTCGCATTGACAATCAGCTGCGCGGCCGTGCGGGCCGCCAGGGCGACCCGGGTTCCACGCAGTTCTTCATCTCCCTCGAGGATGACCTGATGCGTCTGTTCGGGTCCGACAGGGTGTCCGGCATGGTGGAGCGCCTGGGACTTCCGGACGATCAGCCGATCCAGGCAGGGCTGCTGACCAAGCAGATTGAGAACGCGCAGAAGAAGATCGAGGGCCGGAACTTTGAGGCCAGAAAGCACGTGCTGGAGTTTGACAATGTCATGAACCGGCAGCGCGAGGTCATCTACTCGCAGCGCCGCAGGGTGCTTCTGGGCGAGAGCGTGAAGGACAATGTTCTGGGCATGGCAGACAAGCTGATCGACAACGGTCTCAGCCGCTTCTGCAATGCGGAGGATTCCACCGAGTGGAACCTCGGGGAGTTCACGCCGTGGATCGAAAACCTCTGCGTGCACCAGGGTTTCATGGAAGAGCACCGCTACCTCGTGGACAACGAGGACAGGGACGGACTGGCGGAAGCCCTCAAGGAAGATGCCAGGAAGCTTTACGATGAGCGGGAGAAGGAACTGACGGATCTGAAGGTGGACATGCGCGCCTTTGAGCGTGCCATGCTGCTTCGGGCCGTGGACCGTCACTGGATGGACCACATTGATGCCATGGACCAGCTCAAGGACGGCATCTCCTACAGGGCATATTCCGGTGCCAACCCTGTCACGGAATACCAGATTGAAGCCGGACACATGTTCGAGGAGCTCAACTGGATGATCCGTGAGGATACGGTGCGCCACGTCTGGAAGGCAAAGCTGCTGATCAACCAGCCCATTCCTGTGAGAAGGCCACCGATGAACCTGAGAATGAGCGGCGGCGGTGCGGCTGCGGAGAAAAAGCCGGGCAGCGGTGCACAGCAACTCAATCCCAGCAAGTTCAAAAACGTCGGCCGCAACGAGCCCTGCCCCTGCGGCTCCGGCAAGAAGTTCAAGCAGTGCCACGGAAGGAACACGCCGGACACATGAAGGGGCGCTCAGACATCACACCTGCCGGCCAAGTGGCGGGATGATGGGACATAGCGGCACAGATATCTCGGACAAAGGCAGATTTCTGTCAGGAATGCAGGATACAGCAACATACAGCTGGAACAGAAAGGAACAAACATGCTGGAACTGGAACAGTATGCCCAGGATATTCAGGGTATTCGAAAGAGTATTCTCTCTGCGGGCGAAGCGCTCCATGTGGATCAGATCCGTGAGCAGATTCAGGACCTGGAGCAGGAAATGAATCAGCCGGACTTCTGGAACGATCTGGAGCGGTCTACCAAGGTCAACCAGAAGGTGGGCAGCCTGAAAAACAGGCTGAACCACTATGAAAAGCTGCTTTCCACGGCCGATGATATCGAAGTGATGATGGAACTGGCACGGGAAGAAAACGATGAGGATATGGTGCACGAGGCCGGTGAGTCCATCGCCCATCTCAAGGAGCAGGCGGACGCACTGGAGCTTGAGACACTGATGCGGGGCAACTATGACGACTCCAATGCCATTCTGTCCCTGCATGCAGGTGCAGGTGGCACTGAGGCCCAGGACTGGACACAGATGCTGTACCGGATGTACACGCGCTACTGCGAGCGCATGGGCTTTACGGTGAAGCTTCTGGATCTTCTGGACGGGGACGAGGCGGGCATCAAGTCCGTAACCTTTGAGGTGGACGGCGATCACTGCTATGGCTACCTGCGCGGCGAAAAGGGCGTGCACCGGCTGGTGCGCATTTCCCCCTTTGACTCCAACGCAAGACGGCACACATCCTTCTCATCCCTGGACGTGGCACCGATTCTCGAGGACGAGGACGACGACATCGAGATCGACATGAAGGATGTGCGCGTGGACACCTACCACTCCAGTGGCGCGGGTGGACAGAACGTGAACAAGACCTCCTCCGCCGTGCGTATGACGCACTTCCCCACGGGCATCGTGGTGTCCTGTCAGACAGAGCGCGATCAGGTGCAGAACCGTGCCACCTGTATCAAGATGCTCAAGGCCAAACTGCTGGAGCTGCGCGAGCGCGAGAAGGAACAGCAGATGGCAGACATCAAGGGTGAGATGAAGAAGATCGAGTGGGGTTCTCAGATCCGCTCCTATGTCTTCCAGCCCTACACCATGGTGAAGGACCACAGGACCGGGTTTGAAGTAGGCAACATCGACGATGTCATGAACGGAAACCTCGAAGGTTTTGTCACGTCCTACCTGAAAATGCAGTAATACGAAGGACTGCCTGCCGTTTTGGGCAGGCAGTCCTTTTGGAAACAGGGGAACTCATATGCAGAAAAAGCGGACGACTGGAATTGTGAATCTGTGCACCGGTGCGGTCCTGTCGGTCAGTTTCTTTCTCTTTGTCCTTGCAACAGCCCTGCGTCTGCTTGGCACCAGTCCAGGCGTCATGCTGCCGCTCATGAAGCACACTGCGCCGCCGGAGAGGACCGGGCTGACAGCGGATATGTATGCGCCGGTGGTGGATATGATCACCGGATACATCCGGGGTGAGGAAGAAGCTTTCCAGTACGTTCTTGAGGGGCAGGATGGTGCCAGATATCTCCTGTTTCACGACTATGAACAGGCACACATGCAGGACGTGAAGGATCTGTTCTCTCTGGCGCGCTCGGTCCAGCTTGTCTCAGGCTGTATCCTGATCCTGTGCGTGGCCCTGGCGATATGGCACAGGAGGGCGCGCGAGATTTACCGCGGCATCCTGTTTGGTGAAGGGATCCTTGTATGTGTTCTTCTGGGCCTTGGAATCTGGGGCATGGTGAATTTTAACGGCCTGTTTATTACCTTTCATCTTCTGCTGTTTTCCAATGGCCTATGGTTTCTGAATCCTGCAACGGATCTTCTGATCCGGCTGATGCCTACAGAGTTTTTTGTTCTATGTGGGGCTGTGGTCTTCTCTGTATGTCTGACAGGAATGCTGATCCTGCTGTGTTTGTCCCTGTGCGGGATGAAATGGTCGAAAATGCGCAGGTAGACGCCATTTTAGAGCTCTTGCACAAAGATGTCCCGCATGATATACTTTTGAGCGGACAGTGAGGGGAAAATGCTGTTCATCTGAGGATGGTTCCGTAGCTCAGCAGGATAGAGCGGTCGCCTCCTAAGAAGCAGTCTGACCGCCGCCAAAAATGAGTTGCGGCAGGACTCAGAAGGGGGCAATCTGCGCCTCTGACCCGATTTTGACCGCCGCCAATCTGCTAATGGAAAGTGGCGGTCAAGGGGCGGATGAGAAAAT
>JAFUBA010000184.1 GCA_017460395.1 Clostridia bacterium | reverse complement strand
TAGGTGAAGCCAGAGGTGAAGCCAGAGGCCGGATCGAAGGACAACTGGAAATGCTAAAAAGGTTAGTTGAGCAGGGCTTGATGACCGAGGAAACGGCGAAAGCCCAGGAAGCGGAGATTAAGAGAAGTGCAGAGACTCTGGAATGACCCAGGAGTGAGTGAAAAATCATGGCAGGACAGATTCTGTATTCCGAGGCTTATGCATTGCAAAAAGAGGCTGAAGCCAGAGGTGAGGCCAGAGGTGAAGCTAGAGGTGAGGCCAGAGGTGAAGCTAGAGGTGAGGCCAGAGGTGAAGCCAGAGGCATGATCAAAGGACAACTGGAGATGCTAAAAAGGTTAGTTGAACAGGGCGTTATAACAGAAGAAATGGCTAAAGCCCAGGAAGCGGAGATTAAGAGAAGTGCAGCGTCTTTGGCTGATCCAGTGAAGGAAGATCAGGCACAGTGATTTCCTCCGTGACCATGATCGACCTTTCGACCGTACCTGTTGATCTGATGGGAGCTTTCAGCTGATTCTGTCCAGCAGTCCGGAGGATGTCGTCATGCATGCATCAGTGGTGGAGTGATCAATGGTTGGCAGCGTCATCTCACTTTGAGGAAATCCCCTTCAGAGATGCATTTCTCGAAGTGCAGAAGCGACTGACACTGGAGGATGACTACTTGGACAGATTTCCGTTCCCGAAAAGATCTGGAAGGAGTATCACCTGATGCTCGATTGCGGCATATCGGACGGCAAGCGTCCGGCTGCCAGAGGAAAGAAGACTATACCCGGAAGGTATGACACAGCGAAACCTCCCATGCTAAACAGGCCTGGGAGGTTTTGCTTATACAACCATTCTGAAGTACGAAAAATCAGTGTGCACCCGTCCGCCGGTCAGGTCCAGGCAGCAGAGCCTGCCCCTGGCGCCTGTGAACCAGCCTTCCTGACAGGCCTCGTCCGAGAGGAAGGAAGCGTCCAGGGACTTGTCCAGGTCATGCGAGTCACCGTCTGTGGCAAAGGAGAAGGTGACGTGCCCGCCCGTAAGACTCGCCTGCAGGCGCACCGGGCCAGGGGAGGGCAGCGGGACCAGTCCGAAGGGGCAGCTGTAGCGTATGTTCTCAGCCTGAAGCGGCGTCAACACTGTGCTGGCACCCTGTGATCGGTGACCATCATGACCATGTACTTTTTCTGTTATCGTCGTGAAAGAGGAATGGATCAAAGCCAAAGTCCGGAAGCTTCACGGGCTCGGACCAGGGACCCGGATGTAAGGGGCCGTCACCAGGAAGTTGTGGGTATCGTACATGTCACAGTAGAAGGCCGTCACCACGGTGTAGACCAGATAGAAGGTACCTTTGTCATGGGTCAGAGAAGGTGTCCAGACGTCCTGCGAGGCACCGACACCTCGAAGGTCCAGTTGACTCACGCGGCTAAGGGGCCGGGAGAATGGGTGCCAGTGCTTGAGACCCTGGGAGTGATGGATCATCACACCAGGAAACCACTCGAAGGTGGAGGTGGCAATGTAGTAGTCATTGCCGACCCGGACGATGGACAGGTCCGGGTGAAAGCCCCGGAGAATGGGATTTTGGATCATGCGTATGCCTCGATTTCAATGCGTTGGATCACATGCTTCAACGAAGACTGCGCTCCTTGCGGGGAGGAGCCATTCCCGGGGTTCCTGGCTTTGGTGCCAGGCACCCTGGAGAGGCACAGACAGGGGCGTCGAACGGTGGTTCACCACCACGATTCCGCGCTCGAATGCGGAACATTCTGCGGCTCTCAATGCCAGATTCATGAGCGGAGCATAGTGCATCAGCGCCACCGGGTAGTATTCGCCATTCTTTCGGGAGAGCGGGACATGGGGCGCCGTACGGCTCACATAGGAGTAGCCGATCGGAAAACCGAAGGGGATGACACGGCCATGGCCGTATTCCGTCCTGCAGATGCTGCCACGCTCGTGTCCTCACACCACGTGGCCAGCACCTCGCCGGGCCAGGCGCTTCCATTCGACCTGCACACGCTGAAGGCGCTGATTGCACCAAGAATCCTGTTTACGGTCGATGGCCCAGGGGGATGCCTGTTCCAATCCGCGGGGTACCGTGCTTACATGGAGGGATGCCCAGCCAGCCTTTGATCTCCTGGGTGGATATAACATCGCCTGCTTTCGGCCCGGCGGGCATGTGCTCAGCGTGGAGGACTGGCGCTGCCTCCTGCCGTTCTGCAGGAAGACATATAGCGGAACCATCCACCCAGAGAACTGGTCTAACAGCCCTTTCTGATGCGGCATAAAGCAACCTCCCGGCCAATGGCGAACTTTTGCAGCCTTGAAACACGGACGAAAAAGGCCCGTGCCTGGATGATTCCGGCACGGGCATACAGTGCATTGCGGGCGGTCGGCGATGCCATTTCCTTGCTTCCCGCAAACAAATCATAAGCAATTTGATTGTGTTTGGTGGATCCTGGTATTTTGATCCTGCTGATGATTCATGAAGCAAGGATTCGTGACGGGTCATCGAACGATAATGCCAACATCATCGGCAAAATAAGGATTTTGCTTCAACAATCCCAACGTTCTTCTGGCAGCGCCATCAGGTTTGCTGCGCCCGCCCTCCCAAGCTTCGACAGCCTTTTTCGTCACACCGATGCAGGAAGCAAAAATGCTCTGTGTCATTTTTGCTTTCATGCGTATTTCCTTAATTTCTTCCGGTGTAAAGGAGGCGGGGACGGAAGATACAGACATTTTATGTACAGAGGCATTCACTGAAGCATCGCCACTTACATAAGCGAGGGCTTCTTGAAGTCCCTGCATGATCTCGTTATACCGGCCCATACTTCTCTCCTCTGCTTTTCTGCTTGCATGGTCACGTCCAACTACATGGTAGTATCCATAAGCTGCGTTGTCAATCATCTGATATGCATGTCAGGACTCTACGTTTTATTTACGCGTTTTGACGGACCTGCGAACTGCCCCGGCGGAGCTCTTGGAAACCACCAGCAGAAGATGGTGGTGATGGCTGTGACAGCCCTGCTGTCGTCATATTAAAGCCTCGCCCATGCCTTTCTCCTCCGTCCTTGACGTTCCATCCAATGAAGCGTATCGTTCACTTTGTTTCTTGACTGGAATCAAAAAGGAGGCCGCTATGGATCAGAACTATCTCCCATCCACCGAGCAAAGCATGGAGGGATTCAATTCCTTCCTGCTGGAATGCCTGCCGCTGGAATCCCGAAAAAAACTGCTGAAGGACGTGGTCTTTCGCACCGTGCCCGCCAACAGATATATCTTCGAGGAGGGACAGCCCGCGGACTTCATCTGCATTATCCTCAGCGGCCGGGTGAAGCTTTCCCGTGTGGACGGAGATGGCCGGGAAAGCATCGTTATGTGGCTTTCAGAAAAGGATACCATCTGGGAGAGCCTCTTCCTGTACGGTGGCGTATTCCCATATTCCGCCATTACCCTGACGGATACCCGGATAGGCAAGATTTATCGGGACCATTTTGTACATATTCTGGACAATTCTGAGGCCTCCCTGCAGATTGTTACCCTGCTGAGCAAGAAGCTCCACGACGCCAATCAGCGAAACATCATCCTCTCCACTCCGGATCCCCTGAGCCGCATCGCAGGCTTCCTGCTCTATTCTGCAGAGCGCACAAAGGATGGGGAGCTTCACCTTCGGCTGGAGGACATTGCAGCCACCATCGGCCTGCGCATGGAGACGGTCAGCCGGAAACTGAAAACATTGAGGGAGCAGGGGCTGATCTCCAGAACAGGAAATGGCCGCCTGCGGCTGGTGGATGAAGCCTCCCTGAGGGAAATTTTCCAACAGTCGGGGACAAATGCGTTCATATCTTGATTTAAATCAAGGAATTGCACCAAAACCAGAGATATAATCTCCCCGAACACGGGCGGAAAGCCTGTGCGAGGAGGAAAGATTCCATGAACGAACAAGCCTGGCAAGGGTTCAAGGGAACCCACTGGAAATCCGATGTCAATGTCCGGGATTTCATTCAGAACAATTATGAGCCCTATGATGGGGACGAGAGCTTCCTGGCGGGGCCCACGGAAGCGACGGACAAGCTCTGGGGACGTCTGCAGGAGCTGCAGAAAGCTGAGCGGGAGCACAATGGCGTGCTGGAATGCGAGACGGAAATCGTCTCCAGCATCACCGCTTATGGCCCTGGGTACATCGACGAGGGAATGAAGGATCTGGAAAAGGTTGTGGGCCTGCAGACCGACAAGCCCCTCAAGCGGGCCTTCATGCCCTATGGCGGCATCAAGATGGCCGAGCAGGCCGCTGCCACCTATGGATATAAGGTAAATCCGAAGTTTCATAAGATTTTTACCGAGTATCACAAGACCCACAACCAGGGCGTGTTCGACTGCTATACCCCGGAGATGAAGCGGGCCCGCCATGCCCATATCATCACCGGCCTGCCGGATACCTACGGCCGTGGCCGCATCGTAGGCGACTATCGCCGGGTGGCCCTGTACGGCATAGACTTCCTGATCGAAAAGAAGCAGGAGGACTATGACAACTGCGGCAGCGGTACCATGTTCGACGACGTGATCCGCCGCCGGGAAGAGCTGGCAGACCAGATGCGTGCCCTGGACCAGATGAAGCAGATGGCCAGCGTGTATGGCTTTGACATCTCCCGTCCGGCAGAGACCGCGGCGGAAGCCGTGCAGTGGCTGTACTTCGGCTATCTGGCTGCCATCAAGACCCAGAACGGCGCAGCCATGAGCGTGGGCCGTGTGTCCACCTTCCTCGACATCTACATCCAGCGCGATCTGAAGGCGGGGAAGATCACCGAGTCCGAGGCTCAGGAGCTGATTGACCATCTGGTGATGAAATTCCGGATGGTGAAGTTTGCCCGCATCCCCTCCTATAACCAGCTGGTCTCCGGCGACCCGGTATGGGCCACGCTGGAGGTGGCCGGTCTGGGCATGGACGGCCGCTCCATGGTGACAAAGAATGACTTCCGTTTCCTCCACACACTGGAGAACATGGGTCCCTCTCCCGAACCGAACCTGACCGTGCTGTATTCCAGCCGTCTGCCGGAAGCCTTCAAGCTGTATGCGTCCAAGGTCTCCGTCACCACCAGCTCCATTCAGTACGAGAATGACGACGTCATGCGGCCCATCTGGAAGGATGACTATTCCATCTGCTGCTGCGTTTCCGCCACGGAGACCGGCAAGGAAATGCAGTTCTTCGGCGCCCGGGCCAACCTGGCCAAGGCCCTGCTGTATGCCATCAACGGCGGCGTCGATGTGAAAACCCGGGATCAGGTGGGACCGGAATATCCGAAGATCACCAGCGAGATCCTGGATTATGACGAGGTGCTGCATCGCTACGATCAGGTGATGGAATGGCTGGCAGGCCTGTATGTCAATATCCTGAACCTGATCCATTACATGCACGATAAATATTACTATGAAGCCGCGGAGATGGCGCTGATCGACACCGACGTCCGCCGCTCCTTCGCCACCGGCATTGCCGGCTTCAGCCATGTGGTGGACAGCCTGAGCGCCATCAAGTACGCGAAGGTGAAGCCCATCCGGGATGAGGATGGCCTGGCCATCGACTTTGAGGTGGAAGGGGATTTCCCGAAGTACGGCAATGATGACGACCGGGCGGACGACATCGCAGTGTGGCTTCTGAAGACCTTCATGGGCAAGATTCGGAAGTATCACACCTATCGTAACTCCGAGCCCAGCACCTCCATCCTGACCATCACCTCCAACGTGGTGTATGGCAAGGCCACCGGCGCGACCCCGGACGGGCGGAAGGCC
>JAFUBA010000183.1 GCA_017460395.1 Clostridia bacterium | reverse complement strand
GGCTTTAACACCAAGGAGGACAGCGGCGTGGCCGCCCAGTTCCTGTCGGCCCTCGGGGAGAGGTACGGTTTCACCCTGGACACGCCGGTGAAGGACTTCTCCGAGGAGGCCATGCACGCCGTGCTCTACGGCACGGGCGAGGAGAAGCTGAAGATCACCTATCAGTCCTCCAGGGGCCCGGCCACCTATTCCTCCGCCTTTGAGGGCGTCATTCCCACCCTTGAGCGGCGTTTTCAGGAGAGCACCTCCGATGCGGTCAAGGCACAGTACGAGGAGTACATGGCCGAGGAGCCCTGCCCTGTGTGCCGCGGGCGAAGGCTCAAGGCGGAGGCCCTGGGCGTCACGGTGGCGGGGAAGAACATCGCGGAGATCAGCGAGCTTCCGATCGCTCAGAGCCGCCTCTTTTTCCGGGATCTTCCCTCCATGCTCTCCCAGAAGGACCAGATGATCGCGGGCCAGGTGCTCAGGGAGATCAACGCCCGCATGGGCTTTCTCGAGGACGTGGGCCTGGGCTATCTGACCCTCAGCCGCGGCGCGGCCAGCCTCTCCGGCGGCGAGGCGCAGCGGATTCGTCTGGCGACCCAGATCGGCTCCGCCCTGATGGGTGTTCTCTACATTCTGGACGAACCGTCCATCGGCCTTCACCAGCGAGACAACAGCCGCCTGATCCAGACCCTCAAGAAGATGCGGGACCTTGGCAATTCCGTGATCGTGGTGGAGCACGACGAGGACACAATGCGTGCAGCCGACTGGATCGTGGACGTGGGCCCGAGAGCCGGCGTCAACGGCGGGCGAATCGTGGCCGAGGGCACGGTGGATGATATCATCGCCTGCGAGGAGTCCATCACCGGCCAGTATCTGTCGGGGAAGAAGATGATCCCCCTGCCGGCGGCAAGAAAGCAGCCCACAGGGTATCTCACTGTCACCGGGGCAAAGGCACACAACCTCAGGGACATCCGCGTGGAGATTCCCCTCGGCGTCCTGTGCGTCGTGACGGGCGTCTCGGGCTCCGGCAAAAGCAGCCTCGTGAACGAGATTGTCTACAAGTTCCTGGCCAGGGAGCTGAACCGGGCAAAGACGCGGCCCGGAAAGTTTGATTCCATTGAGGGGTATGAGCAGCTGGACAAGATCATCATGATCGACCAGAGCCCCATCGGCAGGACACCCCGCTCCAACCCCGCCACCTACACGGGCCTTTTCGACACGATCCGGAGGATCTTCGCCATGGCGCCCGAGGCCAAGGCGCGGGGCTACAAGGAGAATCGCTTCTCCTTCAATGTGAAGGGCGGGCGGTGCGAGGCCTGCCAGGGGGACGGCCTGGTCAAGATCGAGATGAACTTCCTGCCGGACATCTATGTACCCTGCGAGATCTGCCAGGGGAGACGGTACAACCGGGAGACGCTGGAGGTCACCTACAAGGGCAAAAACATCTTCGATGTCCTGGAGATGACCGTGGACGAGGCGATCGGGTTCTTTGAAAACCACGAGCAGGTGCGCCACAAGCTGGAAACCCTCAAGGATGTGGGTCTGGGATACATGAAGCTCGGACAGCCGGCCACAACGCTCTCGGGCGGCGAGGCGCAGCGGGTAAAGCTGGCTACGGAGCTATCCCGCAAGTCCACTGGCAAGACCATCTACGTACTGGACGAGCCCACCACCGGTCTTCACACGGACGATGTGGCCTCCCTCGTGCAGGTGCTGCAGCGCCTGGTGGAGGGCGGGAACTCCGTCCTGGTCATTGAGCACAAT
>JAFUBA010000182.1 GCA_017460395.1 Clostridia bacterium | reverse complement strand
GGAGGGATCAGAGAATGGCGCCGTCCTCCAGAGCTGCGATCTGGTCGATCCGCCGCTGGTGGCGTCCGCCCTCGAACTCTGCCTCCAGCCAGTGCCGGGCGATCATCTTGGCCAGGTCCACGCCCACGACCCGGGCGCCCATGGTCAGGACATTGCTGTTGTTGTGGCGCTTGGAAAGCTCTGCGGTATACACGTCCGAGCAGGTGCACACCCTCGTGCCCTTCACCTTGCTGGCTGCAATGCCGATGCCGACACCGGTGCCGCAGATCAGGATGGCGCGGTCACATTCGCCGCTCACCACGCTCCTCGCGGCACGGCTCCCATAGACGGCATAGTCGCAGCTCTCATGGGTGTCGGTGCCAAAATCCTTCCATTCAAGGTGAAGCTCCTTCAGGAGCTGCTTGATCTCTTCCTTGAGTTCCAGACCGGTATGGTCACAGGCAAGCGCAATCATGGTTTATCCCCTTTCAGAAAAAAGCGCACAGAAGTATAATGCAAGATGCCCCAGCGCACAGAAGGTGCGGCGACTGCATGGGGAAGCCACAGAAAAACTGCGGCAGATGATTCAGCATGATAATGAGAAAGATGTCTTTTCGCAAGGGAGGAGCACCATGGCTGGCTATCGGCAATGCACGCTGTGCCGGATTGATCTGAAAAACGTGTCGGTGACCCGGGCAGGACAGGAAGTGCTGCGGGATGTGAACATGCATATTCACTGCGGGCAGCTGACGGCCGTGATCGGTCAGAACGGCGCGGGGAAAACCACCCTGGTGCGGGCCCTTCTGGGGGAGATCCCCTATGGCGGGACCATCCGTCACGAGGACGGCCACGGGCATCCCTTTCCCCGCCTGCGCACAGGCTATGTGCCCCAGCACCTGCAGTTTGACAAGGAGATGCCGGTGACGGTGGAGGACTTCATGGCGGCCGCGCTCTCCCGCAGGCCCGTGTGGACGGGCATCGGGCGAAAAACGAGGAAGACCATCGAGGAGGCCCTGAGCGTGGTGAAGGGGGAGGATCTTCTGCGCACGCCCCTCGGCCGCTGCTCCGGGGGAGAGCTGCAGCGGGTGCTGCTGGCCCTTGCGCTGACACCGAACCCGGACCTGCTGGTGCTGGACGAGCCGGTCAGCGGCGTGGACCAGAACGGCCTGAATCTGTTTCTCGACACGGTCATGGAGCTGAAACACACAAGACATATGGCCATCCTCCTTGTGAGCCATGACCTGAATCTTGTGCGGGACTATGCGGACCATGTGGTGCTCCTGGAGAAGACCGTCCTGCGGCAGGGGACACCGGGTCTGGTGTTTGCCTCCGAGGTATTCCGGGACGTGTTTGGCGATATGACCTTTGGCGATAAAAAGCTCTTATTTGAAGATGAGCCCCTGAATAAATCGGTGCATGTTCACGGGGAATCTCACGCGGATCCATGCTGCGCGCAGGAGGAGGGGGAACAGGCTTGAATACGATCTATGCGGTGATGGACGCCCTTTTGCCGGTGGAGGCCATGCAGTTCACCTTCATGAAGCATGCCCTCCTGGCCATCCTCCTTCTGACACCGCTCCTGGGCCTTCTTGGCACCATGGCGGTCAACCAGCAGATGGCGTTCTTCTCGGATGCCCTGGGGCATTCGGCTCTGACGGGCATCGGACTTGGCATCATTCTCGGGGTGGGCAGTGATCTTGTGAGCATGCTCGTGTTCGGCATTCTCTGGGCCGCCCTCATCATCCTGATCCGCCACAGGGCGCAGACGTCGGCGGACACGGTGATCTCGGTCTGCTCATCGACATCGGTCGCGGCGGGCCTGCTGATCCTCTCCCGGGGCGGCGGGTTTGCCAAGTATTCCTCCCTGCTCATCGGCGATGTGCTGGCGGTGGGGCAGGAGGATCTTCTCTACCTGCTCCTGGCCCTCATCGGAGGCGTGATCCTCTGGTGTTATATGTACAATGCGCTGCTGTTAACCGGGATCAATGCATCCCTTGCGCGGTCCAGGGGCATTCATACGATCCTGGTGGAAACTGCCTTTGCGATCCTGGTGGCCGTGGCGGTCATGCTGTCTATCCGCTGGGTGGGCGTCATGCTGATCAATGCCCTTTTGATCCTGCCCGCCGCGGCCGGGAGAAACGTGGCAAGATCCACGCGCCAGCATGCCTTCTTTTCGGTGATCTTTGCCGTCATGTCGGGCGTCATGGGGCTTTTCAGCTCCTATCTGTGGGACACGTCGGCGGGCGCTGCCATTGTGCTGTACGCAGCCGCCATCTATGCCGTGACGCTCCTGATTCGCCGCACACGGAGGTGAGAAGCGCATGGACAGAATTCTGCTGCTCCTTGCCAGCAACTCGTTTTCGGATGTGAGCGCGACGCTCAGGGATGCCATGGAAAAGGCAAAGGACAGGGAGAACATCAGCATCGGCCTCAGCCTCGGGGAGGAGCCCGGGGAGGAGGAGGCGCAGGAGATGGCCGGGTACGGGGAACTGACGTACCTCTGCCCGGGGTCCGACAGCTGGCACGACGCCCGCAGGTTCTGGCGGGGCGAGGCGCTGATCATGGTGTCCCAGGCCGGCATGGGCTTTACAAAGGGCTGGGACGCACAGATGCAGCGGACGCTCAGGAGTCTCGGGCCCCATGCCGCTTTGACCGGGATGCCGCCCTATATCTGGCATGTCATGAACACGATGTGGGCGGTGGGTGCCTCAAAGGTGGAGGACGGATATCTGACGCTCCACAGGGGTGCCGCGATGCACCTGACCACAGCCCCGCAGCGAACGCCCTTTCTCAACCCCGGTTTCTGCTTTGCGCCTGCGGCCTTCTTCCGCCTGGTGGCGGAGGACCAGGAGGTACCCTTCCTGATGGCCTTTGCCCAGGGATGGAAACTCTATACGCTGCACCTGCCGCTGCTCTCGATGAGCATGCATATTCAGCTGCCTGAGGTGCGCCTCCCGGACGACGGGGTGACGGAGGCTTTTCTCGCGGAATACGGCTTCCAGAGGAAGAAGCGGGAGATCCGGCCCTCGGCCGCGGCCATTTTGGGGCTCGCCAGGCAGAACCTGATCATTGAACGGAAGATGCCGCTCAACAGAATCGTCCGCCAGCGGCTTCTGTATACGGGCGAGCGGAGCGGCAAGAGGATGCCGCTTTGCGTGACATGCTTTCTGACCCTGCCCGTCTCGGACGGCCGGCTGGGCGTGCAGCAGTTCTATTTCAGGCAGCTGTGCGAGGCAAAAAACCTGCCGCTCATGTGCTTTGCGGAGAAAGAGATGCTCATGCGGGTCCAGAATGTGCTGCCAAACACCCTGGAATTTCGCCGCAGCTACGGCATCCGGGCGGAGGGGCAGCTGGACGGCGAGCGGGTCTTTCACTGGCTGTCCCTTTCCCTCGTCCACTTCCTTGAGAGCGCAAGGAGCACTTACACCGCATACACCCACTATATCTGGCTGGACCCGGATGTGCTCCGCTGTCCCGTGTGGGAGGGCGTCAACTTCCAGTGGCAGGGGGTATGCACGAACCAGATCGTGCTCGCCCGCGTCCGGGAGGAGCTGGACCTGAGCATGATCGCGGTGCCGACAGAGCTCCTTGCGAAGCTCGCGCGCGCCGTGGAAGCCCTGGTGGAGGACAGTGTCCGGCGCGATGGGGTGTGGCCGGATGTGCATGAGATGTGGAAGAAGCTGATCTGGGAGCATCCCACCTGGTTCCGCGTGCTGGAGCTGCCCGCACGCAGGGAAATGATCTACCTTGCCATGGCGGGACACCACGGGGTGTGAGGGTCACCTGACCAGCGCCTCGGGCAGGACCGCATGATCCCGGGGCAGTTTTCCCTCGTCATAGACCTCCAGAAGGTCGTCCAGAGACAGGGGTTCAGGGGCAGACAGGAAGCCGGCCGCACAGGCGAGAAAACCCCACAGCTCCTCTGCGCGGAACTTTTCCAGGAGCACATCCAGGGACAGGTCACGGTCACGCTTGGCAAGTCGGCGGCCCCTGGGGTCCAGGAGAAGGGGAATGTGCATGTAGTGAACGGGGGCGAGGGACAGGCAGCGCTGCAGATAGATCTGGCGCGGGGTGGCACTGAGAAGGTCCATGCCCCGAACCACCTCGGTGACGCCGCTCTGAGCATCGTCCACCACCACCGCCAGCTGGTAGCCCCACAGCCCGTCGGAGCGGCGAAGCACGAAGTCCCCGCAGTCGCGCAGGAGGTTTTCGGAGACCGTTCCCTGCAGGCGGTCCCGGAAGGATATGGTCTCATCCGGCACCCGAAGGCGAAGGGCCGGGGCACGCGTTTCGCTTTTTCTTCGCACCTCCTCCGGCGTCAGGCGCGCACAGGTGCCGGGATAGACCAGCATGGTATCGCCCAGGTTCGGGGCGATGGAGGCGTGCAGCTCTGCGCGGGTACAGAAGCAGGGGTAGATGAGGCCCTGGCTGCGAAGGCACTGCAGCGCGGCCTCATAGTGATTGTCCCGCTGACTCTGAAAGAGAATGGGACCGTCCCAGGTAAACCCCATCTTTTCAAGATCCCGGATGGCCATCTCCGACAGATGCATGGGGCAGCGCGGACGGTCGAGATCCTCGATGCGAAGGAGAAATTGGCCGCCCCTGTGTCTCACGGACAGGTAGGCGATCATGGCACAGAAGAGATTCCCCAGGTGCAGCCGTCCGCTGGGCGTGGGTGCAAACCGCCCGACGGGCGGAAGTTCTTTGATGGGCATCTGTACACCTCCCGGTGGATTTGTGCTATACTCGCGAAAGAACATAGTAGGAGATAAACATGAAAGATACGTTTCTGATTGTGGACGGCAACAGTCTCATGCACCGGGCCTTCCACGCCCTTCCGCTCATGGATGCGGACGGGGTCTATACCAACGCCATCCATGGCTTCCTCTCCATGGTGCTCAAGGTGGCCAAGGACGAGGAGGCCCAGTACCTGGCGGTGTGCTTTGACGAGCACGGCCCCACCTTCCGCCATGAGCGCTTCAGCGAATACAAGGCGGGACGCGCGGCAACCCCGCCGGAGCTCAGACAGCAGTTTGAGACTGTCCGGACGCTGCTGCCCGAGATGGGCATCCGCTTCTATGCCCTCAAGGGATGGGAGGCGGACGATCTTCTGGGCACCCTCTCGCGCCTCGGGGTGGAGGCGGGCGCAGCCCCGCTGCTGCTCACCGGCGACCGGGATGCGCTGCAGCTGGTGGGCCACGGGACAGAGCTGATGTTCACGAGGAAGGGCATCTCCGAGACCACCCGCTTTACCCCCTCCAAGGTCTATGAGGAGTATGGTTTCACGCCCGAGCAGGTGACCGACTGGAAGGGCCTGGCGGGCGACTCCAGCGACAATATCCCCGGGATCGTGGGCATCGGCGACAAGACCGCGGTGAAGCTTTTGCAGCAGTACGGCTCCCTGGAGGAGACGCTGGCCCACGGGGACGAGATCAAGGGCAAGATGGGCGAGAAGATCCGCGCAGGGGCAGACCAGGCGCGGATGTGCAAGGAACTGGCCACCATACGGCGGGACGCGCCGGTCAGCTTCCGCCTGAGCGACTGCGCTATGCCGGACCTGATGCAGGCCGTGCCGGCCCTGGAAAAGCTGCACCTCAATCAGCTGATCCGGAGAATCATGGGCGACACAAAGCGTGCGCCGGAGGCGAAGGCGGAAGGCGCGGTGCAGGAGAAGGAGAACGCATCCGAGATCGCGTTTTCGGAGGCCGTGGAGGCACAGAGCGAGGAGGACATCCGCGCGTTCCTTGCAGGAACCCCGGAGGATGCGCGCCCCGTGGCCATCTTCGTAAACGACAGCCAGGTCACCCTCGCGGACGGCAGTGGGCGGTTCCTTTCGGCTCAGCTCTCCGGCGATCTTCTGACGCCGGGACTCGAGCTTCAGGAAGTGCTGCGGCCGGTTACGGAGGACATGGCCGGGCACCCGTACGTGGTGCACGACGGGAAGCGGCTCCTTCATACCCTCCGGCGGCTGGACCTTCAGCTGCCTGACGCCTTTGGCTGGGACGTGATGCTGGGCGCCTATCTTCTCAATCCCCAGGAGAAGAGCTATGCGCTCGCCGCGATCGGCGGGGGAAGGCCGGAGGATGCCCGAGGGGTGCTGAACCTGAGTATCTATCAGGAAGCGAAGATCCGCCTGGAGGGCATGGAAGCCCTCATGAAGGACGTGGAGCTGCCCCTGTCCCACGCGCTCTTCCGGATGGAGGATGTGGGATTCAAGGTCGACAGGGCCTATCTCCACTCCCTGGGACAGAAGTATGTGAAGGAGATCGAGGAGAAAAAGGAGGAGGTCTACCGCGCCTGCGGTGCGGGCAGCTTCAACCTCAACAGTCCCAAGCAGCTGGGCGAGGTGCTCTTTGAAAAGCTCCAGCTGCCCCATGGGAAGAAGACCACGAAGGGCTATTCCACGGCCGTGGAGGTGCTGGAGGACCTGAAGCCGGTGCGCCCGGATGTCATCGAGCCGCTCCTGCGCTACAGGCAATTGACCAAGCTCAACGGCACCTATGTGGAGGGCCTTCTGCCGCTGACGGATGCCCAGAGCCGCGTGCACAGTTACTTTGACCAGACCGGCACTGCGACCGGCAGGCTTTCGTCCTCTGAGCCCAACCTCCAGAACATCCCGGTCAGGACCCAGGACGGAAAGGAAATCCGTGAGGCCTTCCTGCCCGAGGACGGCTGGGTGATCGTGGATGCGGACTACAGCCAGATCGAGCTGCGGCTCATGGCCCATTTCTCCGGCGATCAGGCCATGGTGGAGGCCTTCACCGAGGGCCAGGACGTGCACGCGCGCACGGCTAGTGAGATCTTTGAGGTGCCGCTGGATCAGGTGGACAGCACGCTGCGCTCCCGGGCAAAGGCCGTGAACTTCGGCCTCATCTACGGCATCTCTGCCTTCGGACTTGCGCGCAACACGGGCGTGAGCCGGAAGGAGGCAGCGGACTTCATTGACCGTTACTTCAGGCGCTACCCGGGTGTCCGCCGCTTCATGGAGGAGACGGCGGCAGATGGCGAGGAGCACGGGTATGCCGTGACACTGATGGGTCGCAGGCGCTATCTGCCGGAGCTCAAGAGCCCGCAGGCATCGGTCAGGGAATTTGGCAAGCGGATTGCCATGAACACGCCCGTGCAGGGGACCGCAGCGGACATCATCAAGCTGGCCATGGTCCGGGTGGACGAGGCGCTGAGAAGGGAAAAGATGCGCTCGAGGCTGATTTTGCAGGTCCACGACGAGCTGATCCTGGAGTGCCCCCCGGAGGAGGCAGACAGGGCAGAAGAGCTGTTGCGGGAGTGCATGGAGAGCGTCATCCAACTCAGGGTGCCGCTGGTGGCCGAGGTGCATCGGGGCAGCAACTGGGCAGAGGCAAAATAACCCCCGGGAATTGACAAGCCTGCATGCAGACAGTAAGATGAGACTTACCGCCGGCGGGAAATGCCGGCGAAGAATGGGAGGAAAAATTCATGCTGGAATATAAGTTTGACACCCAGCTCCTCATCGAAGGGCACGACCTGGACGAGGATGCCATCAACGACTACATCACGGAGAACTTTCAGGGCGACAGCCTCCTGGCAGTGGGAGACGATGAGCTGATCAAGATCCACTACCATACCAACGAGCCCTGGCTGGTGCTGGCCTACTGCTCCACACTCGGCGAGATCTACGACATCGTCGTGGAGAACATGGAGCGCCAGGAGCAGGGACTCAAGGGGTAAATCACATCTCAGATATCGAGCACAGGGTGCCCGCCGGAATCCGGCAGGCACCCTGTGTTTTTCTTTCAGCTGCCGCAGAGCCAGACATCCTGGGAGACGGCAAGGAAGGCCTGAAGTTCGCGCGCAAAGTCGGGACAGACGGCGGACAGCCGGCCCCTTCCCTGGATATAGGGATCGATGTACCTGCGCTTGGCAGAAACCCGCCGCCACGGCCCGTCAAGGCGCGGCCGTTCGGCGCGCAGGATCCGGCTGAGGGCGCAGAACTCTTCCCATCGCCCGGAAAGCCCGGAGGAGCGAAGGCGCGCGATGACCTCGGGCTCCGTGCGCATGAGGTCACCCGGCTGCAGGACGCCCTCCTTCAGGGCATCTGCGAGGAGCTCCGAGAGCACCTGCATGGCATAGCGGTCCGGGTCGGACACGTAGATCTGGCCGCAGCGAAGGGCCAGGTAGCCGAACAGGCGCGCCTCCATTTCGCCCTGGAACATAATCTCCATGGAGCCATCCGGGAGGGCAGAAAAGCGGAGATCGTCATAGAGATGGGTGATGGCATCGGGCGTCGCAAAGCCGTAGTTCAGGCTGTTGCCGATGGTGTATTCCAGGCGGTCCGCACAGATCCTGGGGGAGGGAAGATCGGCGGCAGGATAGCGCATGGCATCTGAGACAGCCTGCACATCCAGGTGCATATCCTGAAGAAGCTGGTCAATGACCGGATCCTCCCGGATGCGTTTTTCCGTGTCCTGCTCGGTGGATTCCTGGGTGAGGTAATCCCCGTGCAGAAAATCCACCACGTGGGCAAAGACAGGGGTTGCGATATCATGGAAAAGCCCGGAAAGGCTCTGTGCGGGATCCTCCGTGAAGTGATAGATGATTTTCGCCACGCCCAGGGAGTGGTCGAAGCGGGAATAGGGCCTGAGCGCATGGAAGAGGGGAAAGGATGTATACTCACACCCGCAGTTCATGCCCACATGCTTCAGACGCTGAAGGGAGGGGGCCTTAAGAAAGGGCTCAAGCCAGTCAGGATCCCTGGCAAGATACAGGCTCATGTGATTCACGGTTTCTCCTCCTCCAGACGCCCGAGGAGCTGGTTCATGAACTGCTGCGCACACCGTCCGCTCTCGCCGCCGTGGCGCATCTCATATCTCTGTGCCTCCAGGAGCAGCTCACTCTCGCTCAGCGGGATCTCGGGATGTCTTGCCGCCAGGCCCAGCACGATCTGCTGGAAGAGCCTGTGCCCCGGCATGGCGTAGGCGATGGAGCAGCCGAAGCGGGCCGAGAGGGAGAGCTTTTCCTGCATGGTGTCGGAGCGGTGCACATCCTCCTGCTTCTCCATGTCACTCCTGTCGCTCCAGACCTCACGGATCAGGTGGCGGCGGTTGGAGGTGGCGACGATCATCACGTTCTCCGGCCTCGTCTCCAGACCGCCCTCGATGACGGCCTTGAGATACTTGTATTCCACCTCGTTCTCCTCAAAGGACAGATCGTCCAGGAAGATCATGAAGCGGTAGTTGCGAAGTTTCACCAGGGAGATGATGGGTGCAAGGAGATGAAACTGGTGCTTGCTCAGCTCCACCATCCTCAGGCCCTCCTGCGCATACTCGTTCAGGGCTGCCTTCACGGAGGTGGACTTGCCTGTCCCGGCATCGCCGTAGAGGAGCATATTGTTGAAGGGCCGCCCGCGGAGGAAGGCCTCCACGTTGGCGCGAAGCTCCGATTTCTGCGTGTCATAGCCGATGAGGTGACTCAGGGTGACGCGCTCGAGATTGTTGACCGGGATCAGCTCGATCCTGCCCGCCTCCTCCGCCACGCGGAAGGCGGTGTTGAGTCCGAGGAGGCCGACGCCCTCTCTGTGGAAGTGCTCCGTGAGGAGATCATAGATTTCCTCAGCACCCGTGCATGCATCCAGCTTTTCTGACAGAGAGCACACGTTCTCGGATACCCTGTGATTGTACAGCTGGTCCCGCTTGACGATGGCACTGTAGTCGCACAGGAGACTCAGACCGCAGATGCCCAGCTCCTCCTCCAGGGGACGGAAATCCCAGTGAAGGAGTGTGCGGAAGATGGCAAAGTCGTGTATAGCAAATTGCCGGATGGATCCCTCCTGCCGAGCAACGCGCTCGCAGGTCAGGGAGAAGGAATTCTCGTGGGAGATCATGAGAAAGGTCAGATAATTCTGCCACAGGTTCCGGTCAAACCCCATGGCGGTGGACAGGTCCAGAAGACGCTTGATCTGCAGGTTCACCCGGTGTACGAGGTGATCCTTTTTGTCGGTGCCCTCCCTCAGGTCCCTGCAGACAGCTGCCAGCTGCACCAGGATCTCATCGCTTTTCAGATCGGAATAGAGAATCAGGCGGGAAACCTCGCGGTCCATGAATGTTCCTCCTCGTACTGGCCCATCAGGCGTTTTTGACCTCGCCCTGCCTGCGGACAAAAGCGTTTAAGTGATTGACGGCGGTGATGTAGGCCAGCACGGATCCCTCGATGATGTCTGCGCTCAGCCCGCGCCCGGAGAAGGTGTGGGTGCCGGCGTTGATCTTCACGTGCACCTCGCCCAGGGAGTCCGTGCTCTGTGAGATCCCGTTGATCCGGTAGAGCTCAAAAGTATGGTCCACAGGCTTCATGATCTGGTCAATGGCCCCGAAGGCTGCATCAATGGGGCCGCGGCCGAGGCTCACCGCCTCAAAGCGCACATCGCGCAGCTTCAGGGAGACCGTGGCGGTGGCTGTGGTGAAGTTGGTGGTATGCACCGCGTACCAGTCCAGGACATAGTCGTCCGCGTCCTGCTCGCGCGAGGAAATGGCATTGACGATGGCAATCAGGTCCTCGTCGTGGATCTGCTTTTTCCGGTCGCACAGATCCTTGAATTCATCAAAGCAGCGGTTGAGCTCTGTCTCATCCAGCTCAAACCCCAGCTCCTCCAGCCGCCGCTCCAGGGCGTGGCGCCCGGAGTGCTTGCCGAGGATCAGGGTGCCCGTCTGAACGCCCACGCTCTCGGGGGTCAGGATCTCGTAGGTGAGCTTGTTGGCCATCATCCCGTGCTGGTGGATGCCGCTCTCGTGAAGGAAGGCGTTGCGGCCGACGATGGGCTTCTGCCAGGGCGTATTCTGTCCGATGATGGAGTAGACCATGCGGGAAGCTTTCGCGATCTGCGTGGTGTCAAGGGCTGTGCTGAGGTCTCCGTACAGGTCGGGCCGCACACGCATGGCCATGACCACTTCCTCCAGGGCAGCGTTTCCAGACCGCTCTCCGAGCCCGTTGATGGTGCACTCGATCTGCCGGGCACCTCCCAGTACGCCGGCCAGGGAGTTGGCGGTCGCCATGCCCAGATCGTTGTGGCAGTGAACGGAAAACTCTGCAAGGTCGCTCACGGGCACATGCTCCATGACGGAGGAGACGAGAAGACGCATCTCCTCAGGGGTCGTGTAGCCCACGGTGTCCGGCAGGTTGATGACCCTGGCCCCGGCCCGGATGGCGGTCTCGACCATCTGAAAGAGAAACTCCCGGTCAGAGCGCGTGGCATCCTCGCAGGAAAACTCAATGTTGGCCGTGTATCCCCTGGCGTGGCGGACGGCGCGCTCACAGGATTCCAGCGCCTCCTCCCGCGTCATGTGCAGCTTTTCCTGCAGGTGCAGATCGGAGGTGGCAAGAAAGAGATGGATGCGCGGGTCCGCGCCTTTTCTCAGGGCCTTCCAGGCGCTGTCGATGTCCGGCAGACGGGTCCGTGCAAGGGCTGCCACGGTAGAATTCCGAAGCGCTTCCGAGATGGCCTCCACGGCCTCGAAATCGCCCCTGGAGGCCACGGGAAACCCGGCCTCCACGATGTCGACCTTCATTTTTTCCAGCATCCGGGCAATGCGAAGCTTCTCCCGAAGATTCATGGAACAGCCGGGGGCCTGCTCACCGTCTCTGAGCGTTGTGTCAAAAATCTTGATCTGATTCAAAGCCTGTCTCTCCTTGGCCGGGGGCATCAGCATGAACTGAAGCGCCGAATTTCCGTATGGGCGGAAATCCGGCGCAGAATACGTGTGGGAGTTTTACTGGAGCACAGCGCCCTTGTCTGCACTGGAGACCAGTTTGGCGTAGCGTGCAAGATATCCGGTTTTGACCTTCGGTTCGGGACAGACCCATGCATCCCTGCGCTTTGCCAGCTCCTCATCGGATACGAGGAGGGAGATGGTGTGGGCGGGAATATCGATGTGGATCAGGTCGCCCTCCTGCACGAGCGCGATGGGACCGCCCTGGGCTGCCTCGGGACTCACGTGTCCGATGCTGGCGCCGCGGGTGGCACCCGAGAAGCGGCCATCGGTGATCAGGGCGACGGAGGTGCCAAGGCCCATGCCGACGATGGCGGAGGTGGGATTGAGCATCTCGCGCATGCCGGGGCCGCCCTTGGGGCCCTCGTAGCGGATGATGACCACGTCGCCGGGGTTGATCTTGCGGTCATAGATGGCCTGAATGGCCTCGTCCTCGGAGTCGAAGACCCGGGCGGGACCCTCGTGGACCATCATCTCGGGATCCACGGCGCTCTGCTTGACCACGCAGCCGTCGGGCGCCAGGTTGCCCTTGAGTACGGCTATGCCGCCGGTCGCTGAGTAGGGACGGGCGATGGGCCGGATGATGTTCTCGTCGAGATTGTGGGACGCGCGGATATTTTCCTCCACGGTCTTTCCGGTGACGGTCATCAGGTCGGTCTGAAGAAGCCCTGCATCCGCCAGCTCTTTCATGACGGCGCTGACGCCGCCAGCCTGCTCCAGGTCCTCCATGAAGGTGTCGCCGGCGGGGGCGAGGTGGCACAGGTTCGGGGTCTTTGCGCTGATCTCATTGACCATGTCGAGATTCAGCTCGATCCCGGCCTCGTGGGCGATGGCGGGCAGATGCAGCATGGTGTTGGTGGAGCAGCCGAGGGCCATGTCCACGGTCTCTGCATTGTGGAAGGCGGCCTCGGTCATGATGTCCCGGGGACGGATATCGCGCCTGACCATCTCCATCACCTGCCGGCCGGCCTGCTTGGCCAGGCGCAGACGGGCGGAATAGACGCCGGGGATGGTGCCGTTGCCGGGCAGGGCCATGCCGATGGCCTCGCACAGGCAGTTCATGGAGTTGGCGGTGTACATGCCTGAGCACGAGCCGCAGGAGGGGCAGGCGTTCTCCTCATAGTCGCGGACACCCTCCTCGTCGATCTTGCCGGCCTTGTAGGCGCCGACTGCCTCGAACATGTGGCTCAGACAGGTCCTGCGGCCGTCGGAGAGTCGGCCTGCCAGCATGGGGCCGCCGGACACCATGACGGTGGGGACGTTCACGCGGGCTGCGGCCATGAGGAGGCCAGGCACGTTCTTGTCGCAGTTGGGGATCATCACCAGGCCGTCAAACTGGTGGGCGAGGGCCATGGCCTCGGTGGAATCGCAGATCAGGTCCCGCGTCACCAGGGAGTACTTCATGCCCACGTGCCCCATGGCGATGCCGTCGCACACGGCGATGGCAGGGAACTCAATGGGGTAGCCGCCGGCCTCCAGAATGCCCATCTTCACAGACTCTGCGATCTTGTCCAAGTTCATGTGACCCGGCACAATCTCGTTATAGCTGCACACCACGCCGATGAGCGGCCTGTCCATGTCTTCCTTTGTCATGCCCAGTGCATAGAGCAGACTCCGGTTCGGGGCGCGTTCCACGCCCTGCTTGATCTGTTCGGAGCGCATAGAGAATTCCTCCAGTTTTACGTTTGTTTCTATGTGAGGGGGTCATATGGGGCAGGATCTTACAGCATGTCGCGGAAGATATTCTTGCCCAGATCGAACTCGCCCTTCATCTTGGTCTGTTCGTCGATGGTGTACTGGCCGCGCTCGAGGGCGACCATGCCGGTGCGCACCAGCTCCAGAATGCCGAACTCTGTCAGCAGGTGCTGGATGGCTTCGGTCTTGCTCTCATCGCCGATGACGGCCAGGGTGATGCTGGCCTTGGACACATCGATGATGCTGGCACGGAAAATGTTGGCGATCTGGATGATCTCATTGCGCTGCACGCTGTCGCCGGAGAGCACCTTGATGAGCACCAGCTCCCGGCGAATGGCGTGTTCGGGCCGAAGCGCCTTGACGGAGTGCACGCAGATGAGCTTTCTCAGCTGATTGCACAGAAGGTCCAGCTGCTTTTCGTCTGCCATGACCTCGATGGTGATGCGGGAGACGGCCGGATCATCGGTGGTGCCCACGGCCAGGGATTCAATATTGTAGCCTTTGCCGGAGAACAGACGTGCCACGCGGGAGAGCACGCCGGATTCGTTGTCCACCAGCACGGCAAGGGTGTGACGGGTTGACGGATTCATGCAGATGCCTCCCTTAGTTGATCATGAAATCGGTGATATGGCTGCCGCCGCCCACCATGGGACGGACCATCTCATCCATATCGATGGTGCAGTCAATGATGCTGGCACGGTCGGAGGCAAGAGCCTGGGCAAAGACGGACTCAAACTCTTCCACAGAGGCGGCCCGGAAGCCATTGAGGCCATACGCCTCGGCCAGCTTCACGAAATCCGGTGAGCGGTCGAGGGTGGTCTGGGAGTAGCGCTCGCCGTAGATCAGGGTCTGCCACTGATGGACCATGCCGAGGGTCCCGTTGTTGAAGATGACCGTGATGATGGGCAGGCCGTAATACTGAACCGTGGACAGCTCGTGGCAGTTCATGCGGAAGGAGCCGTCGCCGGTGATGTGGATGACCACCTTGTCCGGGTCTGACACCTTGGCGCCGATGGCTGCACCAAGACCAAAGCCCATGGTGCCAAACCCGCCGGAGGTGAGCAGCTGACCCGGATAGTCGAAATGGAAGTGCTGGATGGCCCACATCTGATGCTGCCCCACGTCCGTGGACACCACGGCATCCGAGGGGGACAGCTTCACGATGGTGTTCAGCACCTGCCCCGGGGTCAGGGAGCCGGGATGCTCGTCGTAGAAGGTCTCCTTGGGATGGGAGAACACTTCCTGCTTCCACTCGTCGTGATGCTTTTCGTCCACCAGGGGGAGCAGGAGACGGAGGACCTTGCGGGCGTTGCCGACAATGTGGTGATCCGTCTGGACATTCTTGTTGATCTCGGAGCGGTCAATGTCGATCTGCACGATCTTTGCATGGCGGGCAAAGGTGTCGGGCTTGAGGGCGACGCGGTCGGAGAAGCGGCAGCCGATGGCCACCAGGACATCGCACTTGTCCACGGCGATGTTGCTGGCCTGGGAGCCGTGCATGCCGATCATGCCGGTGGTCAGAGGATCCTGCCCGGAGAAGCCGCCGGCACCCATGACCGTGACGGCCACCGGGGCATCCACCCTGTGGGCAAACTCGGCCAGCTCCCTGTGGGCCCTGGCGCGCACCACGCCGCCGCCGCAGATGATCATGGGGCGCTCGGCAGTGTTGAGGAGATTGGCCAGGGTGCGGATGTCATCCATGTCCGGTTCCGGGGGCTTGAACTCATACCGCTTCATGACGGACAGAAGTCGTCCCTGATTCATGTGATCCGACACCGCCAGGGGCTCATAGTCGCAGGACTGGGCCGTCACATCCTTGGCAATATCGATCAGCACGGGGCCGGGGCGGCCGGAGCGTGCCACAGCAAAGGCCTCGCGCACCGTGTCCGCCAGCTGTTCCACGTTGCGGACCAGATAGTTGCACTTGGTGATGGGCATGGTGACGCCCGTGATGTCCACCTCCTGGAAGGAATCCTTGCCGATGAGGTTGGTGGACACGTTGCAGGTGATGGCCACGATGGGGGAGGAATCGAGATAGGCCGTGGCGATGCCGGTGGTCAGATTGGTGGCACCGGGGCCGGAGGTGGCAAAGCAGACACCGACCTTTCCGGTGTGCCTGGCATAGCCGTCGGCCGCATGGCAGGCGCCCTGCTCATGGGCTGTGAGAATATGGCGGAACCGGGTCCCCATCTTGTACATTTCATCATAGACATTGAGAATGGTGCCGCCCGGATATCCGAAAATGGTATCCACGCCCTGTTCTCCCAGGCATTCCAGTAATATCTGTGCGCCGTTTTTGATCATGCGGGGCCTGCCTCCTTACAGAAAAAGAAAAGATCTCAATCAGGTTTCCATGAAAAACCGTAAAATCAGGGATTCCGGGGCTCCAAAAGGGGCCGTCCATATAAGAAACGGCCTGCAGCCTACGACAGGACTGCAGGCCGGGGCATCGCTGATTTTTCTGCATGTGTTTTCCGTGACATGCGCAGAAACGTTCCGCGAAACGCAGAAACAAGTACAAATTATAGGCAGATGCTATGGGACTGTCAACGCAGAAACGGCCTGGAGGCACTGCAGGACGCGGCACGCTGAGATATCGTGGCATCCGGAATTGTTACGCCTGTGTCAATTGACGGGGAAGGCGGGGGATGATATATTCCTCTGTGTCAGACAGGACCGGGAACACATGATATCCTGCATCCTTCCTGACGTGAACTCAAAATCTGGAGGATATGCTGATTGTCTCTGATAAAAAAAGGAACGCTTTTGTGCCTGTGCCTTCTTCTGATGCTCCTGGCAACCTCTGCGCTGGCCATGTCACAGACGGAATGGAATCAGCAGTGCACCAATAAGATTGCCTGGGAAACGACAGTATATGACGAGGACGGGAACGCGAAGGGGACTATCCCGGGCGGCAGCTATGTCATCACCGGCGGCTACAATGCAGCCACCGGGAGATGGCGTGTGACCTATTACTCCGGCGGCGGGACCGCATCCGGGTTTGTGGACGGCTCCTCCGTGACGGTGGCGATTGCCTCTGTGCGGGTGGACGACGGGACGGTGGAGACGATCCCCGAGGCTCTTTCCGGAAACTATTCGGCGATCGCTTCCTATCTGAATACCCAGTATTCCGACAGAACCTTTACGGCCTCCGGCAGTTCCATCCATGTGGTCAAGGAGGAAGGCGCGGATGACAGCGGAGCTGCCAGGCGCACGCCTCAGATCACCAACATCATGCCGGTGCCGGAAGAACTGCTGGGCGTGAAGGAGCTCGGCTCCATCTACTCCCTGGTCACAGAGGACGGGGTGGACCGGCGGGTGCTGACCTCCACCATTCCCTTCAGCGATGAGCTGCCGCCCTCCAAGCAGATCGCCATGATCAGTGCAACCCGGACGGGCGTGGCCACCATGCACACCCAGCCCAAGGCGAAAAGCTCAGTGCTGGACAAGCTGACCACGGGCCTGATCGTCGGCGTGATCAAGCCGGGCAAGAGCTACACCAGGATCTTCGCCAACGGGAAGGTGGGATGCGTTCTCACGGAGACTCTGGTGACGCTGGACGTGGATGCAGAGCCCCTCGGGTACGGTATCATCACGGTCAAGGGCAAGGTTGCCAAGGGCGACTGGGTGAATGTGCGCGGCGGTCCTTCTGCCAAGAGCCGGATCGTGGATTCCTGGTACTGCGGCACGGAGGTCACGGTCTGGGCCCATGAAAACTCTTTCTATGAGATCGAGGCCAAGGGCCTGAGGGTTTACATCAATGACAAGTTCCTGACCATGCAGGATGAGGCGCCTGACTATGCATCTCCGGAGGCTGAGGAGGAGCCAGCCGACGACGATGCCGGCGAGGAAAACGAAGACGAATCTTCGGAAGCCATCGATGACGAAACCGACGAAGAAGATGGCGAGGAAACCGGCGATGAAACCGAGGAGGAAGACGTCCTCACGGTGAGCGTGACGCTGGTGGAACAGGCAGAACCGGAAGAGGAAGAAGCAGAGGAAGCCTCGGATGAAGATCCTGAGGATGACGCCGGACCGTCGGAAGACGCAGACGTGCCTGAGGATGCGCTGGACCACGTGATGGAGCTGATGGATCCTCAGCTGGACATGGACATTCAGGGCGGCACGGAGAATGAGTCAGAGGACATCCCCGAGGACCTTTCTGAGACTGCACCAACAGAAGCCGCAGAAGAGACAGCCGAAGTCATCTGGGCACCGCTGATTGTTTCCGAGGCGCCGGTGGCTGAGCCCGCACCCCTGTCCGGTCCATCCGGAAGCGCAGGTGCAGGACACGGAAAGTAAAAAAATCAGGCAGAAGCCGCTTTGGCTCTGCCTTTTTCTGTACGGTTGCACTTATGAACAAAAATAAAAAGCGGCAGAGCCGCTTTTTATTATGCCTCAACTTCGACAGTGTGGGTCTTGGGCATTGCGCGCTGCACATTGCCGCTACGCAGGCAACGGGTGCACACATTCATCCGCTTGACGCCGCCGTTGATGACCACATGGACGCGCTGCACATTGGGCGCCCAGGTCGTGTGGGTCTTGCGGTTGGAATGGCTGACGAGGTTACCGTTCAGCGTTCCCTTGCCACAGATCTGACAATACTTTCCCATGATCTTCCCCTCCTTGCTGGAGTCAAGACACATCAAAGCAACGGGATTGTAACATGGGGGATGGGAAAAAGCAAGAATCAGCGAAAAATATTTCCGGGATTTTTTGCATCTGCCCGGCACCTCATGCACCGGAAAAGCGTTTTTCCAGCTCCGTGTACTTTTCGTGGGTGATGAGGGCATCCTGCCTGGTGCCCTCCAGGTGCACCACATAGGTCCATCTGCCGTAGGGCGTGATGCTGGTCATCTTGCTGAGATTGATGATGTAACTTTTGTGGCAGCGGAAGAACTGACTGGGGTCCAGACGCGCCTCGGTCTCGGAGAGAGTGTCGGAGGTGGTGTACCGGCCGTTTCCCTCGGTATAGATGACGGTGGAGCGGTCCTCCCGCTGAATGAGGAGGATCTCATTCGTGTTGATAAAGTGCACGCCGTCGCGGGATCTCAGCATGAGCTTTCCGCCGTTCATATTCGGGGAGAAGGACATGGAGGGCAGAGGTGTGACATCGGTCTCCTTTGCCTGCAGCCTGTCGCGGATGCGCAGGAGCGTCTGCCGGACCCGGTCCACCCGGAAGGGCTTCACCAGATAGTCGAAAGCGTAGACCTCAAAGGCATCGCCCATGTACTGGTCATGGGCCGTGGCAAAGACCATGATGATGGAAGGATCCAGATCCTGAATGAGGTGACCGCATTCGACGCCGTTTTTCTTTGGCATCTCCACATCGAGGAAGACGACCTGAGGGTGCTCCCTTTCCACCAGCTGCAGGAGCTCTTCCCCGTCCCTGGCTTCGCCCAGCAGTTCAAACCCCTCGACCTTTTCGATCATTTTGCGCTCAATGAGGCGCATGCCGTCCTCGTCATCCGCAATGACGACACGAATCGGATCCATGTTTCTCTTTACCTCCTTGGCACACTTCGGCTCAGGGGACCTGACCGGTTCAGTACCTCCTGCATGACCACGGCCTGCATAAGACTCCCGGCATCCCACCTGAGATGAAGTGCACTGCCATCCGCGGATGCATTCTCTGAGGAAGCGTCCTCCACAAAGAACTCTTCACTGTGCTCGGAGGGCATATCGTCTCTCAGATGCCCCGGGTCCATGGGCGAGGCGGCCATGCTGCCGTCGAACATGCCTTCGTGGTGATGGGGAGAGATCCGCACAGAAACGGAGGCGGCAGGCGCGAGAGGCGCACCCTCGCGCTCCAGGGCCAGATGCTCCTCGTCCTCCATCATGTGGGAGACAGAAGGCTGCGGGATGTCATCTGCCGGGACAACAGGCGTGATGGGCCTCGGAGGCTGCAGCGGTGCTCCCTTGGGAGCATGCGAGGTTTTTTTGCCCTTATTTTTCCTGGATGCGCCGACCACGCTCCAGATGATCAAGAGGATAATCCATACAGCAAATCCATCCAAGTTGGACGCTCCTCCTTTCCATAACAGGTTTTGCGGGTTGCAGATCAGTTCCTGAGATGCCGCATGGTGGGCACCTCAGGAATCAGACGGGCCTTTACTTTCCGCTGCCGTTTGCATCCGACACGCTGCCGGTGGGTGCGGACGCCTTGGCGATGGACTCACGCATCTCGGTGTCCGCGATGGTGTTCTTCATCTGATAGTAGTCCAGCACACCCAGCTTACCGGAGCGCAGTGCCTCAGCCATGGCCCGCGGCACGTCCGCCTCGGCCTCCACAACCTTGGCGCGCATCTCCTGCACGGCGGCCTTCATTTCCTGCTCATGGGCGACGGCCATGGCGCGGCGCTCCTCTGCCTTGGCCTGGGCAATGCGGCGGTCGGCCTCTGCCTGGTCCATCTGGAGCTGGGCACCGATGTTGCGGCCCACGTCCACGTCGGCGATATCAATGGAAAGGATTTCATAGGCGGTGCCGGCATCCAGGCCCTTGGCCAGCACGGTGCGGCTGATGAGGTCCGGGTTCTCCAGCACCTGCTTGTGGGTCTCGGCGGAGCCGACGGTGGTGACGATGCCCTCGCCGACACGGGCAATGACGGTTTCCTCACCGGAGCCGCCCACGAGGCGTTCAATGTTGGTTCTCACGGTCACACGGGCCTTGGCGCGCAGCTCAATGCCGTCCTTTGCGATGGCGGCAACCACGGGGGTCTCAATGACCTTGGGGGTGACGGACATCTGCACGGCCTGGAACACATCGCGGCCTGCCAGGTCGATGGCGCAGGCTTTCTCAAAGGCCATGGTGATGTTGGCGCGCTGCGCGGCGATGAGGGCGTTGATGACCCGGTCCACGTTGCCGCCGGCCAGGAAGTGGGTTTCCAGCTGCGTGATGCTCAGGTTCAGGCCTGCCTTGTTGGCCTTGATCAGGGGATCGATCAGGCGGGCGGGGGCGATGTGACGGATGCGCATGCCGATCAGCGAGGCGATCGGAACATGCACGCCGCTGGCCAGGGCGCGGATCCACATGCCGAAGGGAATATAATGAAGGAGAATGATGAGGAGAATCAGAACGATGACGACGATGATGCCAATACCGACCATGCTATCCATGTTGTACCTCCAGATCAGATTGAATTTGCACATGGGGAAACGGGAACTGAGAGAAGCGGTCAGACGGGTTTTACGACAATTCTGCTGCCCTCGGCGCTGGTGATTCTGACACTGACACCGGACTCGATGAAGTCACCGTCTGACATGACGTTCAGGCGGACGCCGTCAAAGTCGGCGATGCCGGTGGGCCGCAGTGGGGTGGTGGTCTGCCCGGTCTTTCCGAGGAAGACGCCTGTGTCGTCCGAGGCGGTGTAGCCGGCGTCCGAGGACTCCGTGTTTCTCAGGATCATGCGGCTCTTGGAGAGCTTGCCCTTGGCAGCACTCCGAAGGACCAGCGACAGCACGATGGCGACGATGGAGAGAATCAGCAGCAGGACACACAGGGCAACTACGGGGCCGTGATACATGTAGGCAAAGACGACAGCGGCGATCTCAAGGCAGATGCCGGAGAGACCCGGCAGCCCGAAGCCCGGGAGAAATGCCTCCAGGATGATCAGGGCAAGGCCGCCAAGACCGCACAGAATAATGGGAAGTTCGCTGAGAACCAGTTGCATCCTATCCCTCCTGACGAGATAAGTGGTTGATCCGGGAAACGCTCCGGGGGACGGGAAGAGTATAGCATGAAAAGAATGGGGATGGATCAGAAGTTGTCCCAATCATACAGTTTTGGGTCCAAATTGTCAGAGGCTTCTTCGGCGGGGGCCTCACAAGTAGGGCCCGTAGAGATCGGGATACAGTTTCAGGTCCATCAGGCGGTCCCGCAGCGACTGGAGGTCCTGCCACGCAAAGCGCTTGTTGCCGGGATCCCTCAGGAGTGCCGATGGGTGATAGGTCACCAGTGCATACATGCCGTCCCGCTCAAACCATGTTCCCCGCGTGCGGGTGATGGAAATGGTCTCCCCGAGGATCGTGGCAGCCGCAGGGCGGCCCATGAGGAGGAGAACCTTGGGGCGGACCAGCTGGATCTGGCGCTCCAGGAACGGGAAACAGGCCTGCGTCTCCGAGGCTTCGGGCGTCCTGTTTCGGGGCGGACGGCACTTGACGGTGTTGCAGATGTAGACACGGTCCCTGGGCATGCCGATGGCGTCCAGCATCCTGGTGAGCAGTTTCCCTGCCTCGCCCACGAATGCGAGCCCCTCCAGATCCTCTGTTTCGCCAGGTCCCTCCCCGATGATCATCAGGGGAGCATTCGGGTCCCCCTGGCCGGGCACCTTGTGGTGAATCTGCTGGCACAGGGGGCAGGCACGGCAGGCCTCGATGCCGGCGTGGAGCTGTGCCCACTCAGAAACACGGTCCGGCTGAAGAGCAGAGGATGCTTCCATCTCCACAGATGTTTCCGTATCCATGGAGGCTTCATTAATTATAGAAGTTTCTTTGCTAAAAGACGTTTCATCATTCATGATGGAAGGCACCTGCCTTTTTGGTCAGATCTCCGGGCGGCTGAACAACCACTTGTCACAGCTGCCCGTGCAGGAGGGTGAAGCTCTGATAGATATCAGCGGACACCCAGTTGTACAGATAGATGAGAAGGGCGATCAGGACAAGAATGCCGAGGGTGCAGAAGATGACCCCGAGAAGATCACCCACGCTGAACAGGAGCCGAACGCGATCCCGCTTTTCTTCTTCCTCCAGCTCCTGCATGGATGCTTCGAGGGAAGCGGCCCCGTCATCCCCGTCCCAGCTCTGAGAATCGCTCATGACCGGATGCAGGAATACCTGCTGGTGTTCCCGCTCCGGGTCTGTGTGTCTTGAAAAGTATGCCATATGCGTGTTTCTCCTCTTTGTGCAGCACTTCAGACATAGTCAAGCCAGGGTGCTGCAGCCTCGTCCCGCCCGGTCAGGGCACCTTCATCCTTAAGGCCGGGGAAGTCCATCTGGCGAAGGGCCTCGTAGAGGACAATCGCGACGGAATTGGACAGGTTCAGGCTTCTGGCATCGGGCATCATCGGAATGCGGATGCAGTGGTCATACTGCTTTTCCAGAAGGTTTTCCGGAAGGCCCCGGGTCTCCTGGCCAAAGAAAATGAAGTCCCCGTCCCGGTAGGTGACCGAGGAATACACATGCACGGCCTTGGTGGAGGCAAAGAACATCCTCTCGCCCTGGTGCTTTTTAAAGAAGTCCTCCAGGGAGGGATAGGTGTGATAGGTCATCATGGGCCAGTAGTCGAGGCCGGCCCGCTTCAGGTATCTGTCCTCCAGCGAGAAGCCGAGGGGCTCAATGAGATGGAGCACGGCGCCGGTGGCGGCGCAGGTTCGGGCAATATTGCCGGTGTTCTGAGGAATCTCAGGATAGACCAGCACGATATTCATACTCATGGGGGTTCACCTTTCGGTTCATGCAGACAGGAAGGGTACCGGAAAACGGTGCGGTACTGTCTGCCTTTTTCATGCAGAATTCTATCATCTATAAGAGAAAACGACAAATCGAAAACGACAAATCGAAAACAACCGACAAGCACAGTGTCTGCGGGGTGATTTTCCGTCCATCCAAGAAGGCCAAAAATGAGAAATCGATAAAAGTCAGAAAAAGTCAGAAAATTCTCTCTGAACCCCCTTGACAAAGGGAATGCCCGGGTGTATTGTATGCACCGTAGTTAGCACTCACCTTGATTGAGTGCTAACAACACCCCAAAGCAGGGGGGAAAGGAGGCGGGAAGCATGGCAATGGACGATCGGAAATTCCGGATCCTTCAGGCGATCATCGATGACTACATCCTGACGGCTGAACCAGTAGGCTCCCGCACGATTTCCAAAAAGTATGACATGGGACTTTCCTCTGCAACGATCCGCAATGAGATGAGCGATCTGGAGGAGCTGGGCTATCTGGACCAGCCCCATGTGTCAGCAGGCCGTGTTCCTTCAGCCAAGGCCTACAGGCTCTATGTCGACCAGCTCCTGGAACAGGGGACGCTGAGAAACCTGGATGAGGAGACGGTGAGAGCTCACTTTACGGGCCGGGCACACCAGATGGAGGACATCATTGATCAGGCCGCCCAGGTGCTGTCCACGATGACCAACTATCTGGCCGTTGTCCTGCCGCCCTCGGGCCGACCGCCTGTCATCCGGAACATTCAGCTGGTGCCGGTGGCCACCGGCAGCGCCCTGGTGGTGATTGTCACCGACACGGGCATTGTCCGGGACACCGTGATCCGCTACAACGGTCAGCTCAGCAGCGATACGCTCTATGCCATCTCTCAGGCACTGACCCAGGAACTCTCCGGAAAGACACTGCCGGAGGCACTGGAGGTCCTGCCGGAAGTCAGCAGGCGTGTGGGCGACAACGCGGATCTTCTCAGATCTCTCTCCGGTTTCCTCGGGGAGCGCAAGGAAAAGGGCCGCAAGCCGCATGTGGCAGTGGGCGGTACCAGCAGAATGCTGACGCTGCCGGAGTACAGCGACATGGAGCGGGTGCGGAACCTGTTAAGCCTCGTGGAGGCAAGAGACCGGCTGGCCAGCATCGTGCGGCAGAACGGCAACGTCCAGTTCACGGTGCGAATCGGGCCCGAGAGCGGGATCCCGGAGATGGAAAACTGCTCGATTGTCACGGCAACCTATTCCACCTACTCCGGACAGCAGGGAACCATCGGGGTGATCGGACCGACGAGGATGCAGTATCAGAAGGTGATCTCCGTGCTCTCCAGCATGGGGCAGCAGCTGACAGAGCTCTTCGGACATGAGGACGGTCATGCGGGCCCGGGTGACAGTTCAGATGAAAGGCGGCATTCATAGCCATGAGTGTGAAGGATCGGTGGAACAAAAACCGCGGAAAGGTGGAGGATGAATCCGTGGAGGACATGACGCCCCAGACGGAAGAGATGACAGAAAATCAGGTGGAGGCATCCCAGGCAGAGGAAACGACGCAGGCGGATGAAACGCCCGAGGTGCTCGATGCCATGCCGAATCCGTTTGAGAAGGAACTGAATGCGGCCAGGGCACAGGCAGATGAATATCTGACACTGGCCCAGCGCGTGCAGGCGGACTTTGACAATTTCCGCAAGCGCAACGAATCAGTCCGTGCGGATGCATACGCAGACGGGCAGAAGAACGTGGCAGGTCAGTTCCTGCAGGTGCTGGACAACCTCGAGCGTGCCCTTGAATCCACGCAGGAGGAAAGCCCGCTCAGGAGCGGCGTGGAACTGACACTCCGGATGATGCGCGACACCTACCAGAAGATGGGTGTCAAGGAAATCAGCCGGCTGGGAGAAAAGTTTGATCCCAACCTGGAAAATGCCGTCATGCGCGGAACAAGCGATGAGGGCGAACCCGGTACCGTGTGCATGGTCCTTCAGAAGGGCTATGAGATGAACGGTACGGTACTCCGCTATGCCATGGTCAAAGTGGTAGCGGAAGACTGAAGCGATCCCGCAGGAAACTGCTTACAATAAACAACCGGGATTCGGGCCACAGACTTCGGGCCCGTACCTTACAAGAAAAAGACTTAAGGAGGAAATCATTATGAGCAAGATTATCGGTATTGACCTTGGTACTACCAACAGCTGTGTGTCCGTCATGGAAGGCGGCCAGCCCGTGGTTATCGCAAACGCAGAAGGCAGCCGTACCACACCTTCCGTTGTCGGTTTCACCAAGGACGGCGAGCGTCTGGTGGGTCAGGTGGCAAAGCGCCAGGCCGTGACCAATCCCGACCGTACCGTGATTTCTATCAAGAGAGAGATGGGCACCTCCTACAAGGTATCCATCGACGGCAAGGACTATACGCCCCAGGATATCTCCGCCATGATCCTGACCAAGATGAAGGAGACCGCAGAGAGCTATCTGGGCGAGAAGGTGACCGAGGCGGTCATCACCGTGCCTGCCTACTTCAATGACAGCCAGCGCCAGGCCACCAAGGATGCCGGCAGGATCGCAGGCCTGGATGTGAAGCGTATCATCAACGAGCCCACCGCAGCCTCCCTGGCCTATGGCCTTGACAAGGAAGGCAACCAGAAGATCCTGGTGTACGACCTGGGCGGCGTCACCTTCGACGAGTCCATCCTGGACATCGGCGATGCCGTGTTCGAAGTGCTCTCCACCAACGGCAACACCCGTCTTGGCGGCGATGACTTCGACCAGAGAATCATCGACTGGATCGCCGAGAGCTTCAAGCGCGACAACGGCATCGACCTCAGGCAGGACCGCACCGCCGTGCAGCGCCTCAAGGAAGCTGCCGAGAAGGCCAAGATCGAGCTGAGCGGCACCACTACGGCATCCATCAACCTGCCGTTCATCACCGCCGATGCCACCGGCCCCAAGCACATCGACATGACCCTGACCCGCGCGAAGTTCGACGAGCTGACCCGCGATCTGGTGGATGCCACCATCGAGCCCATGAAGAAGGCTCTGAGCGATGCCGGCCTGACCTACAACCAGATTGACAAGGTCATCATGGTGGGCGGCTCTACCCGTATTCCTGCTGTGCAGGAGACCGTGAAGAAGATCACCGGCAAAGAACCCTTCAAGGGCGTCAACCCCGACGAGTGCGTGGCTGTGGGCGCTGCCATCCAGGGTGGTGTGCTGGGCGGCGAGGTCAAGGACGTGCTGCTGCTGGACGTGACGCCTCTGTCCCTGGGCCTTGAGACCGAAGGTCACATCTTCACCCGCCTCATCGACCGCAACACCACCATCCCCTGCGAGAAGAGCCAGGTGTTTTCCACCGCCGCTGACGGACAGACCACCGTGGAAATCAACGTCCTGCAGGGCGAGCGTCAGATGGCTTATGACAACAAGTCCCTCGGCCGCTTCCAGCTCACCAACATCGCACCCGCACCCCGTGGCGTGCCTCAGATCGAAGTGACCTTCTCCATCGACCGCAACGGCATCGTGCATGTCAGCGCCAAGGACAAGGCCACCGGCAACGAGCAGGATATCACCATCACCGCCTCTACCAACCTGACCGAGGAAGAGATCAACCAGCGCGTCAAGGAAGCCGAGCAGTATGCAGAGCAGGACAGGAAGCGCAAGGAAGAAGTCGAGACCGTGAACCATGCAGATTCCCTGATCTACGAGATCGAGAAGCAGCTGCGTGACAACGGCGACAAGCTCTCCGAGGAAGACAAGAACACCATCCAGACCGAACTGGATGCCTTCAAGAAGGTCAAGGAAGGTAACAACGCCGAGGAGATCAAGAACGCGATGGAGCCCTTCACCCAGAAGGTGTATGCCATCTTCGGCAAGCTCTATCAGCAGCAGGGCGGCGCGGAAGGCGCGCAGGCTCAGCCTGATATGGGCAGCATGAACCCCGATGGAACCATCAACACCGAGGGCGACGTGCAGTAATTCAGGCACATACAATGCCCGGAGGCGCCAGGGATGGTACCTCCGGGCATTTCATTGAGAAGCTTGCATGAAAGCAGGCGAGAGTGTATAGTCCCTGTGCTCCGGAATGATGAATTTGTGAGGCCTGAGCGTCAGGCCCAGAGGTGATGAACTTGGCAGACAAACGCGATTACTATGAGGTGCTGGGCGTCGACAAGAGTGCCAGTGCAGATGATATCAAAAGGGCATACCGTAAAAAGGCCAAGGAATGCCATCCGGACCTGCATCCGGGCGACAAGGAGGCAGAGGCGCGCTTCAAGGAGCTGAACGAAGCCAATGAGGTGCTGTCCGACCCCGACAAGCGTGCCAGGTATGATCAGTTTGGTTTCAATGACCCGATGCAGGGCGGGGACCCGTTCGGAGGGGGCGGCTTCGATTTCTCCGGCATGGGCGGCATGAGCGACATTTTTGATCAGCTCTTTGGCGGCGGAGGCGGCAGAAGCAGGCAGAACGCGCCAATGCAGGGCCGGGATATCGCCTATGATCTGAAGATTTCCTTCGAGGAAGCCGCGGACGGCTGCGAGAAGGTCTTTGACTTTTACCGCAGTGAGGTCTGCGAGCAGTGCCATGGAAGCGGCGCAAAACCGGGTACCCAGCCGGGCACCTGCCCCACCTGTAAGGGCTCAGGCCAGATCCGCTCCTCCGGCGGTTGGATGACCACCGTCAGGACCTGCCCCACCTGCGGCGGCAAGGGCAAGGTCATCACCGACAAGTGTACAGGCTGCAGCGGTACAGGCAGGATCCGCAAGCGCCGCACCTGCACGGTGAAGGTGCCTGCCGGCATCAACCACGGCCAGGTCATCATCATGGGTGGCAAGGGCGATGCGGGCCGCAATGGGGGCCCGAACGGCGATCTGCAGATCCAGGTGTCCGTGATGCCCCACAAGCTGTTCAAGCGGGACGGCTTCAACCTCCTTCTGGATTACCCGATCTCCTTTACCCAGGCAGCCCTGGGTGCCGATGTGGATATCCCGACCCTGCACGGCTCGGTCAAATACCACATCCCGGAGGGCACGCAGAACGATACCGAGTTCCGCATCAAGGAACAGGGTGTGACGAGACTGCGTGGCTCCGGCAAGGGCGATCTCATTGTCCATGTGCGCGTGGAAGTGCCGCGCAAGCTCAGCGAAAAGCAGCGCGAGCTGCTGCGGCAGTTTGAGGAGACTGTGACCGGCAAGGAATACGAGGGAAGAAAGTCGTTCCTGGATAAGATCCGCGACGTGTTTAACTGATAAAGCCATAAGAAAAGACAGCGCAGACAGCGCTGTCTTTTCTTGTGGAAATCTTATTCAAATCCGCAGGCGGTCAGATACTGATAAGACCGTCTGAGGCACTCGATGGGATCCTCGCCATGGCAGTCATCCTGCTCCACCAGCATGTATTCGGTGCCGCCCTGTTCGGCCTTCTCAAAGACACGGCCCCAGTTGATGTTTCCCTCGCCGACCACCGCCATGGAGCGGCCGTAAGCATAGTCCTTGAGGTGGATGCAGGGGATCCTGCCGCTGAGCTTTTCCAGCCACTGTGCGGGATCGCCGCCGCCGGCCTGCACCCAGAAGGTATCGAGGGTGAAGCCCATCTTTTCGGCGGGCACGGTCTCGGCAAGCTTTTCCAGGATGACCTTGCCACCGAGGCGCTTAAACTCCTGATCGTGGTTGTGATACATGAAGTATTTGCCGGCAGCGTGCAGGCGGTCCGCGATGGACGGGAAGGTTTCCATCCATTTGTCCCAGGTCATGCCCTTGCCGGTCTCGGGGTTGTCATCAAAGGCCCACCAGCCAAGACCTACGTTGCGGCAGCCGAAGATGTCGTGGTCCGCGATCACCTGGTCCAGCTCGTTTTCCAGGCGGGGGACGGGGATGTGGGTGAGGACACAGGTGAGGCCGTTTTTATCCAGCTCGTCCTTCAGCCACTGTCCTTCATAGGGACAGGTGCCGGAGACCTGGACATACCTGTAGCCGATATCGGCGATTCTTTTGAGCGTGTCCGCGAAACCTTCCAGCGTCTGGCAGGTGCCGCGGGTGGTGTACATCTGAGCTCCGATACGCATAAGAAAACTCCTTTTGTCAGTCGGTGTATGACAGGATTCGATTGCGCCAGAAGGCGAGAATGGTGTGAATTATAGCGTGTTTTTCTGCCCTGGCAAGAAGGCGCCGGCGGAAGCGTGTTCCTTGTCTTCCTTCACATGCAAAGGTATAATCTCTCGGGGCTTTCTCCTTTGCCCCACATCGCGGATTTTCTGGAGGTGAAGCGGATGTATGCCCAGGTGATCGTAGATATCGTGCACGAGAACGTGGCCCGCACCTTCACCTATCGGATTCCGGAGGGGATGCAGGTGGAGATCGGCCACCGCGTTCGCGTGTCCTTCGGGTACCAGAAAAAAGAGGGTATCGTGATCGGTCTGAGTGAAGACACCGATGTCCCACCCGGCAAACTCAAGGACATTGAGGAGACGCTGGAGGACTATCCCGCGATCCTGCCCCACATGATTGAGCTTGCCCAGGAGATGGCTGTGGTCAACCACTGCCCCCTGGCCGAGACTCTTCGCCTGATGATGCCTGCCGAGATGCGCGGGCAGCGGATCCGGGTCAAGAAAGAGAAGGTGGTCCGCCTCCTGATCCCGCCGGATGATGTGGAGCGGGCTGTGGAGGAAAACAGGCGCTCTGCCAAGGGCGTGATCATGCTTCGCCTCCTCTCGGACGGACAGAAGCATCCGCTTAAGGAGATGGAGCAGCTCCTCTCCAGCCCCCTTGATACCGCAAGGCGGCTGGAGGAGAAAAAACTTGTGGAAATCCTGGAGGAGGAGGTCTTCCGGACGCCCGGCGGCGCCTTTGACGGCGAGCGGCAGGAGGATCCGGAGCTGACGGACGACCAGCAGGCGGTGCTCTCAGAGATCGTCCCAAACCTCAGGGAGGGAAAAGGCAGATACCTTCTGCACGGCGTCACGGGCTCCGGCAAGACGGAGGTCTTCATCCGGCTCGTGCGCAAGGTGCTGTCCATGGGCAAGAAGGCCATCATCCTGGTGCCGGAGATTGCGCTGACCCCGCAGATGGTGGACTGGTTCCGAAAACGGTTCGGCACGGAGTCCGCCGTGCTGCACTCCAGGCTCTCCGCAGGCGAGCGCTTCGATGAGTGGCGAAGGATCCGCATGGGTCAGGCCCGCGTGGTGATCGGGGCAAGAAGCGCCATCTTTGCGCCCATGGAGAACCTGGGCCTCATCGTGGTGGACGAGGAGCACGAGACGACCTACATGTCGGACAGACACCCCAGGTATGACGCGCGTGAGGTGGCACAGAGCCGCTGCCAGCGGGAGGGTGCCACGCTGGTGCTGGCCAGTGCAACGCCCAGTGTCCAGTCCTTTTTTGAGGCATCCAGCGGGAAGTACACCCTCCTTGAAATGCCCGAGCGCGTGGGCGGCAGACCGCTGCCCGAGGTGATTCTCTCCGATATGCGAAAGGAACTGGATTCGGGCAACCGCACCATCTTCTCGAGGGACCTGCAGAAGGCGCTGGACGGGTGCATGAAGTCGGGTAATCAGGCGATGCTTCTGATGAATCACCGCGGGTTCCACTCCTTTGTGTCCTGCAGAAAATGCGGACATACCATGAAGTGTCCCAACTGCGATGTCTCCCTGACATATCACTTTGCCCACGGGGACGGGAAACTGCACTGCCACTACTGCGGGCATATGGAGCCCGTGCCGGGCATCTGCCCTGAGTGCGGCAGCGACAAGATCCGCTACTTCGGCGCCGGCACCGAGATGGTGGAGGCAGAGCTGAAAAAGCGCTACCCGGATGTGACTGTGGCCCGGATGGATGTGGACACCACCTCCGGCAAGGACGGGCACGCCAAAATCCTCGAGGAGTTCCGCTCGGGCAGAGCCAGGATCCTTGTGGGTACCCAGATGATCGCCAAGGGGCTGGATTTCCCGGCGGTGACCGTGGTGGGCGTGATTGCAGCCGATATGTCCCTGAATATCCCGGACTACCGGGCCAAGGAGAGGACGTTTCAGCTGCTGACCCAGGTGGCCGGACGGGCCGGGCGCGGGATGGAACCCGGGCGGGTGATCATCCAGACCTACCGGCCGGAGGAGTGGGTGATTCAGGCGGCCATGCGACAGGACTACAGGTCCTTCTATTTTCAGGAGATGGAGAGAAGACGGGTGGCACTCTATCCGCCCTACACGATCCTGGCGCGTCTCCTCCTGGAATCGCCGGACGGCGGCAAATGCCTGAGATGGGCCGAGACGATGCAGAAAAAATGTACCGACCTGATTGCGCAGCGGGAGGACTGGCAGGCGTGCCGGATCCTTCTCTCCCTCGAGCAGCCCGCCATGACGATGCTGCGGGGCAAGGTCCGCTATCAGGTGTTTATGAAACTGAAGGCAGGAAAAGCGGCAGACGAGCTCCTGGAGTGCCTTGCCCAGCTTGGGCGGGAGAGCATCCCGGAGGTCGAGATGTATTTTGAATATAATTCGTCCAGCTTCATGTAGAGGTCTGGAAGGGTCCTGTGCAGGGCAGGGAATGCATTTTTTGGAAGGAAGTTACACAGATGGCATACCGCGAGATCGTAGAAATTGGCAATGATGTGCTGCGCAAGCACTGCAAAAAGCAGGAAAAGTTCGACCATCGCCTGAGGATTCTGCTCAAGGATATGGCGGACACCATGTATGAGGCCGACGGCGTCGGCCTTGCTGCGCCGCAGGTGGGGATCCTCCGCCGCGTCGTGGTCATGGATGTGGGCGATGACAACGGCCTCATTGAGATGGTCAACCCGGAGATCACCTACAGGTCCGAGGAGACGCAGACCGGCAGGGAAGGCTGCCTGAGCCTTCCCGGGCGCCAGGCAGTGGTCACACGCCCCATGACCGTCACGGTGAAATTTCAGGATCGGAACGGTGAGGAACAGGAGCTGACGGGATCGGGTCTTCTCGCGCGCTGCATCTGCCATGAGCTGGCGCACCTGGATGGAGAACTGTACATTGACGTCATGGACAGGGAGCTGACCAAGGAGGAGATGGAGAGCCGGATCCCGGAGGATCCGCCGGAGGAAGCGGAGGGGGAAGAGTGAGAATTGTATTCATGGGCACTCCGGAGTTCGCGGTGCCGTCCCTCGAGAAACTGTGCGGCGCGGGATATGACGTGGTGGGCGTGTTCACCCAGCCCGACCGCCCCCGCGGCCGTGGAAAGAAGCTGATGCCCTCCCCCGTGAAGGAAACAGCACAGAAACATGGGATCCCGGTCTTTCAGCCGGAAAAGATCCGGCGGGACGGGGTGGAGGATCTGAAAGCACTTCAGCCGGACCTGTGCGTGACGGCGGCCTTTGGGCAGATCCTGAGCCAGGAAATCCTGGACATCCCGCGCATCGGCACGGTGAATGTTCACGCCTCCCTTCTGCCAAGACACCGCGGCAGTGCGCCCATCGCCTGGGCCATTCTGCAGGGCGACCGGGAGATCGGTGTGACCACCATGATGACCGACAGGGGGATCGATACGGGGGACATGCTGCTGAAAAAAAGCATCCCCCTGGAGAGTACATGGACCTGCGGCGAGGCCACCGAGGTCCTCTCGCGCCTTGGCGCAGAGCTGCTCCTTGAGACGGTGAAGGGGCTCACGGACGGGACGGTCACTCGCATTCCGCAGGACGAGCGCGAGATGACCTACGATCCCATGCTGAACAAGGACATGGGCGAGATTGACTGGGAGGCATCCCCCGAGGAGATCCGCAACCGGATCCACGCCATGAACCCGTGGCCCGGATGCTCCGTGCCGTATGAGGGCGGGCGGCTGAAACTGCTGCGGGCCCGGGTCGGCGATACCCCCGGTGCCTGCGGCACGGTGACCGTCGCGGATCCCAAAAAGGGTCTGCAGATCGGCTGCAGGGGCGGCAGTGTGGAGATCCTGCAGCTGCAGGCACCGGGCGGGAAGCCCATGCAGGCAAAGGACTTCCTGAGGGGACACAGCCTGGAGACGGGCAGGAAGCTCTCGGGCGACGAGGGCATCTGAGGCAGCAGGGACGAGATTGGGCATAAGAAAGGCTAAGAGCATGGCAGAAGAGAATAAGAGACCCGCCGGGCATCATGACAGATCCTTTGATCGAGCAAAGGGCAGCAGGCCGGGCAGTGCATACAGAAAACCCGGTTCTTCTTTTGGAAAGGGAAAACCCGGGGAAAAGGGCAAAGCAGCCGGACAGGGAAAATCCTTCCGCAAGCCCGGCGAATCCACCGGCCGCTTTGCGGGCGATGCGCGCAGGACATCTGCGCGCAGAGATCCGGCTTCCGGCACCAGAAGCTTCCGGGACGGCGAGAGAAGAAACCGGCCCGAGGGCGGAAGCGCCGAGCGCATCGAGCGTCCCGCGAAGGAGCAGGGCTACAAGGCCTTTGAGTACCGCCGCGGCGAGGGCACAGGCAGGCCTGCCTTCCAGGGCAGGGGAGACAGAAGACCCCAGCCCAGGAAAGATGCGAGTGAGCGGCCGGCCGCGCCGCGTTCTGACGGCATGCCGGCCAGGCGGATCGCCCTGGATGCGCTGCGGGCGGTGACCGAGCGCGGGAGCTGGGCCTCACTGGCACTGGACTCGAGGCTGAAGAGCGCCACCCTGTCCATGATCGACCGAAGGCTGTGTGCCCGCCTTCTGTATGACTGTCTCGAGCACCTCAATTACCTGGATGCCGCCCTTAGCCAGGTGATGGCCAAGAAGGATACGGACATCCGCCTGCGCAATGTCCTGCGCCTGGGTGCCTGCCAGCTGCTGCTGGAGGACAGCATCCCGGACATGGCGGCCACCGACACCTCGGTGAAGCTGTGTGCAGAGCTGGAGATGGAAGGCCTGAAGGGCGTGTGCAACGGCATTTTGCGCAACCTGATCCGCAAGCGGGATGCGGGCGAACTGGTCTTCCCGAAAAAAGAGGATGATCTTGCCACCTATCTCTCGGTCGTCTGCTCCTACCCCATGGAGCTGGTGACGCGGGTGATGGATGCCTATGGACCGGAGGAGGCAGAGCGCATTCTCTCCGCCAGCGGCCGCGACAGCGCCATCACCATCCGCTGCAATCGCACGAGGCTCACCCGGGAAGGCTTTGAGAAGCTTTTGGAGAAGAAGGTCTGGAATGTGACGCCCGGAAAGCTTCCGGATGCGTTCCAGGTCCGCGGGGCCGCGAACCTTGCAGAGGACAGGGACTTCACCGAGGGCAACTTCTCCATCCAGTCCGAGCAGTCCCAGGCGGCCTGCCTGGCGCTTGCGCCGCGACGCGGCTGGACCGTGCTGGATGCCTGTGCCGCACCCGGCGGCAAGTGCTGCTATCTGGCCGAGATGATGAACGGCACGGGCCGCGTGCAGGCCTGGGAGATCCGCGAGCACAGGGAAAAGCTCATCGAGGCACAGGTGCAGCGCCTGGGCCTTGAGAATGTGCGGCCCATGGTCAGGGATGCCTCCGTCATGCGGGAGGAACTGGTGGACACGATGGATGCCGTCCTCCTGGATGCGCCGTGCTCGGGGAGCGGAGAAATGCACGACAAGCCGGATGCCCGCTACCGCTTTGACGAGGAGCGCTTCAGGGAGATCCTGCTTCTTCAGCGCCAGCTCCTGGAGACCGTCTCGAGCTATGTGAAGCCGGGCGGCGTCCTGGTGTACTCCACCTGCTCCATCCTGCCGGAGGAAAATAAAGACAGGATCCGCGAGTTCCTGGAGGGGCACCCGGAGTATGTACTGGAGGATCTTCCGGACACGATCCCGGAAAACCTTCGCGGCGAGCACGGCGAGGTGCAGTACCTGCCTGGCGGAGACCTTGGCGGCGGCTTCTATATTGCGCGGCTGCGGAAGCGGAGAATGCCTGTGAGGACCGCCCCGGAGGCGTAAAACAGGATGGAAACAGTGATGGAAAATCATGTGGCAAATGTGCCGGATACGTCCGGTGCCACTTTGGACAATCTGACCGTGCTCACCGGGATGCACCGGGAGGAGGTGCGCGCGTGGATGCAGCAGCGCGGCCTTCCCGCCTTTCGGGGCGATCAGGTGTTTTCCTGGATCCACAGGGGCCGGGACTTTGACGAGATGACCAATCTCCCGCTCTCCATGCGCGAGACACTGAAGAGCAGCGCCGTGGCGCAGCCTGTGAAGATCTCGGACAGCTTCCATTCCCGGGTCGATGACACGGTCAAGTTCCTGTATGAGATGCGGGACGGCAACTGTGTGGAGGGTGTCCTCATGCACTATCACCACGGGTACAGCCTGTGCATCTCCACCCAGGTGGGCTGCAACATGGGCTGCGCCTTCTGTGCATCCACCCTGGAGGGCTGTGTCCGGTCTCTTTCTGCCGGGGAGATGCTGGGCGAGGTCCTGTGCGCCAACCGCTACCTGGAGGAAAAGGGCGAGAAGGTACACAACCTGGTGCTGATGGGCGCCGGCGAGCCGCTGGACAATTACGATGAGGTCATGCGCTTTCTGCGCCTGCTCAGGGAAAAGGGCGGGATCGAGCTTTCGCTGCGCTCCGTGTCCCTGTCGACCTGCGGGCTGGTGGACCGGATCCGGCGCCTTGCAGACGAGGATCTGCCGGTGACCCTCTCGCTCTCGCTGCACGCGCCAAACGACGAGGTGCGGCGGAAGATCATGCCCATTGCGAAACGGTGGAGCATGAAAGAAGCGCTGGATGCATGCCGCTATTATATCGAGAAGACCGGACGGCGGGTCATCGTGGAGTACGCCCTGATTGACGGCGTGAACGCTTCCGTGGAACAGGCAGAGGAGCTGGCCGGGAAACTGCGGAACATGCAGGTGCACGTGAACCTGATCCCCCTAAACGAGGTGAAGGAGCGGCAGCTGAAGGGCGTGAGCGAGCGACAGGTCCGGGCATTTCTGGAGCGCCTCGAGGCCTGCCACATCTCGGCCACGAGGCGGCGCGAGATGGGCGATGATATCGCGGGCGCCTGCGGGCAGCTGCGCCGCAGCGTGATTCTCTCGCGCGGGGCAGAAGCGGGCACATCCGCCTAAAGAATGACCATTCATACGAAAGGGAAGAGGCTGCCGGGCAGGCGGCTGCAATAGAAAAGATGAAACATCGATTCCGATTCAGTGCCCCATCCAGGCGGCGCCTTCAGGGTTTTGATGCACAGCTGGACCAGGAGACCATCAAGCGCGAACAGGAAGCATCTGAGCTGTTTCACTCAGAGGAAGAAGTCACCTCCCAGCCCCTGGAACAGGCAGCGGCAGCACCGGCCCCGGAGGATGCAGAAGAAAACGTGACAGAGAGAGAGGACGCTGCGCAGTCTTCCGCAGCGGACGTCTCTCCTGCAGCGGCGGAGGGCGATGCTGCTCCCCGGACGAAATACATTGGGGCGATCGACTCTGCCGGTTTTTCTGTGGCCTACAGGTCGGATGTGGGGAAGGTGCGGGCCAACAATCAGGACGCATTTATCCTGGCGTCCCCGCTCTATGGCGTGGCCGACGGCATGGGCGGGCACCAGGGCGGCGAGACAGCCTCTGCCATGTGCAGGGATGAGATGATCCGCCTCATGCTGCAGGAAAAGGATGAGGAGACAGAGGATGAGGGCGAGCGGCTTTGCAAGGCCGTGCGGATCACCAACCGCCGCATCTTCATGAAATCCCTGGACGAGGCCGGTCTCAACGGAATGGGCACAACCCTCACGGCCCTCCTTGCGGGCGAAGACCGGGTCTGGATCGCCCATGTGGGCGACAGCCGGTGCTATCTGTATAGGGACGGGACACTCACGCAGGTCACCAACGATCACTCCATGGTGATGGAGATGGTCAGAAGCGGGTACATCACCGTGGAGCAGGCACTGACCCATCCCATGCGCAACGTGATCACAAGAGCCGTGGGCACCGAGCGCTCCGTGCAGGTGGACCTGATCGAGAAGGAGAGAAAACAGGGGGATATCTGGCTTCTGTGCTCCGACGGGCTCACAGGCCCGGTGAAGGATGACACCATCCAGGAGCTTCTGGAGGTGATCCAGGATGAGCAGTCGGAGCTGGGCCTTGAGGAGATTGCGGAATCCTTTCTGCAGCTCACGCTCTCCCGGGGCGCACCCGACAACGTAACCTTTGTGATCCTGGTGGACAGGGAGGCATCTCATGGAGCATGCAGCTGAGTATACCGCCAGGCACCGCTCCTCACACAGAGTGGCGCCTACGGTGGATATGAGCAATCTGCCGCCGGGGTATGTGCTGGGCAAACGATATGAAATCCAGAGGAATATCGGGTCCGGCGGCATGGCCATCGTGTATATGGCCAGCGATCTGGAAGCGCTGCGCCTTGTGGCCGTGAAAATCCTTCGCCCGGAGTATGCGGAAAACAGCGAGTATGTGGCCCGCTTCCAGCGGGAGGCAGAGGCTGCGTCCCGCGTCATCCACCCCAACACCGTCAGCGTGCTGGACGTGGGCATCGAGGGCAACAACCGTTATCTTGTGATGGAATATGTGGACGGGAAGACCCTCAAGAAGGTCATTGAGGAACTGCACCGGCTTACGCCCCTGGAGGCGGCGGAGGTGACAAGGCGCATCCTCGCAGCCCTTCAGTGCGTGCATGACAACGGGATCGTCCACCGCGACATCAAGCCCCAGAACATCCTTGTGGACAGGGCCGGCAGGATCAAAGTCACCGACTTTGGCATCGCGCAGATCAAAAACTATCGCGAGATCACCCAGCGGGACACGGTCATGGGCTCCGTCCACTATTTCAGCCCCGAGCAGGCATCCGGAAAACCGGTGGACCGGCGGAGCGACATCTATTCGGTGGGTGTGGTGCTCTATGAGATGCTCACAGGTCGGGTACCGTTCACGGGCGATACGAACGTGTCTATCGCGATGCAGCACCTGAATGTGCTGCCGCCCTCGATTCTGCAGTTCGCGCCCGAGTGTCCCCCATACCTGGAAGCGATCTGCATGAAGGCGCTGGCCAAGCATCCGGACAACCGCTACCAGGATGCAAAGAGCATGGCGGCGGATCTGATGGCCTTTCTCCATGCGCAGGGAAACTATTCCGGATATCAGACGCCGGTGGATGATTTCCTCCTTCAGCGCGCCATGCAGACCGGTCACACGGACGCGGAAACAGACGAGGCGGGAAAGCAGAAAAAGGGAGAAGGCCGCACAGAAAAACCAAAAAAGCAGAAGCGGAAGCTGAATCCTGTGTGGTGGGTGGCCCAGGCCATGCTGATCATCCTGGTGATGTTCACGATCGGTTTCGGTGCCTCGGTCATCTATAACAGCATCATGAACTCCAGGGAGGTGCCGGACCTGATCGGCATGCAGGTGGAGGATGCCAGAAGAGTGGTATCAAAGCTTGGGCTGAACATCAAGGAAGTCCAGACCGAGCATCCGACCGCACCTGTGAACTCGGTCTTCCAGCAGGCGCCCACCTACGGCAATGTCCTCAAAAAGGGCGATTCCGTGATGGTCAACGTATCCCTCGGACCGGGCGCCATGGTGGCACCTGCCCTGACGGGGCTCCTCCTGGAGGACGCCATCCAGGTGGCCGGCGACTACAACCTGACGGTGCTCGTGGTGGAACGGGTGTCGTCTGAGGACTACGGGGAGGGCTTCGTGGTCAGCCAGATTCCGGCCCCCGGGGAGAGTGTGCGCAGCCGGGACACCATCCAGGTGCGGGTGACGGGCGGCCTGACCACCGTGCCGGACCTTGTGGGGGATACCCTCGGGGAGGCACGGGAGATCACGCGGGGAGCGAATCTTTCCATCGCAGGCCGGATAGCTTTTCAGAATACGGACGATGAGATGCTCCATGGATTGGTTGCGTCCCAGTCCGTTGCAGCCGGGAGCCAGGTGATCGAGGGGACGCAGCTGTCACTGACGATCTACCAGGTGCCGCAGATGCTGCACTATCAGGATGTGGAGCTGCAGCTGCCGGAGTCGTCGCAGACGATCAGCGTGAAGGTGAACCTTATCAGCGGCGGGGTGGAATACGTCCTGCAGCAGCTGGAGTGCCCGCCGGACACGGCGCGAAACCCGGTGATCACCCTGATGACACTGGATGCGGGTCAGTATGCCTACCGGGTCTATTTCAATGATGTGTTTGCCTATCAGCAGGAAGTTGTGATGGAATGAGTGAAGCGCAGAATACCATGCTTTCCGGCACGCTGATTCGCGGCATCGGAAGTTTTTATACGGCCAGGACGCCGGACGGGCAGGAGTATACCCTCAGGGCCAAAAAGAAGTTTCGGCGCCTGTCCCTCACGCCGCTGACGGGCGATGAAGTGATCTTTTCTCCGGGCAGCGGGGAGGAGCACGGGTGGGTGGAGGAGATTCTCCCCAGGCGCAGTGTCCTCATCCGCCCGCCGGCGGCCAATGTGACCAATCTCTGTCTTGTCCTGGCCCCTGTTCCGGAGCCGGATTATCTGCTCATCGACCGCCTCATGGTGCAGGCAGCCGGACAGGGCATGAAGGTGACCATGATTGTGACCAAGCTGGATCTGGACCCTGGGTTCAGGGACAGGATCGAAGATATCTACAAAACGGCCTCCGTCCGTGTGATCGGCGTGTCCAGCAGGACCGGGGAAGGCCTTCAGGATGTGCGCGAGGCCATGCGGGGCGGCATCTGCTGCCTTGCCGGGCAGAGCGGTGTGGGCAAGAGCACCCTGCTCAACCACCTCTTCGGACTGGACCTGGAAACAGGGGATATCAGTGAGAAGATCCAGCGAGGGAAGAATACCACGCGCAGGACAGAGCTGTTCACCAGCGGTGACGTGCGCGTTCTCGACAGCGCCGGATTTTCCCAGCTGGAGATGGAGGAGGTCATGGATCCGGTCCTGCTCAAGGATCTGTATCCGGACTTCGCGCCCTATGAGGGGACCTGCCGCTTCTATCCGTGCCTGCATGACCGGGAGCCCGGATGTAAGGTGGCGGAGGCCTGCAGAGAAGGGAAAATTCACCCGGATCGTCTGGAACGATACAGGCAGCTGCTGGGTGAGGTGAGGGATACCTGGAAAACGCGGTATTCATGAGACCGTGCCCGAAAAAAAGTACATGGGAAACGCCAGAAGGAGAGACCGCCATGCTCATTGCCCCGTCGATTCTCGCAGCCGATCCGCTGAACCTTGAGCGCGATGTGCGCCAGGTGATGAGTGCCGGGTGCGACTGGCTGCATGTGGATATCATGGACGCACACTTTGTGCCGAACATGTCCTTTTCCCCATCGGTGGTCTCATCCCTCCACCGTGCCTTTCCGGACCTGTTTCTGGACGTGCACCTGATGATGGATGCCCCCGGCAGGTACCTCGATGCATTCATGGATGCCGGTGCCTCCAGCGTGACCATCCATGCAGAACTGGAGAGCAACATTCCCTCCATGCTCCGCACGATCCGCCACCATGGGGTCCGCGCGGCGGTGGCGCTGAAGCCTTCTACGCCCGTATCCGTCCTGAATGATTATCTTGATCAGACCGACATGGTTCTGGTCATGACGGTGGAGCCCGGCTTTGGCGGGCAGCCCTTCCGCTTTGACATGCTGGATAAGATCAGGGCGCTGAGAGGTGCGGGCTACCGGGGGCTCATTGAGGCCGACGGGGGGCTGAACCTCAGAAATCTTCCGGAACTGAAACTGGCAGGGCTGGACGTGGCGGTGATGGGCACGACAATCTTCGGGTCAAAGCAGCTGAAGGAAGACATCACGGCCATGCACGCCCTGTGAGCGGATTGACAAGCAGACATATGCGAAAGAAGGTGCGGCAACGCATGAAAAAATGGCTGATCCTGCCTGCCATCCTCTGTCTTCTGTCCACCCGGGCGCTTGCCATCTCCCGGGAGGATCTGACCGGATCATACAGAAGCGGCGAAGGCGAGATCTTCTATGAGGGGGAGACGGACGGGCAGGCAAGGTGGCATGTGGACAGGGGCTATACCGGCACCTGGCGTGTGGAAGGTGATCGGGCGATCCTGGAATCCCAGGCGGGCGATACCTTCTCCCTGACGCTCACGGACGGGTACCTGGTGCTTCTGGACGGCAAGGGCGGCATCTACCCGATGGTGCGGGACGTGGAGAAACTGCCTGAGAAAAAGAGCGGCTCCCTGGATGACTTTCAGGGCCTGTGGCATGCAGACTTTGCCCTGGCCAGCGGCTTTCGGATGGAGCTTGGCGGCATCGAGACGGACCGCGGCACACTCTCCCTGGACCTTCTGGTGGAAGAAGACGAGGTCACCCTCATGGGGAGTGCGATGGATGCCCCGGTGACGCTGCCCTGCGGCATGCTGGACGGAGAGCTCCATGTACCGTCCGTGACGGGCGGGGGAGATCAGGTGTACGTGCTCAGGGAGGACGGGAGCCTCACAAGGGACATGAACTACATGGTGTTTCACTATGTGCGGGACGATGGAAACTGAATCAACGCATAGAAAAAGGCAGAACCCGGAAATGCGGGTTCTGCCTTTTTCTATGTGTTGATCTGGCCTTACATGCCCAGCAGCGGCTGGAGCTCGGGGAAGGCGGTGAGCAGCTTCGTGAGGGGCGTCATGATGTTTGCGTAGACCAGGTTCAGGAGGGTCTGGGTATCCTCCTCGGAAAGTGTGGTGGCGTCCAGGACGTTGCCGTATTCGGGTGCGGCGAGCTCGCCCTCCAGATCGGAGGCATCGCAGTACACGGTCACGAAGGGATTGGAGGCAGCATCGGGCGCATAGGAGAAGACCAGATGGACGCCGCTTTCGTCTTCCTTGCCGTCCACGACAATGAAGGCAGTGGTGGCGAGAGTGCCATTTTCATCGGCGGTCAGGAGTTCGACTTCCTCGTGCAGGCCATTCTCGGATGCAGCAGCGGAGATCAGCTCCTTCAGGAGGATGGTCCGGACGCTGGCGTCATCTTCCTCATAGACCGTCACCTCGGCCTTGACCAGGCCGGGATCGGAGTACATGTCCATGTCGATGGAGGCACCAACAGTGTTGCCCTCACCCTCGGGATCCACCGTATAGGCGATGAAGAGACCCTTTTCGGTGGGATAGAGGCAGGCGTTCATGACTGCCACGGCCTGCTTGCTGTCGGGATCCTGGAAGTCAACCTTGAGCTCTCCGGCTGCGGGGTTGCCTTCCTCGTCCATGTACAGCTTCAGTTCAGCGCCATTTTCACCGATGCTCCCGGCCAGGGCATCCAGGGACTGGGGAATCAGGTCTTCGGTGGGCACGGGGGTGCCGTTGACGGTGGCCACGGCATCAAACAGTTCTGCAGGCAGCTGCACGCTCTTCAGGTCTTCCTTGAGGGCAGAGACGATCTCCAGGATGGTGGCCTGGGAGACGGTGGCCGTCATGCAGGTGTAGCCAGTGGCGCCGCTGTAGGGCAGCGCTTCCGCGGGCTCGACGGTGGCGGTGGCCATCACGGTCTGCAGGGCGGTGGACAGAACCTCCATGGTGTGGTCGAGGTTCACATCGGAGAGGGAGTCTGCCAGAGCATCGGGATTGGGCAGCACCTGGTCCATCGGCAGGGACAGGGCGGTGGAGCCCAGCAGGGGAGAGGTCACGATCAGCTTGTCGCCATCGAGGGTGGCAGCGCCTTCCAGGAGTGTGTCATCCTGGAGGTTGACATTCAGGGCGAACACATTGTCAGTGCCCTTCAGCTGGATGCTCAGCGCGCTGACCAGCTGGTTGAGCGTGCTCATCAAGTCATCTTCTGCGGGAATGTTCAGTTCTGCACGCACATTTGCCTGAAAGCCTTCGGCCATGCCCAGAAGGGGCAGCAGGCACATGGAGAGTGCAAGGAAAATTGCAAGAAGCTTTTTCATTTGGATCCTCCTAACAGTCATCCAGTTTTTATTTATGAAATTCGGTCACCAACAGCATCTTCAGCCGGCCCTCAGCCGGCCTCGGTGCATGTCAGTATCTTACCATGAAGGAAGGTCAAGTCAAGGCAAGCTGCCTGAAAACCGCCAAATCGCGACTGAAAACAGCTCTCCGAGGACTTTGGAGAGCTGCATGAAGTTGGTTTATCCGGTTTTCAGACGGGGCGCTCTGTGCCCATGAAGCAGCAGGCGAGGGTGCCGGGGCCGCAGTGTGCGCCGACCACGGGGCCCACATTGTCGATGCGGATCTGAAGGTCTGGCAGCTTTTCCTGCAGGACCTTCTTCATTTCCTCAGCATCCTGGGGGCAGTCGGCATGCAGGATGATGCACACGCTCTCCTTCGGGTCCACGATGCTCTCCAGGGTGTGGCTGACCATATAGGAGATGGCCCGGCGGCGTCCGCGCACCTTGGCGTAGGACACGAGCTTTCCTTCCTTGTTCTGCACGATGATGGGCTTCAGGTCCAGCATGGTGCCAACCACGGCGGCCGCGGGGGAGATGCGCCCGCCGCGCTTGAGGTATTTCAGGTCATCGACCATGAAATAGCTCTGGGAACGGGTATAGTTTCCGCGGATCCATGCGGCGACCTCATCCAGCGGCGCACCGTTTCTGTACATCTCATGGGCCTTCAGAATCAGAAGGGTCATGGGGCCGGAGATGGAGAGGGTGTCCACCACCTCAAATCTTCTGCCCGGGAACTGCTTCAGCAGCTTTTCCCTGGCAGAGAAGATGGCCTGGATGGTGGAAGACATCTTGGAGGAGAAGGCGACAAAGAGAAGATCACTCTTTTCCAGAATGGGCGTGAAAATCTCCAGATAGGCTTCCTCGTTGAGCGCGCTGGTCACCGGGACGGCGCCCCCGCGCATGGCATCGTAGTAGGCTTTGTGGTTCAGTGACTGACCGAGATCATCAAAATACTCTACGCCGTTGAGGGAATAGGGCATGTTGACGACGGGAATGTCATATTTGACCTTCAGGTCATATGGCAGGTCGCTGTCACTGTCCGTCATGAAGACATAATCCATGGAAATCCTCCCTTAAAAAAATGGCGGGCAATTTTGGAAACAATCACCCAGGGACATAAAAAAGACAAATAAACGGTATCATTGTACACAGGGACGGATGAAAAAGCAATTCACAGGAGAAAGGCCCCGCCGCGATTTGCCGCCGGCTCTTGAAATTTGGGTGGTATTCGTGGTAAAATCCAGCCAAGGAACGAGGGAGAGAGCACAGAAAAATACATACGTTATCGCATGGCCGGGCGCATGAAAAGCATACGCTGAAAAGGCAGAACGGCGGGAGGAAAAACGGAAGAACCCTCCACGAAAGAAAGGAAGATCTGCATGGCAAAGACGAGTATGGTGATCACCATTGGACGTCAGTATGGTTCCGGTGGGCGCGAGATTGGACTGCGGCTCGCCAAACGTCTGGAGATTCCTTATTACGACAAGGAACTGCTCCAGGAGGCATCCAAGGACAGCGGCATCAGCGAGGAGCTGTTTGAGAACCACGACGAGAAGCCCAACAAGTCATTCCTCTATTCCCTGGTATCCGGGGCCGGCGGCAGGACCGGGAACATGTATATGGACATGCCGCTGAACCATCGGATTTTCCTGGCGCAGTTTGACACCATCCGGCGCATTGCGGACGAAGGCCCCTGTGTGGTGGTGGGCCGCTGCGCTGACTATGTGCTGCGGGACCACAGGAATGTGGTGAATTTCTTCCTCAAGGCTGACAAGGAGCACAGGATGGAGCGGGCGATCGAGCGCGGCGCAGATCCCATGAAGGCCGAGGAAGTGATCCGCCGCTCCGACAAGGGCAGGGCCGCATACTACAACTACTATGCCACGACCGTGTGGGGAGATGTGAACAACTACGATCTGTGCATCGACACGGGCAAGCTCGGATACGATGGAACCGTGGAGCTGATGATGGATTATATTGCCATGCGTGAAAAGGCGCTGGCGGACAAAAAAGCATGAGGCGCGGGGGTTTTCTCAGTATCCTTCTGGTCCTGATGCTCCTTTGGACCGGCGTGGCCCCGGCCGCGGGCGCCTGGCCTGAGGGGACGGAGACGGCGGAAGGCTTTGTGGCACAGGTGAATCAGCTGCTGGCGCAGATGAATGCGCCGCAGATTGACACCATCATCGCCGCCTATCCCACCTTTGCGACCCTGGCCGTGCAGGATGGGACCAGCGACGTGCCGGAGACCAACCAGATTGCCATGGCCCTCTCCGGCGGCTACATTCAGAATCTTACCTTCAGCGTTTCAGACCTGGATCTCTTTCTCCCGATCTCGGTGGCCCTTATCAGTGCCTGCAGCGGGGAGGAGGATCTGGCGCTTCTTGAAAAGGAGGTACAGACCTATCTCAAGCGGGCCAGAGAGCATCCCGACCAGTCCTTTGAGGACCGGGTGATCTGGGACCAGGGCGACCAGGCCAGGGTGTACTATGCCTATGTGCCCAATCAGTACATGGACGGCACCAACTGGCTGACCATGACGCTGATTTTCCCCCGGCCGCAGGAAATGGGTCTGGGCGGCGTGGTGACGCCGGCACCGGAAAACAGAAGAGATCCGATCTATGATGTGCAGGACAGCGAGGGTGACTATACTCCCTATGATGAGGGTACCCACCTGGAGATCTTCCTGACACCCACCCCGGAGCCTGATTCCGCGGCGGCGGAGGAATTCAGAAAATAGAAAACACCCGGCCGGGACCCGAAGGGGCACCGGCCGGGCAGTTGTGGTACTCAGGGCGTGAAGGGTGAAATTCAGGACAGTTCGGCAGCCTTCTCCTCGAGGAACAGCCGGGCGGCCACGGCGTTATCCGGCTTTGTGTCCTCCAGCGTCATGGGGATGCCGGGGTGGGCAAGCGCATAGGAGAGAAGGTCTGTGTAGTTCAGCGTCCCAAGGCCGCAGGCGCGGGAGAGGTGACCCAGATCCGTGGCGCCTTCCTCTGAAATGACGTCCTTCATGTGCAGGACCAGAATCTTATCGCCAAACAGCCTGATCGAGGTGCGGATGACCTGATCTGCCTGGGGGAGATTCTGCGGCGTCAGGAGATTGACGGCGTCCAGGATGATCCTCAGATGATCCGAGGGCAGGGCGTCCAGAACCTTTTTCGCCCGCTCGGGGGTCGAGACGATGTGGCGGCAGACGGGTTCGATGGCAAAGAGCGCGTCCTCCTCCTCGGCGGCCTTCACGATCTGCCCAAGACGTGAGGTGGTCAGCTCAAGCGCCTCCTCCGTCCAGCAGGCGGGCTCCGTCTTGTAGGCCATGTTGGGTGCACCGGTCTCGGTGCCCACGCACAGTGCACCGATCTTTCTCGCAAATGCAAGATGCGCGCGGTAGATGGCAAGCGTGTCCTGCCAGGCGCCTTCATCCGGCACGGCAGGGTTCAGATAGCAGCCGAGCACGGCACACTGAAGGCCCGTTTCCTGCAGGGCATCGGATACTTCCCGGGCAAAATCATCCGTCATGAGGGCAGGTGCGTCCTTCATGGAAAAACCGGGGACGGTTTTGGAAAGGGCGAGGTGAACGCAGGAAAAACCCTGCGCTTTGGCGCTTTGCAGATGCTCTCTCAGGGTTGTGCCGGACGTATCATGCAGACGAATACCGATATTCATGAGGTTTGCCTCCTGTGATCGTATGTTTCTTTCGTAAAATCTAGCATGCGGGGAGAATTGTGTCAAACACAGTCAGGTGCAGTGGCCCGATCCATCCGGGCGCTCTCCCGTGTTGCAAACAGGCCTGGAATCATGTATTCTAGCACTGAGATATAGGACAGCCATTTTGAATGTCAGCATTTTGGAGGATTAGAGCGCTTGATCACCAGGAAGAGCCGCCCGGAAGAGGTGGTGGAGGAGGCCCTGCGCCAGATGAAGCCCAGGCAGCTGCTGGAAATCTGCGGCCGCATGAACTGGGGAACCATGGAGGGTGTTTCCGTGCAGGAGACCATCTCCCGCATGGTGGAGGGATACGCACACGCCGCGGCAGCTGATTTCAGAAAATGCATCTCCGGGGATCTGGCGATGGACCTGATGGATGTCATGCGCCGGCAGACAAGGGGCAATCTCCTTCTGCACGCGGGCGATGTGCACGAGAGCAGGATGGCGCTTCCTCTCCTGGAACTTGGCCTTGGCGTCAAGGTGAGCTCCCGGGCATATATCATCAGTGGGTTTATCCGGCACCTGGTGCAGCCGCTTGGCGATGAGAACGAGTGGGTCATCCAGTCCATGGACGCCATGGTCTATGTGATGGACCAGATGCTCGCATGCTACGGCCTGATCCGGCCCGAGGAGATGGTAGGCTACCTTCTCAGCCAGGAGCTGGACAGTGTCATGGATGTGACCCCGGTTCGGGACAACATCCGAAATGTCATCCTGAACCTCGTGGTCTTCCGGAAGAGCCCGGACTGTATTGTTCAGGATCAAAGCGGGCAGTTTGCCATCCGCCACGTGAATCTGAAGAAAAAACGTGCAGAGCAGATGCTCGATTCGCTTCAGTGGAACAGGTACCGGCTGAGGCCAATGGACAAGGAAGAGCTGATGTTTGCCAGCAGATGGGGCGCAGACAGGCAGAACAGCGTGGCACCGGAATTTCTGGAAACCGCCTGCCCTAAAACGTTTGACTGGGAGAAGCTGTTTTCCCCGGACGGCGATTCATCGCTTCTGGATCTCAGGCAGTACCCTGGACGCGAAGAAGAGATGCGCAAGGCGTCCGCCGTGTATTTTGGATTTGCAGATGCCTGCTGCCGGATCCGCATGGGCGATGTGGAAAAGGGAAAGGTGGAGCTGGTGGAGCTGCTTTCCGGGAAGGTGCCCGAGACAGCTGCCCGCAGGCTCTCCGAAAAGATGGCCATGAGCGTTGGCCAGTGGCAGTATCGCGGGTGGTCTGAGAAAGATATGCTCAGGGAAGAGATGCAGATGTTCCCGGAAATGTCGGAATACAGGTTTGGCCACCAGCTGAAGGAGGCTTTCCGTCCCTTTGGCGGTCTTTGCCCCTGCGGCAGCCGCAGGGCATACGAAAAGTGCCACGGAAGATTTCAGTAAAGCTTTGTTTCTCCCCTGCATGATGCGCACTGCGCTGTGCAGGTGAAAATATGCCCCTCCCGGAAGGACCCGGAAGAATCCGGAAGGAGCCGAGACGGGATGCGGGGATATACGGTTTTCAATCTCAGATCTGTTTCGGATCTTTGTGAAAATCAGGATATCTTCGGCCCCAGATCATGGAAAGTCCGGCCGCCTTCATGGCCGGCAGAAATTGAAAGGAGACGGTAGACATGGTGGATGTGCACAAACTCTATGAGCAGTGGCTGGCGGACTTTGCGCAGGACGCAGAGACGCTGGAGGACCTCAAGGCCATTGCCGGGGATGAGAAGGAAATTCAGGACAGGTTTTATACCGGCCTTTCCTTTGGAACTGCCGGCATGCGCGGCGTGATCGGTGCCGGTACCAACCGGATGAACAAGTGGAACGTGCGCCGGGCTACGAAGGGCCTTGCCCAGTACCTGCTGCAGGATCCGGAGAACGCAAAGCGCGGTGTGGTGATTGCCTATGACTCCCGCCGCTTCTCTGACACCTTTGCCAAGGACACCGCCCTGGTGCTCTGCCAGGAGGGTGTGCCGGCCTATCTGTTTGACGCCCTGCGCCCCGTGCCGATCCTCTCCTATGCCGTGCGCCATCTGAATGCCGCGGCCGGCGTCGTGGTGACCGCATCCCACAATCCCCCGCAGTACAATGGCTACAAGGTGTACGGCGATGACGGCGCCCAGCTGGGACCGGAAGCCGCAGCGGCCGTGACCGCCTGTATCCAGAAGCTGTCCTATACGGATGCTGTGGTCATGGATGAGGAGGAAGCCAAGAAGGCCGGGCTTCTGCATATCATCGGCGACAAGGAAGTGGACGATGACTACATGCAGGAGATCAAGACCCTGGTGGTGCAGCCTGACATGCTGGCAAAGGAAGGCAGCAAGCTGTCCATCGTCTACACGCCCCTGCATGGCTCCGGCAACGTGCCGGTTCGCCGGATGCTGAAGGAAATCGGCATCACCAAGGTGGCGGTCGTGAAGGAGCAGGAGCTGCCTGATCCCAACTTCTCCACCCTAAAGGTGCCGAACCCCGAGGATCCCGCTGCCTTCGTGCTGGCCGAGAAGCTGGCCGATGAAGTCGGTGCCAACGCCATCTTTGCCACCGACCCCGACTGCGACCGCCTGGGCGTGGCCGTGCGCGGCCATGACGGCGTGTTCCATCTCCTGACCGGCAACCAGATCGGCTGCGTGCTGCTGGAGTACATCCTCTCCACAAAGCAGAAGCAGGGCAAGCTCCCCGCGAACGGCGCCGCCGTCAAGTCCATCGTGTCCACGTCCCTTGCCAACCGCATCGCTGCGAGCTATGGCGTGGATATGTTCGAGGTGCTGACGGGCTTCAAGTTCATCGGTGAGAAGATCCAGCAGTTCCAGGATGACCACAGCCACACCTTCCTGTTTGGCTTCGAGGAGAGCTACGGCTTCCTGTCCTCCACCTTCGTGCGCGACAAGGACGGCGTCAATGCCTCCCTGCTCATCGCCGAGGCTGCCTGTGCCTATGAGGCCGAGGGCAAGACGCTGTACGATCAGATGCAGGACATCTTCAAGAAGTACGGCTACTATGTGGAGAAGGTCGTCTCCAAGACGCTGCCCGGCATGGACGGTCTGGAGAAGATGAAGGTCATCATGAAGGAGCTGAGAGAGAATCCTCCGGCAGCTCTGGCCGGCCTCAAGGTCACCGCGGTGCGCGATTACCTGAAGGGTACCCGTACAGCAGACGGCGTGCAGGAGCCCACGGGCCTGCCCGCATCGGATGTACTGTACTTCGAGCTCGAGGGCGGCAACTGGGTGTGCGTGCGTCCCTCCGGCACAGAGCCCAAGATCAAGCTCTATGTGAACACCAACGATCCGGACCAGAAGGCCGCTCAGGACAGGAATGAAGCCCTGAGGGCTGCCGCAGAGGCGCTTCTGGATTAATGCAGGACTACGCGCCTGAAAAAAGTGATGAATGCCAAGATGCCTTCCGGGAAAAGACTCCCGGAAGGCATCTTGATGCAGGGAGGCGACATACATATGCACAGACATTTGCTCACTGAAGATCTCACGGAGAAAGAGGTGCTCCTGGAGTACCTCGAGGAACTGATGATGCGGCCGAGTCCCACTGGCATGACCTATGATGTGGAAAAGTATGTGCAGGAGACGATAAAGGAGTTTGGTGCCGGCAGCGTGAGAATGAACAAGGGTGGCATCATCTGCCCGGTGTGCGAGGGTGACCATCCCCTGGTGCTCACGGCGCATCTCGATACGCTCGGCGCCATGGTGCGTGCGGTGAAGGACAACGGGCGCCTCAGGTATGTGAAGATCGGCGGCTTTACGGACAATGCCCTGGAAAATGAGAACGTGCAGGTGCATACTTCCAGCGGGCGGTGCATCAGTGGCACGGTGCAGTCCGTGCATGCCTCACGCCATGTCTGGGGGGACACATCGGAGGAAAGGCGCAGCGATGAGACGCTGGAGATCGTCCTGGATGAGCGGACCCATTCGCGCGCGGAAACAGAGGCACTGGGCATCCGTTCAGGCGACTTTATCTCCTTCGATCCAAGATTCACCGTCACGGAATCCGGGTTTATCAAGAGCCGGTTTCTGGATGACAAGGCGGCTGCGGCCGTGCTCATGAGCCTGGTGCGAGATATCCACTTTGGGGAAATCAGGCCTAAGCGGGGGGTCACGGTGGTCTTCACCTGCTGGGAGGAGATCGGGCACGGTGCTTCTTCCCTGTACACACTGCCCTGCGAGGACCTGATTGCCGTGGACATGGGCTGTGTCGGAGGGGACCTGAACGGGGATGAGGAGAAGGTATCCATCTGCTTCAAGGACAAGGCCGGTCCCTACGAGTACTTTCTGACAAGGGAGCTGGCAGACAGGTGTGAGCGTCTGGGGGTGGCGTATGCCACGGACATTTATCCCAGCTATTCCTCGGACACGAACGCCGCCCTGCATGCCGGGATGGACGCCAGGTTTGCATGTGTGGGCATGGGGGTCTTTGCCTCCCATGGATATGAGCGGACGCACATGATGAGCCTGATGGGCCTGAAGGCGCTTCTGAGGGACTGCATTGAACATGTGGAGCTCGAAGACGGGGGCGAAACGGCGTGACGGAGGAGCATCTGGAATACGGGTGCCTTTTCTGCATGAGCGGTACGGAGCGCATTCTGAGAGACCTCATTGCAGCAAAGCTGCCTGCCGTGAGCGCGACGCCGGCCATGTATGAGCGCTACAGGACATACCGCGGGAAGAAGCGCTCGGAGCAGGCGGTGTTCATGCCGGGGTATGTGTTCTTTGCGGCAGACAGCGGCGTGAACCTGGACCTCATCCACAGCTTTCCTCAGGAGCGGGGTTTCAGGGCGCTTGGCACAGATGAAGGCGACTGGCGGCTTCGAAACCGGGACAGGGAGTTCGCCCGGTGGCTGTTTTCCTACGGCGGCTTGCTGCGCTTTTCCAAAGCGTACGAGGAGGACAACTGGGTGCACTTCCTGGAGGGGCCGCTCCTGGACCTGGAAAAGCAGGTGATCCGCGTGGACCGGCGGGGCAGGGCCGCACAGATCAAAGTCAGCTTCCAGGGCCGGGAATTCGTCACCTGGCTCGGGTTTGAGATCGTGGAAAAGCCGGAAAACCTCATATGAAAACGCCAGGGGCCTGAAAGCCTCTGGCGCATTTTTCTGAGCGCTGTTTATCCCAGAAGGTGCGGCAGGTGATAGTCCACCTGCTGATACCACCAGTCCCAGTCGTGGGCCACGTCATGGCCCCAGACATCGACCCAGATGCCGATGTTCTTCTCCTGGCAGATGTCGCGGATGCGAAGTGTGGTGTCCGGCACTTCCCAGGGCCCCTGGCCTACCACCATGATGCCCTTGCCGCGGTTGTATTCCTGAATATAGGGGTGATCCGAGGGCATGCCCGCGAGGAAATCGACGGCGCTGTTGCGGTAGACTGTCTCGCTCATGTAGTCACCGAATCCGTAGGAGGCGGTGTAGATGCCAGAGAGCGCAAGCATCCCGTCAAACACCTTGGGATAGCGGAAGAACAGATTGGCCGCGTGCGTGGCACCCAGGGAGCAGCCGAAGGAGATGATCCCGGGCCATCCGGTCCAGCCGTTGAGCTGGTTTGCCTGATCGCGGATGAAGGGGGCAATCTCATTGACCAGGAAGGACATCCATGCCTCATGCCGCTGGATCCGCCACTCGGGGTCAGCGCCCGTGTTGGACCAGGTCTCCTCATCGATGGTATCCACGGCAAACACCATGCACTTGCCAGACTCAATCCACGGATAGAAGACGTCGTTCATGTGGAAGTTCTCAAAATCATAGAAGTGCCCGTTCTGGCAGGGGATGAAGAGGAAGGGTCTGCCGGCGTGGCCATAGCGCTTGAGCTCCATGTGCCGGCCGAGGGCGGGGGAGTATTCGTTCCAGTAGTATGTATCCATATGGTGCCTCCTGGTTGGTATTTGTCAGTCTTGCGTCTGTTTCGAAAGATCAGTCGGCTGCCTCGGGCAGGTGATAGAAGAGTGTCTGCATAAAGAAGGGGATCTGCTGCTCCCAGCAGGCCTCGCAGTGCTCACCCATGGGCACGATCCGGGAGGTCAGAAAGGTGCCGGCCTCCAGGCATGCATCCTGCACCTGCCGATAGATCTTCAGCATGCCCTCGTGGTTTTGGAGCTCCTGGGAGCCGTAGTCCATGTACATGACACACCCCTTCATATGGGGGGAGGTGCGGATCAGGCGAAGGATGGAACGCGGGGACGTCCACAGGGAGGGGGAGAGGGCGGCGCCGCGGGAGAAGGTGTCACCAAAGGCAGCGAGGGCATAGACGGTCATGAGCCCGCCCATGGAGCTGCCGGCGATCATGGTATGCCCGCGGTCCGGCAAGGTGGGATAGCGCTCGTCCACATAGGGCTTGAGTGTCTCCACCATCCACTGCATGTATTTCTGGCCCTTGCCCTCGATGCGGCCAAAGCCCGGATCCTCAAAGGAGAAGGGCGCATATTCCTTGAGCCGCCCGTAGTCGGGGGCGTGGTTGCAGTCCACGGCAATGATGATCAGCGGGGTTCTGGTCTGGTCCATATAGGTCTTCATGCCCCAGGACTTTCCATAGGTGGCTGTCCGGTCAAAAAAGACGTTGTGGCCGTCAAACATGTACAGGACGGGGAAACGGGCTTCCGGGTTCCGACGGGCTTCCTGGGGAATATAGGCGTATACGCGGCGCTTTTCCTTGCCCGTCAGGCGGGGCAGTGTCATGGAAAAGGTCTCGACCATGGTGAAATCCCTCCCGGAGAAAAGATGCACCTGCTGCCTGGCACGGCCATCCGGCGCGGCCTTGCAGGCGGAGACGAGTGTAACACAAGGGGCAGGGCACATCAACCGGTGAACACAAAAGAAGCAGAAAAAACGCAGGTGCAGCCCTGCAGCTTTTGGCTGTGGGTGCCCGGTGAACATGGGATTGCAAACGGGCATGTGTGTGCTATACTCGCGGGGAAAAAAGAACCCCGGACGGAGGATGATGATGGAAACACAGATGGACGGAAAGGCGTCCGGCACACGGCGGGAGATGATCATACGGGCCATATCCACCGCCTGGCCTGCCGTGCTGGAATCCTTTTTCGTGGCGCTGGCCGGCATGATCGACACCATGATGGTCTCCCGCCTTGGCAGCTATGCGGTGGCGGCGGTGGGCCTGACCCAGCAGCCGAAGTTTGTGGGCTTTGCTCCGTTTTTTGCGATGAACGTGGCGGTGTCGGCCCTGGTGGCACGGCGGAAAGGGGAGGGCAACCGGGAGAATGCCAATGAGCAGCTTCTGACGGCCATCGGGATGACGCTCATCTGCTGCGTCATGGTGACGGCGCTGTTTGTCGGCGGGGCAGACTGGATGATGCGCCTTGCCGGCAGCAATGCAGATACCCACGAGGCTGCCGTGACCTACTTTCGGATCATCATGGGCGGCATGCTGTTCAATGTGATCTCCCTGGTCATCAATGCAGCCCAGCGGGGCAGCGGCAACACAAGGATCGCCATGACCACCAATGTGACATCGAGTGTTGTGAACATTGTGTTCAACTATCTGCTCATCGGCGGTCATCTCGGGTTCCCGAAGCTCGGCATCACGGGTGCAGCGCTGGCCACGGTCCTTGGGACGGTGGTAGCGGCCATCATGAGCATCCGCTCCCTGTTCCATGAGACGAGCTTCGTGTCCGTGCCCTTCATCCTGCGGAAAAAGATCCGCTTCACCATGGCGAGCGTAAAGCGCATCACGTCCCTTGGCTCCAACTTCCTCGTGGAGAACGTGGCCATGAGGGTCGGTTTTGTCGCCACGGCACTGCTGGCCGCGCGCCTTGGCACGGACGAGTTTGCGGCCCACAACGTGGGCATGAACATCCTGAGCCTCGGCTTTTCCTTTGCGGACGGCATGCAGGCCGCCGCGGTGGCACTCTCGGGACAGTCTCTTGGCGCCGGGGAGAAAAAGAAGGCGGTGGAGTACGGGCAGATCTGCCAGCACATCGGTTTCGGCATCTCCATCTGTCTGAGTCTTTTGCTGCTCCTGGGCGGCAGATGGTTCTACAGCCTGTATTTTGCAGAACCACACATCCAGGACATGGGCGTGCTGATCTCCCGCTACACTATGGTGATCGTCATCCTGCAGATCTCTCAGGTCATCTTCTCTGGTTGCCTCAGGGCAGGAGGCGACGTAAAATACACCCTGATGGTTGCCCTCATCTCGGTGACCTTCATCAGGACTGCGGTGACACTGCTCATGGTGTCTGTCTTCCACCTGGGGCTCTCTGGCATCTGGCTGGGCATTCTCTCCGACCAGCTGTCCAGGTTCATTCTCATGTTCCTGCGCTTCAGGAAAGGGAAATGGGTGGAGATCAGGCTGTGACACAGGTGACAGATACTGAAAGGAAAGATCAAGGAGGAGACGGCTCATGGCTGAGTATCGTTTTGATGCGGTGAAGGCAAGGGATGCGCTGGTTCAGGAGATCCGGGAGCTGGCGCAGAAGCAGCATTTTTCCAGGGTGGTGCTTGGCGTCTCCGGCGGCAAGGATTCCACGGTGGTGGCGGCGCTGTGCGCCAGGGCCCTTGGCCGGGAGAACGTCTTTGGCGTGATGCTGCCGGACGGGGAACAGAAGGACATTGCGGACAGCATGCGCGTGTGCGAGGCCCTCGGCATTCAGAAGCGTGTGGTCAACATCGGGCAGATGCATGAGGCGCTGCGCCTCGTGACGGACCAGAAGGGGGAAGCTCACGGGGCAGATGAGTTTGCCGTGCCTGTCAGCCGCGAGAGCGACATCAACGTGGGTCCGCGTCTTCGGATGACTACGCTCCGCTATATTGCCCAGGCCCTGGATGCCCGACTGGCCGGCACCGGCAACAAGTCCGAGAGCACCGTGGGCTACTGCACCAAGGACGGTGACACATCCTGCGATTTTGCTACGCTCCTGAACCTGACGAGCGTGGAGGTCGTGCAGGTGGGTCTGACGATGGAGGAGCTCCCGAGAGAACTGGTGGAGAAGACACCCACCGACGGGCTCTCCGGCTCCAGCGATGAGGAGCGGCTCGGCATCTCCTATCAGGATATCCATCTGTATATCCGGGAGGGCACCTGCGGGAAGCCGGAGGTGGATGAGAAGATCCGAAGGAAGGAACAGTCCAGTGCGCACAAGCGTGCCATGCCCCTGGCCCTGGATCCCTTCCGCGAGGTATAAATTGGAGTTCAGACACGAGAAACAGTCCTGCCCATGTGGCAGGACTGTTTCTCATTACAGCCATTTCTTCTTTTTGAAATACAGAAGGCTCAGGATCACAATGAGCAGGGACAGCGTGATCACGACCGTGTATCCGTGGTCGGCGGACAACTCCGGCATGTGCTCAAAGTTCATCCCGTACCAGCCGGTGATCAGGGTCAGCGGCATGAAGATGGTGGTGACCACCGTCAGTACCGTCATGATGTGGTTCTGCCGTGCGTCGTTCTGCGCCTGCATCAGGTCGCGCAGCTGCACCGTGAATTCCCGAAGGGAGGTCACATCACTCTGCAGCCGCTCGACGCGGGAGGTAAAGAGGTCGAAGTAGCGGAGCTGCTCCTCCTGAAAAAAGCCGTTCTCATTTTCCTCCAGCTCCTGCCCCAGATCGATCAGCTGGCTGTAATAGCCGTGCAGGTCAAGGAGCTCGCCTCGGATCTCGTTGATGCGCGTGAGGGTGCTCTCCCCCTCGCCCTGTACGATCATCTCCTCAATGGCATTGAGCTCCTTCTCCGTCTCGTCCATGTACCTGCGGTCATCGAGGATGAGCAGCTCAAGAAAGTCGTAGAGGAACCGCTCCAGACAGGGCATGCGCCATCTGCGCGTCCTGCGGATCTCCTGAAGGAGGCTGTCCACATACCCTGTGTCATCGAGGAACACCACGCCCTTCTCGTCCAGGGCAAAGGCGAAGCGGTGCTCGCTGCCGGGACGTTTCCGATCCGGCATGGCGATGGTGCCGGTCAGGGAGTCATAGTTCACCACGGCCTTGGTTTCCCCGGGATCTGCGGCTGCAGGATCCAGATCGATGCCCATGGAGAAAAGGGAGAGCTTTTCGGGCCACTCCTGAAAGGTGATGGCGGCGACATATGGGGCAGCTTGCTGCAGGATATCCTGCTCCGCACACGGCTCCAGACACTCTTTGCACAGGTAGTACGCCATCTGCATCGATCCCTTCTGTGATTCATATATCCGGTTCACAAAAACAAAAAAAGAAACCGGATCTGCTAAGCAGATCCGGTCTTCGTGCGGCCGACGGGACTTGAACCCGTACCCATTGCTGGACACGCCCCTCAAACGTGCGCGTATGCCAATTCCGCCACGGCCGCACAGGCGACGGGCACTATATTAGCATGGAGGAGGGGTGAAGTCAAGGGAATTCAAAAAGAAATCAGGAGCTTGAGGAAATTAATTTTGTGGGCTCATGGCTTCCTGCGCTTCGCACGTGCCTTTTCAGCGGGGGCAAGGTAGATATAGAACTGGCACTCCAGCCTTCCGTTGTAGAGTTTCCGACGCTTGTCAGCACGCTTCCCGAAGGCACGTTCGAAATCCGGGTCCGAGGATATGGCGCAAAGGCTCCAGCCGGGGTTGCGACGCATGAGATCACAAAGGGCTGCGTAAAGCTCTGCGCATTTCTTCCGGTCGCTCATCCGCTCCCCGTAGGGAGGGTTGCAGAGGAAGACGCCTTCCTCCTCCTGCATGGTGAGGGTCCGCAGGTCCTCTAAGTGCAGCTGGATAACGCCATCCAGGCCGGCCTGGTGCACATGCCGCCGGGCAAGCTCCAGGGCCTCGGGGTCCAGGTCGGACCCGGAGATCGAGTGGATACGGTCTATTTCAAACTCGCTCTCCACCTGCTTTCGGATTTCACAGAAGCGCTCCTTTGGCACAAAGGGAAACTGCTCGCATGCGAACGTCCTTGTCATGCCCGGCGCCCGGTGGCCTGCCCGGAAGGCTGCCTCGATGGGCAGGGTACCGGTGCCACAGCACGGGTCGTGCAGGGGCATGCCGGGACGCCAGGGGGAGAGCTCCACCAGGGCCGCCGCCAGCGTCTCCCGGAGCGGTGCCTCGCCGTTCCATGTCCTGTACCCTCTCCGGGAAAGCCCGCTGCCGCACAGATCCAGCATGATGCGGGTGTGGTTCTCATGGATGTGCACATGAATGGGGAAGGGAACGCCGCTTTCAGGGAATACGTCCTGTCCCCGGCTTTTCCTCAGCTGCTCAATGATGCTCTTTTTGCAGATGGACTGGCAGTCGGATATGCTCATGAGCTGGCTGCGGCCGCACTTGCAGGACACATTGATCTGTCCGTCGCGCGTGAGGTACTTCTGCCAGGGGACAGAGCCTGTGAGGCGGAAGAGATCGTCAAAGGTGAGACACGTGCCCTCTGCCAGCACCAGCAGGACGCGGTCCGCGCAGCGAAGACGCAGGCAGCAAAGGAAGGCGTCCTCAAGGGACCCGGTAAAGCGGCAGCCGCCGACATCGCCCTTTGCGTCCTGAAGTCCGAGCCGCCTGAGCTCGGATGCGACGATGCCTTCCATGCCGAAGGCGGCGGTGGCGTAGAACTGATATGCAGCATGCGTGGCTGAATGTTCTTTTGAATTCAAGGCAAAAGGTCCTTTCAGGGAAAACTGCAGGAAGCCCTGCAAAAGGGGAGTATACACGTCCGGAAAGCGCGCCACAAGGGAGGGGCGCATGGCCGTGCAGACAAAAAACTTGTGCTTTGGATGCAATGATGGTATACTTGGATCCAGATAAAAAAGAAATGCGAACAGGCTTTTCAGACGTTGATTTCAGACGTTCAGTAAGTCTATCAAGGAGAGATACCATGAAACTGATCATAGCAATTGTGCAGGATGAAGATGCTTCCCGTTTGATTTCCCATCTGATGGATGCCGGCTTCGGCGTGACCAAGCTGGCCACCACGGGCGGTTTTCTGCGCGCCGGCAATACGACGCTCCTTGTGGGCGTGGATGACGACAAGTTTGACAGCGCCATGCATGTCATCGAGAAGGTCTGCAAGACCCGCAAGCAGATGGCAGCAGCCCCCGCACCGGCGGGCGGCGTATCCGGCACCTACACGCCCTATCCCATTGAGGTGACCGTGGGCGGCGCGACGGTGTTTGTCCTGTCTGTGGACCAGTTCATCAAGCTGTAATCGCACCCGGGACGGGCGAATATACAGACAAAAAAACATACGGGAAACTACAACACAAGGAAAACATACAGTTATGAAGCAACAGGAAACGGTCAACCGGGCCCCGGTGGAAAAGATACTGACGTTTTCGGATTTTGACAGCCAGGGCTCTGCGATGCGTGGCCTGCACAGGACGCTGAGGGAGGGCACGTATGTCCATGCCTATCTCCTTAGCGGCGCGGCAGGGGTGGGGAAGAAATCCCTGATGAGGGTGATTTCATCCACCCTTCTTTGCACGTGTGAAACAGAAAAGCCCTGCGGAAAATGCCCCGGCTGTGTGCAGTACTATGACGGGACACATCCGGATGTGATTCGCATCCGTCCGGGCAAAGGGATCAACTCGGATCGCGACACAGAGCGCGGGAAGGACGCCATCGTGGTGGACACCATCCGCCAGATGGTGCAGATGGTGGGAGAGCACACCTACACAGGTGGCGTGAGAATCGTGGAGATTCTGGAGGCGGAGAAAATGAACCCGCCGGCCCAGAATGCCCTTCTGAAAACGCTGGAGGAACCGCCGGACAATACCGTGTTCATGCTGGTGACCGAGAAGCCGAACCTTCTTCTGCCGACCATCATCTCAAGGTGCAGGCATATCCCTCTGCACCCCTGGGACAATGCGCTGATTGACCGGATTCTTCGGGAACAGGGCGTGGGGGAGGAGCGGCGCGGGCAGACGATCGGTGTGTGCAATGGCTCCATCGGGGTGGCCCTTCAGATGGCCTTCGACGAAGAATACTGGCAGAGGCGCGAAAAAATCCTGGACCAGTTCTTGAATCTCAGGCGAAGAAGCGATATCTTTTCCGTCGCTGCCTTCTGGAAGGACCAGAAGGAGGAAATCGACGGGCTGCTGACGACAGTCAATGAACTGCTGCGCCAGGTCTGGCTGGTGAATTTCGGGCTGCTGCCCGAAAACACCCTGGCAGGCTACGATGCTGCCTGGCGGCATATGGCCAGGGAAGCAAGAGGCGAGGATTTCACCCAGATGATCGGTTTCGTGGACAAAGCGAGACAACAGCGACTCAATCAGGTGACACCGCAGGCAGTGCTGGAGCAGCTGATGCTCAACATCATGGGAGTAAAGACAAAATGGTCAACGTGATCGGTGTGAAGTTTGAGGACGGCGGCAAGCTGTATTTTTTTGATCCGGACACAGCCCAGCCCCAGTACGGCGATTATGTGCTGGTGGAGACGGTCCGCGGGCAGGAGCTCGCCCAGGTTGTGATGCCGGTGGAACAGAAGGAAGAAAAACAGCTTCCGGTGGCCCTCAAGAAAATCATCCGCCCTGCCACAGAGCAGGATATACGGCACCGGGAGGATAACCGCCGCCTGGAGAAGGAAGCGTTCCGGGTGGGTCAGGAGAAGATCCTGCAGCACAAGCTGGAAATGAAGCTGGTGGAAGTGCAGGTACCTTTTGACAATCAGAAGATGATCTTCTTTTTTACCGCCAACGGACGGGTGGACTTCCGGGGACTGGTGAAGGATCTGGCGGGCTACTTCAAGAGCCGGATCGAACTGAGGCAGCTGGGCGCGAGGGACGAGGCGAAACTGCTGGGCGGCCTGGGTACCTGCGGGCGGCCGGTGTGCTGCAACACCTTCCTGGCGGACTTTCAGCCGGTGTCCATCAAGATGGCAAAGGAACAGAAGCTCTCGCTCAATCCCCTGAAGATCAGCGGAATCTGCGGAAGGCTCATGTGCTGTCTGAAGTATGAGCAGGATCAGTATGAGGAAGTGCACCGCAGAATGCCGCGGGTGGGGAGAGAGGTCATTACGCCCGACGGTCAGGGCACGGTCACGGAGCTCAATGCGATCCGGGAAACCGTGCGGGTGAGGATCTTCCGAAATGAGACGGGCGAGATCCGCGAGTATCCCCTTGAGGATCTGCAGCCTGTCGGACGCGCCTCATGGAAGCGGGAATACGTGCCCCTGTATGCTGAAGGGCAGCCGGATGCGGCATCTGCTGAGGGCGATGCAGCGGATAGTACGGAAGCAGATGAAACCCTGGACATGACAGAAGAGCTGCTGGAAGTGGCCTCGGGAGACACACAGGGCATCCTGCCGGATTCCGTAAGTCCCGAAGACGGCGAGGAAGCGCCGGCGCACACAAGACGCGGTGAGCGCGAGGGCCGGCGGGACAGACAGGAAAAAGGGCGCGGGAAAAAGAAGCAGAAAAAGCACGGACAGGGCGAGGGAAAACAGAAGGAAATGCCTGGAAAGCCCCAGACGCCAAAGCCTGAGGCGGCGAGGGATGAGGCACCCAAGCCAGCAGAAGAAAGAATGGCAAAGCCTGATGTGCCTGCCACTCCTTCAGGTGTATCAGACAGCGGACCGGAGGAAAAGGCAGTGCCTGCAAAGCGTGCGGACACCTGGAAAATGGCACTGGAACAGGCCATGAAGGCAGCGGGCAGCCTGGAAGAACAGACAACATGACAGCAAAGAAAAAGACAGCCGGAAGGCTGTCTTTTTCTTGAAGGAAGATGAACAATGTACAAGAGAATAAAAAACTCTGTACAACAGTACAGAGCAAGTACACCATTAGGGACTCGAACCCTAGACACCCTGATTAAGAGTCAGGTGCTCTACCAACTGAGCTAATGGTGCTCGTGGAAGTACACCATTAGGGACTCGAACCCTAGACACCCTGATTAAGAGTCAGGTGCTCTACCAACTGAGCTAATGGTGCACATGCGTCCGCGCAAGCGAACGATGGCTATTATACGCGGCGGGAAACATTTGTCAATGCCCGGGAAAGAGAAAATCGAAAATCTTTTTGATGGATTTTCTGGCCCCAGGCATGGGGAACGCAAAAACCCTCTCCCGAGGGAGAGGGTTTTCCTTGCATCTTTACTCCTGAACGGGAGCGCCCACGGGGCACACGGATGCGCAGGCACCGCACTCGATGCAGGAATCAGCATCGATGACGTACTTGCCGTCGCCCTCAGAGATGGCGTTCACGGGACAGCCGTCAGCGCAGGAACCGCAGGAAATGCAGTCGTCAGTAATCTTATATGCCATAAGTAGCACCTCCAGATATGAATCGCAAAAATGACTTTCGCAAGAAAATTATAGCATAAGGGTGGATAAATACAAGCCCTGAAAAAAGGAACACGGCCAGTTTTTTTCGGAGTAAGGAAGCTGCCGGCGAAAGGCCGGCTTCCGTCAAAAAATGATTGAAACACGGCGCATGATTGGATATAATCTCCCTGCTCTGCGCATATGCTGTGTCCAGAGCACAAGAGCTGCAAGATGGAGGCGGACAGTTGAGTCTTCTTCAATGTGTGACCGGCCAGGAGCACCAGGTGATGGCTCCTGAGGATGCTCGGCAGATCTCTCCTCTTCGCCTGGCCTACATCGGGGACACGGTGTGGGATCTTCTGGTCCGCTCCCACCTCATGCTGGAGGGAAGAAACCTTCATCACATGCACCTGGAGGCCACCTCGAGGGTCAATGCATCCGCTCAGGCAAAGGCGCTGGAGAGGATGCTCTCCGAGCTGACCGAGGAGGAGACGGATCAGATCCACCGGGGGAGAAATGCACATGCCAAGCACGGCGCGCCAAGACATCAGTCCCAGGCGGACTATCAGGCGGCGACGGGCCTGGAGACACTGATCGGCTATCTGTACATGACGGGGCGGGACGAGCGGATCCGGGCGCTGTTTGAGATTGCCCGGGGCACCTTCCCCGAGACCGAAAATAGGAAGGCATAAGGCCTTCGTCTGTTTCGTATTTAGGACAGGAGGTATATTATGCCAAGGGTACAGATGAAGGCGGAGCTGATCCGCCATACCCTCTCCCCGGAGGAGATGGTGGCCATGGGTGCAAAGCTGTGTTATTCCGGCAGTCACCTGGTGGACCTGAGAGAGAAGATCGAGCAGAAGGACCAGAGCGCGTTTGTGCAAAAGATCATGGGGATGGGCCATGAGTCCGTCCTGGAGCATGCGTCCTTCACCTTTGCGGTGGAAGGTGTCAGCCGCGTACTGCTGGCCCAGATCACCCGCCACCGCCTGGCCAGCTTCTCCGTGCAGAGCCAGCGCTACGTCTCCTATGCGGACGGCTTCGGCTACATTCTTCCGCCCCAGATTGAGGCGCTGGGGGATGAGGCGGTGGAGGAGTACAGGCGCGAGATGGCCCAGATGGAAGCATGGTACCGTGTATGGCAGGAAAAGCTCGGACAGAGGGGTGAGGCGAGCAACGAGGATGCCCGGTTTGTCCTGCCCGGTGCGTGCGAGACCCGCTTTCTGGTGACCATGAACGTGAGGGAGCTCAGGCACTTTTTCGGCCTGAGAATGTGCGAGCGCGCCCAGTGGGAGATCCGCGCCCTGGCAACCGAGATGCACAGGCAGTGCATGGAGGTGGCGCCGGCGCTCTTTAAGGACGCAGGCCCCGGCTGTCTCAGGGGCGCCTGCCCCGAGGGCAGCAAATCCTGCGGAAAGCGCCAGGAGGTCATTCTTCGGCGGCAGCAGCTGCTGAAGGAGATGCACCTGCAGGAATGAGAGGCCCCTGACCCTGGGGCTACGCCGACGGAATCATAAAATCAAATCATATTAAAGTGAGGAAATACACAAGATGGCATATCATGCGCGAAATGTCGCCGATCCCAAGAACGGACGCTTCTCCAAGGGCCCGCGCCGCACATCCGGCCCCGCCCGCCGCTCAGACGACTGGGCGGAGGAAGGCAGCCAGTACCGGGGCAGGTACGCACCGCAGAACTTCCAGAAAGCCCAGGGCAGAGGCCCGAGAGGGAATCGCAGCGGCCGCGACGAGGAGCCTTCGTCCCGCGGAAATCGATCGTATGATCGCAGAGACAGAGGCGACAGAAGGTCTTATGATGACCGCCGTCTCCAGGATAATCGGAGAAACTCCGGTTTCAGTCCCCGCGACGACAGGGATGGCCAGGCGGCGCCCCAGTCCCGCAGCTATCTGGACTATGAACATGTGAGCGCGAAGCCGCAGCGGGAAGAAAATCTCCCCCAGGAGAACATCCTGGCCGGGCGCAATCCCATCCGCGAAGCCCTGAAGGCCGGGCGTGACCTGGAAAAGCTGCTGGTGCTCTCGGGTGAGCTCACGGGCTCAGCCAGGGAGATTGTCCAGATGGCCCGGGACGCCAGAGTCCCCGTACAGGAGGTGGACCGGCACCGGCTCGACGAGCTGGCACCGCATCACCAGGGCATGGTGGCCTTTGCCTCTGCCTATCAGTATTCTACGGTGGCGGACATGCTGGCGCTGGCCGAGGAAAAGAATGAGCAGCCCTTCCTGATCCTCCTGGACGGCGTGACGGATCCGCACAATCTGGGTGCGGTGATCCGTACGGCGGAGTGCGCCGGAGCTCATGGCGTGATCGTGCCCGAGCGGCGCAGTGTGGGACTGACCCCGGCCGCGGTGAAGGCAAGTGCCGGAGCCGTGGAGCACGTGAAGGTGGCCCGTGTCCCGAACCTGACCAGGACGATCGATCAGCTGAAGGAGAAGGGCATCTGGAGCTATGCCGTGACCATGGACGGCCAGGACTACATGTCCGTCAATTTCCACGGCCCCTGCGCGCTGGTGATCGGCTCGGAGGGCGAGGGCATCTCAAGGCTTGTGGAGGAACACTGCGACACGAAAGTGTCCCTGCCCATGAAGGGCAAGATTGAGAGCTTGAATGCTTCCGTGGCTGCCGGCATCATGATGTACCGCGTGCTCACGGTGAGACGGTCATGAAACCGCTCCTGATTGTGGACGGGTACAACGTCATCGGCGCCTGGAAGGAGCCGGAGAAAAAGGGCTGGTCCATGGACGAGAGCCGGGACCAGCTGACCAGGCTCCTTCAGGACTACAGCGGCTATGCCGGCCAGGAAGTGGTCCTGGTCTATGACGGCTGGCAGTCGGAGCGAAAGACCACCACCGAGGAGCAGCGGGAGGGGATCCGCATTGTCTTCACCTGCAGAGGCGAGACGGCGGATGCCTACATTGAGCGTCTGGTGGCGCAGACGCCAAAATACCGGCAGGTCCAGGTGGCGACATCCGACGGTCTTGAGCAGAGCCAGGTGCTGTCCACAGGGGCCGTGCGAATGACCTCAAGGGAGCTGCTGCGGGAGCTGAAGGACATCCGAGTGCAGGGTCTTGCGGCCCACCAGGTATCGGCCGGGATCCAGCGCCATCAGCTGGAGGGGCGGCTGCCGGAGGACACGGTGCGAAGGCTTGAAGCGCTGAGGAGAAGCCCCATCCGCGAGGAGGAGCCCAAAGCACCGGCAAAGCCAGTACCTGGGAAGGCAGAGGCAAAGCCAAAGGCTGAGAAGACATCCGAAAAGGCAGGACAGAAGCCTGCAAACCTTCAGAAGCCTCAGCCCCAGCAGGCGCAGCCGCAGAAGAACAGAAAGAAACCGGATACGAACGGGGAAAAGGGTAAAAAGAATCAACGCCAGAGAACAGTGCGAAGGGGATAGCATGGACGAACTGGAAGATAGAGAACTGAATCAGGAACAGGAATCGGACAGCCCGTGGTATCTCAGGGAGACAGAACCACCCGAGGATGCGGACTTCATGGAGTATACCCATGAAGAAATGGAAGTGATGGAGGCGATCCGAAAGGAGCAGCAGCAGTACCCCGAGGGGGAACTGCAGCGGCATCTGGAGGAGGAACAGGAGCCATCGACCGTCACGCATTACGCACCGGAGTACAGCGGGAAGGACGATGAATATCTGGTGGAGCTCAGCCACCAGGGGGACACCCACGCGGAGGAGTATCTTCTGGATAAATACAAAAACCTTGTCAGATCCAAGGCGAGGAGCTACTTTCTCATCGGTGCGGATCATGAAGACATTGTCCAGGAGGGCATGATCGGTCTGTACAAGGCCATACGGGACTACAGACCTGAGAAGAGCTCTACCTTCCGCGTCTTCGCAGAGCTCTGCATCACGCGGCAGATCATCACCGCCATCAAGGCGGCGACGAGACAGAAGCACATTCCCCTCAACAGCTATGTCTCCCTCAACAAGCCCCTGTTCGATGATGATTCCGACAGGACGCTGATGGACGTCATCATGGAGGGGCATGTCAACAATCCCGAGGAAATGCTGATCTCCCAGGAGGAATATCACCGGATCCATCAGAAGATCGACAGTACGCTCTCGGAACTTGAGCAGGCAGTCCTTCGGGACTACCTGGATGGGAAGACCTACCAGGAGATTGCGGAGCATCTGGGGCGGCATGCAAAGAGCATCGACAATGCGCTCCAGCGGGTCAAAAAGAAGCTGGAAAAGTTCCTGTCAAGTCAGCAGCATTCGTAGCAGCTTTGAAAAGTTTGAAGTGTACAGGCCTTCAACTTCATCAAACAGGCACATCAGATGATCAGAAGTCAGCTTCACACCATATCTGAACACACAAAAAAAGCGCAGACTATCCCTGCGTGCCGATTGCCGATTTTTTTC
>JAFUBA010000022.1 GCA_017460395.1 Clostridia bacterium | reverse complement strand
AGCTGGTCCAGTGGAACAGCATGGCCTCTCAGATGCCAGATGACTATGTCGTTCATATGCCGATCCTTGTATCCGAGGGCATCGTAGATCTTGAGAAAGCGGGTCACGCAGGAGGCGGGGTCGATCTCCAGGTTGACGTACAGGACGCGGCTCTTCCGGCATTCAAAACCCAGCCAGGGTTTGCCTTCTGCTAGGGCGATGCAGAGCTCCATCAGGAGAAAAGACTTCCCGGCCTTGGAGGATCCGGAGATCAGCATCTTGTGACCTCGACGGAGCACACCCTCGATCAGCTCTTCAGGAAGAGGCGGCAGATCCTTCGTGGCTGCAGACAGGGTGGTGAGTGCGGGCAGCTCGTCGGTGACGCCCTCCACAAAGTCCATCCAGTCCGTCCAGCTCTTCCGGCCAATGTTGACGCCGAGGAGCAGCTGGACCTGGCCGTTTATCGTGACACCCGGCATCCGGGAAAGGCGGCTGGGATTGCGGTTCTGGGTGTCTACCTTCAGGCCGCGGGCGGCGAGGAAGTCATACAGGAAGGTGACTCGCTGGCGGTACTCCTGCGCGTTTTTCGCATCCACCCTGACGATGGCGTGCACACTCTTTCCGGCGGAGGAGACCAGGGCTGCGATCGGGAGTTCCTGTATGCGGTAGATGGAGATCTGTTCGTCCATGGGCATGGAGTCGGACTCGACCAGCGCATAGCGGAACTTGGTTACGTTGTCGTTCTTGACGCCATGGCCGTCCAGAGCGTTGAAGCGGATCCATGCGCCGGCCTCAGGATTCCAGTCTCCCACGGTGGCGCCGAGGTCATCCGGGTGACGGTGCAGGGAGGCGATGAGCTCACCCGCGGTCTGGTCGTACACGCCCCTGCCGGGTGCCCAGCGGCCGTCGGAGTTTTGGTGGACATCCCCGGTGACGTATCCGACGTGGTCGTCGGGATCAAAGAGGGTGGAGAGATAGAGGATCAGATCCTCCGTGGGTGTGCGGAGATCCTCGGGATCAGGCTCGCTGCCGATGCCGTCGTACTCAATGACATCGTTCCAGTCCATGATGCCATCGGCACCCAGGAAGGGCACCCAGCCGCGGTCCTGGGCCATCTTGATGATGGTCGCCCCGGTCACCGGGGAGGCGGTCCCGTGAAAGGAGTTCCAGCGCCTTGCACACTCGCCCTCATGGTAGCGTGCAGTGTCCAGGGCACTCCAGGCTTCCCAGACACTCAGGTCATAGCCTTCTGTTTTGAGGGCCATACCCACGCGGATCCAGCCGTCGTGGTCAAGATCGGCACAGTTGATGCTGCTGAGAGCAGACAAAATCTTATCCATAAAGTTCAATTCCTTTCTTTTTCTTAACCTATATTCAGTGATGCGGGTTTGTAGGAGGTCACATCGATACCCCTTGGGATCTGCCATTTGTTGGCTGCCAGCCTTGAAACCATCCGGCTGGCATCCTCAAAGCTCCATGTGCCGACCTGTCGGAAGCCATAGCGCTCGAGGCAGCGGATCTGCTTGGGTGTGGACAGGCCCTCTTCCTGGCGCCGGAGAAGGCGGTCGATGAGGAGCGAGGCCTTGCCCATGTTTTCCACGGACTCGGGGTAGATGCCGCGCTTTTCGAGCATCTGCAGCTGCTTTTCTGTGGGTGGGCCCATTTCCCACGTGAAGGTGGGTGTGTAGTTGGCCAGGTCTTCCGCCGCGATGGACATCACATACTGCATAGGGTCCACCAGCTTGCGCTGCCGTGTCCTCATCT
>JAFUBA010000181.1 GCA_017460395.1 Clostridia bacterium | reverse complement strand
GCATACTGTGTGGAGATCTCACCGGCCCTGCCCCTGTAGCCCGGATCAACGGAAAAGAACAGTTCCCCGAAGATTTTCGAGATCTCGCCGCGGTTGATCTCATCGATGATGAAGATGTACTTCTTCATCTCCGTCACCTTCGCCCTCGCCCTGGAGGCAGCGACCTTCTTTGCCCTGATCGCCTTGTAGATGGCAAAATCGTAGGAGTAGGCCTGGGTTGCGAAGGTCTTCCCAAAGAACCTGGTCACGTCCTTGATCTTTGTAAACTGCACATCGGACTCGAGCATTCTTCTGATCTCGTCCATGCTGAGCGTGAGCCTGTTGACGGACTCATTGCCGGGGATCGAGACGGTGATGTGGCTGTCGTCGACACCTGTAATCGTAAACTCGTTTCCGCTCATGGTCCTGAAGGTATCGACACCCAGCTCAATCCCGGAGAAAAAGTCCATCATGGCCTCCTGGACGGACACTTCCCGCTCGATGGCTTCCTGCGATTTCTGTGCATCCTCGAAATTCTTTCTGGCGCGGGCGACAAACTTCTTAAAAATACCGTCCTGCAGTTCAAAGCCCATCGTGCCGTCCGCATTCACTTTGGGCCGCAGACCTTCCACGAAGTCGGCATAGTCATAGCTTGGATGGAACTGTACAAACTCCACCTGCTTCCGCTGGTCTTCTGTGAGCTGGGCAAGCTTGTCATAGTAGCCACCGCTGATGATATCTGCCGCGATCTCTCTGGCGAGGTATGACTTGCCCGTCCCGGGCGCCCCATGGAAGATCAGGTTCTTCGATTCCATGAGCATCGTGGAATATGGATTCTGGTAGCCCCTGAACTGCTGTACCAGTTCTTCCCGGGCCGCAGCATCGGCCGTCATCTCCTGCTCCTCCTCTTCACCTTTCTCCCGATAGATCAGAACCATTTGATCGCCTGGCTCTCCAAAGCGCTTCAGGCATTCCTGGACAAAGAGAATCGTGGAGAACACATTCCAGCAGTAAAAGACGAACTGCCTGCCGCCGTCATAGCTGTAGACAAGGTACTCGATGGTTCTGCGGTGCGCCCTGAACTCATCGACGCTTGCATAGATCCCGCAGATCAGATCGCTCCCTGGCGTGTACCTGCAGATGGGAAAGCTCTCTTTACTTTCCACAGGCATTGCAGATAGCTGCTTTTCAAAGACCTGGCAAGCGATGCGCGGCATGGTCTGGTTGGAATTACGCCGCTCACCTCTGTTGTAGGCGCGTCTGATTTCCTCCCCGCCGGCCCGCCTGAGGAAAGCACCCAGCGGCTTATAGTGGTCACCGAGCGACAGGTTATCCATCGTGAACCGTGGATCGGTCGATACGACGCTGTCGGCAGAAATCGTCAGTTCAAACTTTTCCTGCCTGGTTTCGACCGTGTATCCCAGTCCCCGAAGAAAGCGCTTTGCCTCGCCTGCCCTGATGCTTTGGCTGTCTGTATCTTCCCCTGTGGCCAGATGTCTTGCGACTGCGATCACATACTCTGCAGGATACTTCTTCCCATCCTCCGTCACCAACGCATCGCTCAGGCTCAGGTCCGGTGCCGGCACACCATGCTCATCGATATACTTGAGGGCATCGAGGATGTTCTGCTCTTTGATGTCTGAAATCCACATGTCGGTACCTCCGTCCGTATTCTCCTCCGTCGCGCGCATCTCCTGTGCCTCTGGAAACATCCTCTGATTCCTTGATGAAGCAGAATCTGTCTCAGCGGGCAGCTTTGTCTTTCAGATAGGCTTCCCGGGTATGCTCAAGACGTATGATTCCCTCATCTCGCCCGATTTCCCGGAAGCCAGCTGCTGTGTGGATGCGATATGCAGCGATGCGTGTTTCTTCAAAATCGTTGTGCAGGCAGGACACGCCGTCCACGAGGAACGCGCGCTCCAGAAGGAGCCAAAGCCCCTGCCTGCCGTATCCTTTTCCCCGCTCCGGCGCATAGATCACGATGCCTATATCGCAGCAGTCCTCTGTCGACTGATGATAGTTCACATCCCCAACAAAGGCCCCGTCGCTTTTCCTTTGAAGATAAGCGTAGAATCTCTCCGGTTCTTTTCCAATCCAGTCTTTCTGCAGATCCAGCCACTCAGACTCCGGATCGGGAATGCATCCGTCCGGAGGAAACCATGGAGCGTTATACGCCATTGTCTCGGGGTCAGACATCATTTTCACATAGAACCATCCGTCCTCAGGTCTGGGAATATATAGCTGCAGCTCATGATTCATCTGTGTTTGAGCCCTCCATAAGCTTGAATTTCGTCGTTATCTCTGGCAATGATCCCTGCCACCGGGTGATGCAAGCGGGCAGCATCCTGATGTGCTGCCTCACGGAACCAATCCCATGGCATCAAATCTGATCAATGAGGATGACATGATCATCGGAGACGGTTTGCACCTCCTCTGTAAACCCGCTCTTGCTGGCAAGAAGGTAAAAAAGCTCCCGTCCCTTCGATTGAACAAAGACTCCTTTTTCCTGAAGCAATTTCAATTCCTGTGTCCCGACCGCTTTATTACGATACTTGCATTCTCCAATCACAAGATGCTGATCGTCGAAGGCAATCACATCGATCTCACTTTCTTTCCACACACCGTCCTCCTGAATATTCCCCCACCATTTTCCCACCGTAAAGGGCATGAACGGGAGAATGTTCCGAAGACCGTAATGAAAGCATTGCGTACGAATGATGGATTCATACACAAATCCGAGATATTCACTGTACTGATGATTCAGAATATAAGGAATTGCTTTTTCCTGTGTCACCGTAATCATAGAAACTCTCGGATCAATAAACGAAAAATGAAAACGATACAGCAAATCCGAGATCATATAGCGTTTTCCCTTCTGCTTCGGAGATAAGGGATTGGCTACCACAGACAGAATGTCCAGATCGATGAGCTTGTTCAGATAAGTAAACACAGCGCGGGGATCCATTCCGCATTTGTCCGCAATCTGTCCGGATTCCTTCTCACCGGTTCCGATGGTGCGGAGAATCGTCATATATGTCGTAACCTCACGCACTTCCTGCATCAGGAGATTTTCTGCCTCCTGAAACAATTGTCCGTATGGCGTGAAAAACAGGGCCGCATCGGCTTCCATCACGGAGGGATAATTTTTGTAGAGCATCACATATTGGGCCACCCCACCTGTTCTCGCGTACACAGCAACAGCATCCTCAAAGACAGGAAATAGCGCGTGCACATTCTCAAAAGAAAACGGAAGAAGCTCCAGGACCTTGTCGAACCGGCCGTAAAGTGGCGCTTCCCGGTCTCCTATTTGCCTTTTCATGAATGAAAGGCTGGAACCAAGAAGAATGATTTTATTCGTGCCCAGTCCATGGTCAATGATCCACTGAAATTCTGCGGTTACATCTTCATTCTTTTTTGCGAGAAAGGGAAACTCGTCTATGATAAATATCCTGTGCTCAACGCGAATCTGTGATAAATACTGAAACACCTGACGAAAGGTGGTCAGCTGATCTATCACAAGGGTGTCCGGAAGAAGCGGGTGAAGAACCTGCTTAAAGTCGATCAGGCATAAATCGTAGTCAAAACTGGCACACTGGAAATAAACACATTGATTGCCTGCGTCATGATCATGGAAAAAGTCCAACACCAGTGCCGTTTTTCCTGTCCTGCGGCGTCCGTAGACTGCCATGGCCCTGTTCGAGCTATGCTGTGCGAATTGATCCAGCAGTTTTCTTTCCTCTTCCCGGAAGTACAGCACGATCTGTCATCTCCTGTTACCAATGGATGCTTGTAGCATATATCTCAGAACATAATTTGTCAAATATAAAATTGACAACTTTAAAAATGATTACAAACAGCCCGATGCATACCTGCTGTGTTGTACGAGGATTGTTCTGCCGGGAAGTACCTAAAATGGCCCGCCCACAGGCTCAGAGAAGATCTGAACCTGCAGGCGGACCATGGATGTAAGGCGATTTGGACCTGGAACACCTGGAACACGAACAAGAAGAATCATTTTCAAAGCGAACAAGTCGCTATACAATGTCAAATCTGGTCACTCTCAGGAAAGTGTACCGGAGCCGTTTTTGACGCACATCAGATTGGGCATCTGACATACGATTCAATTGATTCCCGGAACTGTTTCCCCTTCGCTGCAGAAGACCCTTACACGTATCAGTTTGGCGCAGGGATTCTGATATTCTCTGTCTCACATAACTGTGATCAGGATCTACCTGTCCATCCGTTTCTGACTGCATCGGCAAAGGCTAAAAAGCTTTCCGATTTCATGATGGCAAGGCCCTGTCTCTCATCACCAAGGATCACCAACTGATCGCCCGGGGCAATCTCAAAGATCTTTCTCGCCTTAGCTGGAATGACAATCTGCCCTTTATCACCTACAGTGACCATTCCGAAGAGATGTTTCCCTTTGGGCGGAATCCCCAAGCCGCCACTATCCTCCGATTCATAATTTGCCAGATCATCGAGCGACACTTCAAAAAGTTCCGCCAGTATTTTGCACTTGTCGAGATCCGGAACCGTTTCCCCCATTTCCCACTTTGCGACTGATTGCCGTGAAACACCCACTTTCTCGGCAACATCTTCCTGTGTCATATTGTTCATTTTTCTGAGCGTTAACAGATTGTCATGAAACATCCACTTTTCTCTCTTTCTTTATTCCAAGCACCGCCCATCTGAAGAATGGAACTCTTGATATCACTGCATTCAAAGCATATGCTGCGACAAAACCGGCAACGAGGCTGAGCACATAAACGACAGCTGCCGGAAGAATCCCGGGCTTTCCAAGAAGCAGGGCGACGGTTGAAATCCCAAGATAATGGAACACGTATAGTCCAAAATTGTGTTGACTCATCCATGCTGTAAAACGGTTCTGCTTATCGGCATATTTTGCCGCACCGCTGAGGATTGCCACGCTTGCAAACCAGCCGAAGCCTGTGAACAGAACGGATCTGTTGATGGGCGCCTCTGCATAATTATCCTGAAAGTACACCGCGCAAAAAATCACTCCTGCGCCTGCTGCAAGTATGATCAGCAGCATAAAGTGTTTCTTCAGGGTTTCTATCACCTCATCGTGTGAGAACACAAAATACCCCAGCAGGAATGCGATCCCATAGTACCCGAATCGATAGACCACAATGACCGGAGTATTAAGGATCTGTGCGGCTCCCCATACTGCAACCGTCATCAGCAATATCACGATGATGTTAGCTTTTCCACCCAGTTTCCATAGTCTGTCCTTATCTATTTTCCTGATAAGCAGAAGCACCATCGAGAAGAACCAAAGCAGCTGGATGTACCAGAGAACTCCGGTACCGCTTAACGCCATAATGAAATACTTGATGACAGCAGGCACTTCCTGCATGGAATCAAGGGCATCGCTGATGGACATGCTCACATATCCCTGGAGAAACTGAAAGACGAATAATCCTACCGTAGATGGGATCAACAGCTTCCTTGTTCTGCTCTTTGCAAATTCTCTCTCAGAATGATGGTCCAGATAGTATCTGGAGCAAATTCCTGATATCAGAAATAGCAGAAGCATAAACCAGGGATAGACCACATAAAGGAACATGTCATAATACTGCACGTCAAGCGTCGTGATCTTACCAGCTCCGCCAAGAATGCCTTCGCCATTATACATGTAGAGCACATGATAAATGACGACCAGCACCACGGTTACCCATTTGATGTTATCCAGGTAATATTTTCTCATCCGTGTCACACCTTTGCAATTATTATTAACATTATCATAAGTGCAAGGCATTAACACGTCCACCAACTAAACCGAACATGATCATATTGAAAATGTTCGATTCGGTTGCATGTCACTTCCCGCAGGGAGAAAAACTCTCCGCCGACCCAGAGTCCCGGTGGACGGGCGGGCTATTGCAAAAGACGAGTACAATGGCATCAGGGCATGGATGGATGCGGAAGACATCCGAAGCGCGAGAGCGTTTGAGATTGATAGAGCTGCAGGGATATTCCGTCCGGGAAATCACCACGGAACCGCACATCGCCTACCAAGTGATCAGCATGGAACTCCGCCAGATGAACGGCTAAAACAGAAAAGGCGATGTCAGGACTCGACATCCTGGCATCCCCAATTCCTGTCTCTCAGGATTCCTTTTTCAATGGAATCCAGATGCAACTCTCATATTCTTCCGGATTCTCGGTAGGCGGACCATACACTTCCAATGAGTAGTTCCCAGCCAGCGCATATCCCTTCAACGTTGGCAGCCACTCTGACCAAATCTGAGTATTCACGCTCTACAGACTATCCGGCAACGACCCTTTACATTTGAACTGTGCCCACAGGCCGCCGGGGATCACTGTCCACTCACAACCTTCCGGGACATCTTCCCATGGTACATAATGATCCGCAATCCAGTAATCAAAATCCTTCCCGTCCATGTCAAGGCAAAGCCCGAACATTCCCTTCAGTCCCTTCATATCTGCAGCCCACTCATTCCAGAACTTGGGGATTTCCTGATAACTGGTATCAGAGTTGAACCGACGCTTGATGCCAACGACAGTAAACGGCGCTTTTTCAACGATACGGTAATCCAGCATCTTTCCACCTTCCAATGATATTTTGATGTGCAATGGGACAAAAGACCGAAGCGCAGCACCTTTCTCGCGTGCTCTCGAAGGAGTGATGCCATGAAACTTCTGGAACGCCTTTGCAAAGCTGTCCGGAGAGTCATACCCGTATTTCAGGGCAACGTCAATGACCTTCCCGTCGGTACTGGACAGCTCCTGTGCAGCGAGTGTCATGCGTCTGGCTCGAATGTATTCTCCAACCGTCATTCCACAAAGCGCACCAAAGATCCGCTGATAATAGAACGGAGAAAGTGCGGCTATCTGCGCAATATCCTCGATCTTCAGAGCACTGGCCAGATTCTCCTCGATGAAATCAATGGACTGCTGAAACCGTTCAACCCAGCCTTGCACTTCGCTCACCTCCATCACATTGCATCTTTAGTATACCGGCAGAGGATAGCGCTGTCCCGACATCCTGTGCTCACATTGTCAGGGCGCCACGTGAACTCATAGTCCCGATCCACCCAAAGCATGATGCACTTGCCGCCCTTTCAAGCGAGCAAGCATATGCTCTCGATCGACACACTATCATAAGGGCACTCGAGAAGAAACTCATGACGTGTATGCTGATGATTCACACAATTCTGCGCCATTTACGATCTCCCAAAAAGTGCCGATTCGTTTCGCATGCTCCAGAGACTGAATGACTTTATCCAGTCCAGGAGCGATGCTCGAAGTTGGGTCATTAGCAAAGCGCAATGTCATTTCAAGTGCCTGTATTACCTGATCGAATGATAACCTATCTTCTTCACAGTCATCGATGATCGTCCCGAAGGTGCTGTCAAACAGATCAAAAAGTCCGCCCTCTTGCCGCAGCTCATCATATTCTTCCTGAGACAATGTAAAGACGCTAACATCTTCCATTTCTTCCGCATAGCTGACTGTCGTGACGACATTGGATTTGTGATTTGGTACCATGATCTTATGAGTAAATCGGATCTTATTCACTCGACCTTGGCTTATCTTTTTCTGAAGCGCCGCTTCGGTCATGGCATCGTTCTTTGCCAATTCCACTCCACGAGAATATCCGATTTTATAGTCCATTTTAGCCACCGTCTCCACATGTGAACGTTCGTCTTTGTCCAAACATATCAGAGTGCCTGTCTCCCAGGCGTGAAACTACAACACATCTCATAATGATATGTAGTCTATTGACCCAATATATTGTATTCATTGCCCCAACTATCTGTATACCATTGAGGTTGATGGTTCTTCTTTATACTTTTCGATTGTGTGAGCAATATCATTAGAAATCAGGCTCTCTATGTCTTTTTCCATGTTAAGTTCTCCTGATATTGCGTTGTTAACTGCATCGGCTATGCTCGCATCCCGATCAAGAATGCAATATGTTATAGTGCTGGTAATCCTATCCAGCATTTCATCAGACAAACTGCAGTATCTCCTTATAGCTTCTTCTATTGCATAATAGTGCAACAGCCACCATGCTTTCTGGTTTAAATAGTGAATCATCGAAAGGCAAGTCTGCTCTCCGAGCCACGAATCGGGATAAGAACAATTATGGTGTAGTGAGTGATGCTTACTACATTCCGTACAATAAGGTATGAAAATCTCTTCATACAGTAAGAGTTGCTTCTCCGAAACGTTTTCATGATCTAGATCCAACACTCGGAATTCCGAGTCAGGATCATACCTTAAGAATGGCCATAGCTGATCTATAATTAGATGAATTGCGTTATTATCGATATTCAAAACATCAAATATGATCGCATTTGTTTTCTTTTGGCCCCTTACACCTTTCGCGTTTTTCTGCATATAATATCCCCCCAATGACCACTCTACACGGGTCCGGTTTCCTCAGGCTAAACTGTTGCAAAATTTGGGACAGTTGCTTCCCGCACCAACTCTCCCTCTGTATAGATAAACATTGCTCCTGATCAAGCCATCCTTTGCCTGATATCACAGGGGGAGAAGCAATGCGCCGACCGTCATCCGGCTTTCATTCAAAGAACGGAAGTCCTCATTTCAAGCCCATTTCAGTCCTTATATGTTAGCAAACAGACTGTCTCAACATGCTCCGTGCAGGGAAACATATCTACCGGGACTGCTCTTTGTGCCTGATATCCTTCTTCCCGGAGAATCCTTACATCCCTTGCCATCGTCTCCGGATTGCACGATACATACACCAGCTTTTTCACCCCGATACTGCCAAGGGTTCGAAGGAACTCAGGCGTGCTCCCTGCCCGCGGAGGATCCATGATCACCACATCCGGCACAATGCCCTGCTCATGGGCGCGCACAAGAAACACTCCTGCATCCTCCGCGTAAAATGTGCAGTGTTCTGCCTCATTGAGCCTTGCATTCTCTCTGGCATCCCTGACCGCCTGGCTGTTGACCTCCACCCCGATGAGTCTGCGCACACGGTCAGATGCGCACAACCCGATGGTACCGGTTCCACAGTAGGCATCCAGAAGCAGTTCATTGCCCTGAAAGCCACACATGTCCAGGGCTGTCCTGTAGAGGACCTCCGTCTGCCTGCCGTTGACCTGGTAGAAAGATCTGGGGGAAATCCTAAAGCGTTTGCCCATCAGGATGTCCTCAATATACCCTTTCCCGTACACCGTCTTTTCCTTCGTGCCAAGAACCGCGCTGGTCACCCTCGGATTCTGGTTGATCACCACCGTCGTCACCTCAGGGTGCGCCAGGAGAAGCTCTTTCACAAACAGATCCTGGTCAGGAAAGTCCAGCGTGGTCGCCACCAGGACCACCATGATCTCCCCGGTCCCCTCGGCCACCCGCACAAGGAGATGCCGCACAAGTCCGCGGTGCGTATACTCATTGTAGATTTTCCATCCCCGCTCCCCGATCAGGCGGACCGCGCTCTGGATGATCCTGTCCGCCGCCTCATGCTCGATCAGACAGGAAGCGACCGGAATCACGCGGTGTGTCCCAGAGGCATAGATGCCGCTCTGGGGGCGGCCCGACTTGTCCTGAGACAGCACTGCATGCACCTTGTTGCGGTAATGTGTGGGATCTTCCATGCCAAGGATAGGCTCCACGGGGCAAAGATCCTTCAGCAGCGCTCTCACCTTCTCCTCTTTCAGGCGAAGCTGCGCTGGATACGGCATGTGCAGCAGCTGGCAGGCACCGCACTCTTTCCTGTGCCTGCATTCCATCCAACCGTTTTTCCTGCTCCCCGCCACGCGCGACCACCCTTTCCTGCACATGCAGCTTTTCTGGAAATAAAAAAATATCCTTTGACAAGATCAAAGGATTTCAGCAGCTCCGACGAGATTCGAACTCGTGTTTTCGCCTTGAGAGGGCGACGTCCTAGGCCTCTAGACAACGGAGCCATAAGCTGGGGAACTAGGATTTGAACCTAGACTGTACGAGTCAGAGTCGCATGTGCTGCCATTACACCATTCCCCAATGGTCTGCAGCCGGTTCGCTCGGCTGCAGGTGAGATAATACCAAACCAGCTTATGCCTGTCAAGGGCATATTTCGCTTTTTCTTTCTTTTTGGGAAGTATTTTTTGATGGTCTCCGCCTCACAGAAGCTGAATGCCCGCGGCCCGGCACGCTTCCACGACGTCAGATGGCCACATGGAAGCCTGCACCTCGCCCACATGCGCCTTGCGCAGGAAGTACACACACATCCTGCTCTGCCCGATGCCCCCGCCGATGGTCTGCGGCAGTTCCCCTGCCAGCAGCGCTTTCTGGAAGGGCAGCTCTGCGCGCTCCTCGCACCCACGCTCCCGGAGCTGCTTCATCAGCACCTCTGGGTTGACTCGGATGCCCATGGAGCTCACCTCGAGGGAAATGTCCAGGAGCGGGTCATACAGAAGAATATCCCCGTTCAGACTCCAGTCATCATAGTCCGGCGCCCTGCCGTCGTGGATCTCGCCGCTCTTCAGCCTTCCGCCGACGCCCATCAGGAAGACAGCGCCATAGCGGCGGGCGGCGCGGTATTCGCGCTCACGGGGGCTGAGGGACGGATAGAGGTCCTCCAGCTCCTGGGTGGTCACAAAGGTGATCTCATCCGGCAGTTCGGGCTTGATGAACGGATAATGGGCGCAGACGAACCCTTCGGTCTTCCGGAATGTCAGATAGATCCTGCGCACGATCTCCTTCAGGGTCTCCTCGTTGCGCTCATCGTCCGCCAGGATCCGCTCCCAGTCCCACTGGTCCACGAAGATGGAATGGATGTTGTCCGTCTCCTCATCCCGCCGGATGGCGTTCATGTCCGTGTACAGGCCCTCGCCCACCTGAAAGCCATAGTTCTTGAGCGCCTGACGCTTCCACTTGGCCAGGGAGTGCACAATTTCCACCGTCCTGCCCGTCTCCTTGACGTCAAAGGACACCGGGCGCTCCACCCCGTTGAGGTTGTCATTGAGGCCGCTCTCTGGCGTCACCATGATCGGTGCCGACACACGGGTCAGGTTCAGTGCCTGCGCCAGTTCCCGCTCAAAAAAGTCCTTCACCAGCTTGATGGCGATCTCCGTGTCCCGAAGGTTCAGCACCGGGTTATAATTCTTGGGAATGATCAGGTTCATCGGTATCCGTCCTTTCTGCGTAGGTCTTGTGAATCATATGCAGCCCTCAGGCTTCCGCCACCAGGATCTGCTCTCCGAGCTGCCGAACGAGGCGGTTCCTGTCCTCCTCCGTCATCTCCATCTTCAGCACGGTGCCGGTGTCCGTATAGCTTTCCTCCAGCACCCTGCCGCTCTCCCGGATCTTCCCGATGGACGAGTAGTCGGAAAAGGGGATCAGGAAGCTGGCCTCCACAAGGCCGGAGCGCAGCTTCTGCCGGATGGCCTGGAGCATCTCCTCCAGCCCCTCTCCGGTCTTTGCAGACACCGGGATGGCGCCCGGGATGGCGGAAATATCCGGCAAAAGATCGCACTTGTTCACGACCTCCACCCGGCCCTGTGAGGTGGCACCAAGTTCCTGAAGCACCTGCTCCACGGTCTCCCGCTGGGAGAGCATGTCCGGGCTCTCCCCGTCATGCACAATCACCAGTACATCCGCGCTCAGTGCCTCCTCCAGCGTCGAGCGGAAGGCCTTGACCAGGGTGTGCGGAAGCTTTCGGATAAATCCCACCGTGTCCACCAGGAGGAAGGGAACGCCCTCGCCCTCCACACGCCGGCTCACGGTGTCAAGGGTGGCAAAGAGCTGGTTCTGTACGTACACATCCGATCCGGTCAGGCGGTTGAGCAGCGTCGATTTCCCGGCGTTGGTGTAACCCACCAGGGCCGCCACCGGCACCTCATTCCGCTCCCGGTTCTTTCGCCGCACATCCCGCTGCCGCTCCACCTCATCAAGGCGCCGCCGCAGCTCTGTCATGCGCTCGCGAATCCTTCTGCGGTTCATCTCCAGCTTGCTCTCGCCCGGGCCCCTTGTGCCGATACCGCCGGCCAGCCTCGAGAGCACCAGGCCCTGACCGATGAGCCTGGTGGAGCGATATTCCAGCTGGGCCAGCTCCACCTGCAGCTTGCCCTCGGAGCTTCCGGCCCGCTGCGCAAAGATGTCCAGGATCAGACCCGTGCGGTCAATCACCTTGACGCGCAGAATGTCCTCCAGATTTCTCACCTGAATGCCGGTCAGTTCATCATCGACAATGCACACATCGGCTTCCAGCGCCTGGATCTGCAGTGACAGCTCCTCCGCCCGGCCGCGGCCGATGAACAGCGCCGTATCCGGCTTTTCCCTGCGGTTCAGCTTCTGAAGAAATGTCGCCACCACCTCGGCCCCGGCCGTTTCGGCGAGCCTTGCCAGCTCCTTGAGGGATGCTTCGCTCTCCCGTCCGATCAGCACGGCCCGCTCATGTTCGCCCTTTTCCTCCGGGCTTTCCTTGCCCACCAGCCGGTCCGATTCCTCGATCTGGTTCAGCCATGCGCTGTCCGGCACGCGGTACCAGCGCACGGGCGGATCCATCTGCATTTCGCCCTTTGGCAGGAGGAAGGCCGTCTGCACATAGGTGGGCTCCCCTTCCAGGCACCCGATCGCCGTCATGGCATCGTAGCGAAAGGAGCGCAGCGCACTCAGGTCCACGTCGCTCAGATGGCCGTCGCCGTTGGGATGGGTATGCACGCACCGGACGCAGCTGAGGCGCTCGCTGTTTCGCCGCAGCCGATAGTCGCGCAGCTCCACGTCCCGGTCCGTGCCCACGCTGACATCCACGATCTCTCCGTCCCGGGTAATGTAGACCGCAATCTCCCGCCTGAGGCGCGTGGACATGCCTGCAAGATACCGGATCAGCTCCCTTGAGAGGTACTGATCCTCCTCCAGCTCGGTCTCATACAGTCCTGCAAGCTCCTCAATCACCGTGTCCCGGATGCCCTCCAGGTTCCCATGGACCTGGTTCAGTTTCTCTTTCAATGATTTCCCTCAATTCCGTCCTGCATAGATTCCCTGACTGGAAGCTGCCAGAGACGTTACTTCCACAGTTCCTCCCAGATGCTGTCGCCGCGGCTCACGTGGCCGTCAATCAGCCGCTCGTATTCCGACACCACCTTCTCCATGATGCTCCGCCAGCTCTTGGGAATACTCACCCTGGCGCGCTCGCCCACCTCCCGGACGCTTGGCAGTGCGCGCACGATCGTCTCGTAGATCGCCTCCGGGGTCTCATTGGGACTGATATACCCGTTTACCTGATCTTCCATGCCCTCTGCCGAGCAGGAACCCTGTACCACCAGGGCCGGTGTGCCCATCACAGCGGCCTCGCGCACCACCATGGGCGCGTTGTCGTAGAGGGAGGGGAACACCAGAAGGTCTGCCCGGTGATAGAGGGCCATCAGCTCGTTCCGGTCGGACATGAAGCCCAGGAACTGCACATCATCCTGTATCCCCAGGCGCTTTGCTTCCTTCACGATATCGTCAAAATCCGGTCCATCCCCCGCCGTCACCAGCTGGAAGGGTTTCCCGTTGTTCTTCATCATGGCGCAGGCCTTCAGAATGCCGTGCAGGTTCTTTTTGTAGTTGTGCTGTCCGACAAAGAGGAGGAACGGTACGCCGCTCTTCACACGCACCCGCTCAGACAGCCTGAGGGCTGCTTCCTCGCTGAGCTTCTCCGGATCCGTGCCGTTTTCCATGATCAGGATCTTCCCGCGGAATCCGTACCCCCGCAGCACGTCTGCGGTGGCATGGTTTACCGTCCAGACCCCGTCGCAGCGGTCGTAAAATTTCACCAGTTTCTGGACCACCACATCTGCCAGCGCCCTGGAGTGGGTCTTGGCCAGCGCATCGTCATAATACTTGGAATGGAAGGTGCTCACCAGCGGAATATCCCGCTTCCTCGCGATCCTGGATGCCTCCATGCCCGCAAGGAACGGATCCTGGGCATGCACCAGGTCAAAGGGCACCTCCCGGATCGCCTTCTGAAACTTGGCATCCAGGCCCGGCACACCCATGCGGAACAGTTCTCCCGGCACGGGAAGGCTGGCAGAGAGGATCACCGGGATGCCGTACACTTCCGTTCCGTCTTTGGACTGCGGCGCGATGTAGTAGGCCTCGTGGCCCAATTCCGCCAGCGTCCTGCAGTAGCTCAGCGTCACCCGTCCCACCCCGTCGACGGTGGGCGGATAGGTATCACAGAACTGACCAATCACCATTGCTTTATCTTCAAAGCCTCCGAATTCTCCGATTGAAGCATCGCCCGTCCCGGCACGATGGCGTCTTTATGTGCCGCCGCATAGATAAGGGGGCGATCGCGCCATGATGTCTCTTTGCACGGCGCCTTTTTTGCCGGAATCCCCCTCCGGGATGCCGGCCGTGCAAGTATACCATATCGGAGGGAGCCTTGGCAAAGTGCACGCTCTTTTCCCCACATCACCTCCGTGCTATGATGGGGCACAGAAAACATGTGATGCAAGTGCGTTTCAGAAAGGAGTCCCCCATGAAAAACCTGGTGATCACCCCTCTGTCCTCTCTCCCGCAGGAGCGCGGCACCTTCCTCTTTCCGGCCGATGGCGGCGGCCTTTCGCTGGAACATATTGCAGAGTCCCCCGGCCGCTATCTTCATCTGAACGTCACGGTCCACGAGACCCACTCCCTCGTCATGGAGCTGCGCGTGTGGGACGCCTCCCAGGAGGAGGCAAAGGTCATCATCCGCTTCGGCCTCCTGCCGCAGCTGAAGACCCCCGTGACCCTGGACCTCCACTGGCTTGACGGCCACATCCTCTTTCCCGGCCACACCCCGGGGCTCCTGAAGGTCGTCTGCCACGGCTCCAGGGTCCAAAGGGATGAGATCACCCGGTGTGAGCTGGTCACCATGCCCTGCTTCCACGATGTCCGCGTGACACTGGAGGACATCACCCTGGACGATGTACCCGCATCCCCCGCGCCGATCACTGCCACGCCCGTGATCGACCGTTTTGGCAGGTATCTTCCGCACCTGAAAGCGGATGAACCCATCAGGGACGAGTCCGACCTGCAGAAGGCGCTTCACAGGGAGGCAGACCTCCCGGATGCCTGGCCCTTCCCCTTCCAGGACCAGTACGGCGGGGACACGCGGCGGAAGATCGCGGAACCCACCGGCTTTTTCACCACTGCCCGCGTGGACGGGCGCTACCATCTGGCGGATCCCCTCGGGCATCTCTTTTTCTCCGCAGGCCTTGACTGCGTCGTGGCAAGGTCGGACGCGCGGGTGGACGGGCTGGAGTCCATGTGCTCCTGGCTGCCCGCTACAGACGATCCCGCCTTCGGCGCCATGTACCGGGTGCCGGAGCGCCCCTTCGGGGAGGAAAAGACCCCGGCAAAGCTCTTTTCCTTTGAGCAGGCCAATCTGCGAAGGGCCTTCGGGGATGGCTGGAGGAAGGCATGGGAGGACATGATCCTCCGGCAGCTGAAACACCTCGGCTTCAATTCCCTCGGCAACTGGTCCGATCCTGCCCTCTTTGGCCACTTCCCCTATGTCTGGAGCCTGCCCGCCTTCCCGGACACGAAGCACCACATCTTCCGCGACTTCCCGGACGTCATGAGCCCCGAGTATGAGGAGAGCGCCAGGGAAAATGCGAAGGCTCTGCATGAGCGCGCCACGGATCCGTATATGATCGGCTATTTCCTGCGCAACGAGCCCTCATGGGCCTTCGTGGACAATCTGGTGCTGGCGGACGAGGTCCTGCGGGATCCCGCAGACACCTGCACCAAGCGCGCTCTCATTGAGTCGCTGCGTGGGCAGTATGGAACCGTCCAGTCCCTGAACCTTGCATGGAACACATCCCTTGCCTCCTTTGACGATCTCCTCACGCCCCTCCCCAGGGCGTCTGCCCTCTCGCCCGCGGCACTCCGGGACCTCCGGGCGTTTTCCAGGCGGATGATCGAAACCTATGTGGCCGTGCCGTCGAGGTATTGCCGGCAGACTGATCCGAATCATCTCAATCTCGGCATGCGCTGGGCCTGGATCTCCGATCCCCTGGTGGTCAGCGGATGGGAACACATGGACGTGTTCTCCATCAACTGCTACGCGCACGCCCCAACCCGCATGCTCGATCAGGTGCAGTCTCTCGGCGTCGATCGCCCCGTGGTCATCGGAGAGTTCCATTTCGGTGCTCTGGACGGCGGCCTGCCCGGCACGGGCCTTGAGGCTGTGCGCACACAGGAGGACCGCGGGATTGCCTATCGCTGTTACCTTGAGCAGGCCGCAGCCCATCCCCTGTGCGTCGGGTCCCACTACTTCCAGTGCTATGACCAGTTTGCCCTGGGGCGCTTCGACGGGGAGAACTATAACATCGGCCTGTTCGATGTGTGCCTCCTGCCGCACACCCCCATGACAGACCTGGTCCGGGCCTGCCACGAAGGGATCCTGGATGTGAAGGAGGGACGCGTCGCACCCTCATCCCACTTCCCGGAGTCCATCCCGATGATCGCCTACTGATTCCATTCCCACCATCCGTTCTCAGAGCGATCTGGAAAGATCACAGATTGTCTGCGGGCATAGACGATGTTCAGCCAGAGATCTATTACGGATCTTTGGCTGAACATCATTTTTTAGCCTGCCGGTTCATAGATTTTTCCTTCCTGCGCCATATACTCTCACAGACGCCCGCTCCGGCTGCGTGCAGGGAGGCGGGGAAGGCAGCATATGCCCGCGAGGAACGTCCTCACGGGGAAAGCAAGCTGAAAGGGAGGTTACCATGAACGCTTCTGATTTCGTCGTCTCCATCAGACACGGCCTATATGGTCGGAGCTTCAACATGCGGGAACTGAAAGAATACCGGGGAGATGCAGAGGATGTGATTCTGCCGGATGAGATCGACAGGATCGCAGAGAATGTCTTTCTCGCCAAGCGTCTTACATCCCTCGAGTGCTCCGGCCCGTTACTCCAGACCATGTTCCGGTCTTTGACCCGTCTCGTATCATCCAGCGTGCGTGTGCTCCGCGTTCGCCCCTCAGGTTCCCTGCTTCTTTTCCCTGACAGGCTGAAGGACTTCTTCCCTGCACTGGAGGAGATCCGCTTCCTGGAATCATCTGCCCCCGACGATATCATCTCTCTCAACTTCGATAGTGCTTTTGCCGGCGGTGTCCGGGTCATCAGCTTCTCTGTCACATCCGCAGTCTGTAGGCAGGACGACGCAGGGAATTTTCTCATGAGGTTTCCGCGCACAGACCCCATGAATGTGAGCCCATGCCTTAGATACGCCCTCATTCGCGGCTATCTGTCCGCACCCGGGGAATACGACGAAGGGATGCAGGAAATCTACGGCAGTTTCCTCAAGGATCACGGCGCGCAGTTCTTCAAAAAGGGCATATTGCAGGGCTACGGTGATCTTCTGGAATCATACCTTTCCATGTACAGCGACCAGCGCCTGTTCAGGCCGGCCACCCTGGACATCTTTCTGAATCTGGCGGACAGTGTGGGCAGCACCTCCCTGAAGGCCGCCCTCATCGCCCACAAGACGCGGCACTATGATCTCACCCGCCTGCAGGCGGCCAGGGAAAAGCGGGACGAGGAGATGCTGATGAACCCCACCGGCCGAAGGGCCATGCGAAAAATCTGGGGCTGGAAAAATGACGGGAACGGGGGACTCATCATCACCCGGTATCTCGGAGGAGAGCAGGATGTCCCCGATGTGCCACGCAGTATCGAGGGCTCGCCCGTCACCCGGATTGCAAACGGCCTCTTCCGAAAGACCGTTGCCACCCGCTTCACGATCCCAGAGAATGTACAGTCCATCGGTGAGCGGCTGTTTGACGGGAACGTCGCCGCCGGGGAGGTGATCATCCGGGCGCCCCTGCGCACGCTGCCCAGTGCAACATTCCGTGGCTGCATGACCCTCAGTCACGTTGAACTGCCCGAGACCATCGCCTCCATCGGAGCAAATGCCTTTGAGGACTGTCAGGCACTGGATCTTGTCCTCCCATCCTCCGTGCGCCATATCGGACCTTCCGCTTTCGAGAGGGCCCTGTGTCTGCACAGGGTGAGCCTTCAGAATGCATACCTTTCTCCCTATGCCTTTGCGGAGTCAGGGCTGGAGGAGCTGATTCTGCCCGGCTGCTTCCGCGTGCCGGATGGACTGTGCTCCGACGTCGGCCGTAAGATGACGCTGGTGGACATCCGGGATGCCTGCTCCATCGGGGCTGAAGCCTTCTTTCACACGGCCATCCAGACGCTCCACATTTCAGGACTTCTGCACGATATCGGAGAAAACGCCTTTGCAGGCTGCCGCATCACCAGACTCATCGTGCACGGAACACCCGTCCCGGACAGCGTCCTGAGAAAGCTTCCTCGGGCAGAGAGCATCGAGTATCTTGACGTATAGTTTCGGAGGCTGCCGGTTCCCCTGCGATTATTCACACAAATTCCTTCTACTTTCGGAAAACCTCTTCCCGTGTCCGTCCAGTTTCGCCCCGAGTGTGGTACACTGCATGCAAGACCTCGTGCGGGCAGAAAAGGTATGTGCACCACTTCATGCGCTGTCCTGCACGGAATGGAAAGTGAGGCATTTTTGTGAAACGCGCATGTTGCATCTTCGGTATCCTCCTGATGCTGCTCCTGCTCTTCGCCTTCCCGGCCCTGGCAGAAGATGCCGTGAATCCCCCGACCCTGATCATCCCGTCCACCACCTTTCAGGTAGGCGACACGCTGCATCTCCATGGCGAGATGGGTGATGCCACCACCCTCGGCCTCCAGCTGAATCCGAGCAGCGATGCCGGCAGTTATTCTGGTTCGCCCTATCTCGATGTCACCTTTGATATCCAGGACGGCAGCTGGTCCTGTGATATCCCGCTGGATACCCCCGGCTGCTTTAGAGTGAACCTGACCGGTGATCCCAATACAGATCATTCCGTCTGGGCAGCGGGGTGCTACATTTTTGTCGGCAGCAGTATGGCACCTGCACCACAGGTTCTGCTCGTGCCGGAGCAGTCCACCCTGAAGACGAACTACACACTGGCCTTCCACGTGGTGAGCCAGAGTGCAGATTTCAATGCCTATTCTTATACCCTGGTCTCGCATGGCGGCACTTCATCCTACAGCCGCATTTTCCTGGACACCATGGATCCCGAGGGAGATGCATACGGGTTCGATTTTTACACTTCTGTGAACTATGCAGACACCTACACCATGGAAGTCGTCCTCTTCAGGCTGGAAGACGATCAGATAACCGCCTTCTCTTCCTGCGGAATCAGCGAGCCCTTCGAGGTCACGGGAAAACACCGGCCCATCTATGGGCCCGTGCCCCTGGAAGCATCCCTTCCGGACGTCCTCCCTGCAGGGCAGGATTTCTCTGTTTCCTGGCAGGGCCCTGCGGCGGACCAGACCCTTCGGGGCGATCTTGTCCGCCTGAAGGATACGGGCGATGACTACATCTACTCCTTCTATAATATTGCGCTCGGGAAAAGTCCCGTCATCCCGGGCTATCTCCTGGACGCAGGTTGCTCCTATGAGCTTCGACTGGTTTCCCAGGCCGACTACTATGAAAATGGCGCACTCACGCTTCCCTTCTCCATCCTGGAGAATTCCGACCTGCTCCCTGCTCCGTCTGTGACAGTTCCGAATGAGATCTGCAACGGACAGTCCCTCATGCTCACGCTCGGCGAGTCCTATGATCTTGCGGCGTATCGTCTTGTAGGCCCTGACGGTCAGGAAAGCACCTATACCTCCGCACCCCATGGCCGCTCACTGCCCGTTTCCATCGGATACTCCTGGAATCCGAGGGAAGAGGACGAGGGCGAGTGGACGATCTCCCTGAGCGGCTGCAGAGACGGACGCTGGAGCCCATTCACAGAGCCTGTCACCTTTTCCGTGGTCCCATGGCCAGAGGTGGAAGAGCTGACCGTACTGTGCAAGGATACGATGGATCTGGGCGAAGATTTTATCTTCTCCATCATCTCTCCAGAAGAAAACGGCTATGTGAACCTGACTGTCACCGACTCCACAGGCCACGATACCGGCTGGGGCTGGGGCACCTATCCAAGCCGCGCATCTCTGACCGTTTCTGCCGCATCCATGCTGCATTTCTGTACGATGCCCGGCGATTATCTCTTCACCTTCTCCTGGCGTCTGTCAGATGACAGGGAGCTCACGCTCGAGAGGACCATTCATATCACGGGCACAGCGTTTGAACCCATGACGCTGGATCCGCTTCCCGAGGAAATCCCCGCCGGCACACCCATTCACCTCACCGGTCACGCCGGCAGCGCAAAGCGGCTGGAGCTCTCCGGCTATGGTCCTGACCGAATGTCCTATACAGACTCAATATCTGTCCTCGAGGACGGCACCTTCTCCTACGAACTGCCCACCTCCCTGGCCGGCGTCTATCAGGTGAGTTTGCTCGGCTATACGGCAGACGGGCTCTGCACCGGTTCTGATGATGCCGAGGCATCCGTCTTTGACGCATCGACGCCCGTTGCACCTGCGGTTTCCTTCTCCACATCCTCGCCGAAAGCCTGGGAATACCTGGAGCTTTCCTTCACCACGCCGGATGACTTCACTGCAAACCACTGGGAGTATATCATCACAGACGAGCGCGGCCGGGTACAGGAGCACAGCTCTCATGTCGGATATTCCACCTGTTCCTTCTATCCGCGCTATGGCGGCGAGTATACTGCGCGGGTGCGCTACTACGTATGGGACCTGAACACTTATTCCCGCTTTGCGGAGGTCACCTTCAGCGTGGACGGACCGGCTCAGCCCGAGCACGGGCCTGTGGAATACACGCTGGATCTGCCGGACACCGTGATGGCCGGCTGCAACGTTTCCTGGCCCATCGAAACCACCGTGGAAAGCGCCAGCTTTTCCTTCCAGCTGCACTTTGTCCGCCCGGACGGCAGTGACTTCTGGTACGATCAGAATCCGTGCAGCGATATCACGATCCCCGGTTACTTCCTGCAGGAAGACACGACATGCACCCTGTTTGTGAATGCCAGTGCCGACAACTGGGAAGAAGCATCCAGCACACACAGATTCTCCGTCCTTGCAAATCCTGCCCAGACAGAAGGACCTGTGGTCCTCTCCATGGCTCCCTCACCCATGTACTCCCACGATCAGGTGACCTTCCAGTTTGACAGGACGTATGACGAACTCTACTGCGAGGTGAATCCTTCGGACCGGAACCAGCGGCGCTATATGACAGAACGCCTCTCAGGCGCTGACTCCTGGACACCCGAGGATACCGCAGTCTACCGGAACCTGAGCGAAAACTGGACGCTCTCGGTCTTTGGTCTGACGGACGGTGTCTGGAGCCAGGAGGGCAGCTACAGCTTTGAGGTGCTGGATCATCCCTACCTGGATGAGCCGGTCTTTATCACCTTCCCCGAAAGCGTAGATCTGTTCAGTTCCTTTGATGTGGCCATTCAGCCCAATGAGCATGCCGAAAGCTACCGCTTCTATATAGAGCGGCTGGACCCGGATGGATGGACACACTGGGCTGGAGGTACAGATAATCTTTCCGAGCCTTCCACGACCTTCACCTCCTGGAGCCAGAACGCCGTCTCAGGTACATACGTTCTCTGGGCAGAGGCAAGGGCGGACGGATATAATTCCTCCTTCTCTTACATAGAATTTACCGTCAATGACATTGAACTGCCGCCTGCCCCGTCCATCTCCATATCCCCTGCCGCTCCGACTTCGGGCGAGCCTATTTCTGCTGATTTCGGCAGCGTCTATGACGAACTCAGAATCCGCGTCTATCAAAACGGAGAACAGGTGAACTCATACTACGCCACAATGCGCAGTGATCTTCCTGGAATTCGGTTGTCGGCCGGATCCTACACCATCCGCGGACAGTACCGTGCAGGAAACATCTGGAGTGCTGAATCTGAGCCCGTTGAAGTGACCGTCACCCAGGCTCCGGTGCTCGATGTGCCCGCCTTCGTGATTGCTCCTGACACCGTAGATCTCTTTTCCACCTTTGAGGTAGCTGTCGAACCTGTGGAACATGCGAAAGAATATTTCTTCGCCCTGATCAGGGTGGACGGAGACCGCAGATATTACATGGGCAGCACGTCCAATGGCACACCTTCCATGCAATACGACATGTGGTCTGATGACGCAATCCCCGGAACCTATGAGATGCAGGTCGAGATCATGGCAGATGGCTATGAGTCTTCCTATGCCACCTATACGCTGACCGTCCGTGATGCCGTCCGCCCGGAGAGCCCTGACATTTCCATTGCTCAGACGGGCATCACCACGGCAGAGAATGTTGTCGTGACCTTTGATCAGGTTTATGAGCAGATCAAGGTCATCGTTCGGAAAGATGGTTCCACATACAGAAGCTACATTAACGACAATTCAAATTCCATCAGCTTTATCTCACTGCCCGCAGGCAGCTACACCGTCAGCGGTATGGCCAAAGTGAACAACATCTGGAGTGAAGAATCCAACGAAATCCCTGTCACAGTCACGCAGGCACCCGTTCTCCCCGCGCCGGTACTCCTGTCCTATCCCACATCCGTACCGCTCTTCTCGCCCATCGAAGTGTCCGTGGAGCCTGTGGATGGCGCGATCTATGAAGCGTCTCTCTATGTGAGACAGCCAAACGGCGACTACACGTTCGTCAACGGCTGGTCCTGGGATTTCACTCCTTTTGCCTTCGAAGCCTGGCCCGCGGACGCTGTGCCAGGTGAGTACCGGATGACCATCTGGATCGAGAAGCCCGGCTATGAATCCTCTTCCACCTTCTTCGACTTTACGGCAGAAGAGGTGGACCGCGCCCCGGCGCCGGAGGTCACCGTTCGGGATACAGAGATCACCAGTGCGGAATACCTGCACGTCCAATTTGAGAAAGTCTATGAAACCATCCGCGTGACGGTCTATCAGAACGGCTTTGCATGGGGTAACTTCGGGTCAGATGACACCGACCTCATCAACTGGATTCAGCTTTCACCCGGCGATTACACCATCACCTGCACGTATCTCTCGGACGGCATCTGGAGCGAAGAGTCCGAACCCGTGGCCATTCATGTGACCCAGGGACCGGAGCTCGATGCCCCCGTCGTAAAGAACTGGCCTCAGACACTGCAGGTGGGCGAGTCCTTCACGCTGGACTTTGATGCGGTGGAGCATGCGACCGAATATTATCTCAGCGTCGCCATGGTTCCCTGGAAGTATGTGGGCCAAATCTACAGCAGTACAAATTCCATCACTTTCTCCGACTGGCCGGATGATGCCACCCCCGGCACATACCGCCTCCAGCTGAGTGCCTACGGGGAAGGCTTTGACAGCCGCAATGCCGTCACCACCGCGGTCCTCGAGGTATCGGACGGTGCGCGCCCCGAGAAGCCCACCTTCCGACTCCTTTCGCCGGACGGCACGGTGACCACATCCATCGACCCCTCTGTCACCTACTCCCTGGAATGCACTCCCTATGAAAACGACACCGTCACGGGCATCCGGTGGCGTTATGGAAATGAGGAAACCTACATGGATTCAGATGCCCGTCTGATCGAGCCCACTGAGGGGACCATCAAAATCGCCAGCTGCTTCAAGGAATGGCGGGAAGAGGGAGAAACGAACGTGTCCGTCAGCGTCTGCGTGAACGGCGTCTGGTCTGTGTACTCCACCCCCATCACCTATCCCATTGTAAGTTCCCTGCCGGTGGAGTTTACCAGCGTTCTGACGCTGCCGCAGGGAGTGAAGACCATCGAGGAGGAAGCCTTCTCAGGCGTTCCCGCAGAGAAGATCGTCCTCCCGCAGGGCTGCACGACCATTGAAAGCATGGCCTTTGCCAACTGCCGGAAGCTCCGGTACGTGGTGATCCCCGCAAGCGTCACGTCCATTGCAGACAATGCCTTTGAGGGGTGCAGGGGCGATCTCGTCATCGAGACCCCCGCAGGCTCCATTGGAGAGCAGTTTGCACAGGACCATGGCCTGACGGTCATTCATCCCTGAGTATCCCGATAATAAAGCAGAGTCCAGCCTTTCGGCTGGACTCTGCTTTTTATTCGTCTGTGAGCACCATGACGCCGTAGGGCGCCATCTTCACCTGTCCCTCGACCGTTTTCTCCGAGAGAAGCTCACGGAAGGGGCGGCGGAAGGTCACGGGCGCCTCCTCCGGAAGATAGTTCAGAAGGAAATACCAGTCTTTCCCGTCCCGGGTGCGCTTCACCGCCTCCACCGTCTCCGGCAGGTCAAAAAGATCTGCAAAGGGCTCGGAGAGGTTGAGTGCATTCATAAGGTACCTGGCGGTCTCTTCCGTCAGTACGCCGCCCACATGGATCACGCAGCCATCGCCCACGGCTTTCCGACATATGGCGGCCTCCCCCGCAAAGGGCCCGTTTGCATAGCGGCCAAGGACCTCGGTCCCCTCCTCCGCCGCCAGGGTTTCAAAGAGCACCGGGAAGGTCAGCTTCCCACTGCCCGTGTCCACCACCGGCTCTCTTCCCTTTGCCATATCGTCCGGCGCCACAAAGGAGGATTCCGTCACGGTCGTGCCGGTGAGACCGCGGAGCAGGCCGGGCATCGGCGCCATGGGGCACCTGCCCTGGATGTCCTTGTAGCCGGTTCTGGCACCCACAACCAGTGTACCGCCCAGCGTAACATACCGGTGAAGAAGCTCCACTGCCTCCTCCCCCAGGATCACGGCGTGGGGCAGGAACAGCACCCTGTAGGAAAGCAGCTCCTCTACACGTGTCTTTTCCCGCAGCTGCACCACATCCATCGGGACATGGGCGTGCTGACAGGCGGCGAAGACGCCGGGGCGAGAGACGGAGATGGCCCGATCATGCCAGCGGTCAAACGCGGCATCCAGCTGGTTGTCAAAGTCCTGCAGGAGTCCCGCGCACCGCTCGATTTCGGAGTCAAAGACGGGTGAGAGCTTTTTCAGGTTTTCCGAAAAGATATGTACCTCCCTCAGGCGCCTGTTGTCCCGGCTGTCCCAGTCCAGGATCCCGTGCCAGTAGATCTCCGTGCCGATGGGGCTTGTGCGCCAGCGGAAGAAGGACACAAAGTCCGCCCCGTGAGCCACGGACTGAAGGGCCCAGAGGCCCAGCTGGCCGGGTCTTGGCATCGGCGCCTCCATCCGGTTGTACCAGCCTCCGGCCCCCGCCTGCTGCTCCATGATCCCAAAGTGCCGGGAGATCGACCGGACCTCGCTCAGGTGCAGGGACCACTGCCTGTCGTGCATCTGGGAATCCAGCCAGGGTTTGCCCGCCTGGTCCAGGCCGTAGGCGAAGTTCGGATAGCTGTCATAGCACATGACGTCCAGGCAGGTGTCCGTCAGACGGTGGCTGTCGAGATTTCCGAAGATCCCATTGGTGGTGATGAACACCCCCTCCGGGATATATCGCCGGAGGATCTCCGCCTGCAGGGCGGCAAAGGCGATCGCACTTTCCGAGATAAACCGCCGGTAGTCCAGTTCCAGGGAAGGATTCTGTGCCCCGATGGCGTTGAGCCTGGGACCGTGGATCTCCTCCCAGGCAGTGTAGGTCTGATTCCAGAAGACCGTGCCCCAGGCCGCATTCACCGCATCCAGTGTGCCGTACTTTTTCTTCAGGAACACGCGGAAGGCCGCATCGTCCGCCGCGGAGTGGAACATATCCTTCTCGCAGTTGAGCTCGTTGTCGATCTGCCAGCCCACGATGGCCGGGTGCCGTCCCCACCGCTCGGCTTCCTTCTCCACGATGATCCGGCACTTTTCGAGATAGACGGGACTGTTGTAATTGTAGTGCCGCCGCCCGCCGTGGCGAAACAGCGCACCGTCCTCGCGGCCATTGAGGACCTCGGGGTATTTTTCCGTGAGCCAGGCTGGCGGTGTGGCCGTCGGGGTGCCGAAGATCACCTTCATCCCCTTTTCCAGGCAAAGGTCCAGGAATTCGTCGAAGAAGGCATAGTCGAAGACGCCCTCGCTCTTCTCCACCAGGTTCCACGCAAACTCGCCGATGCGGACGGTCCCGATCCCGTTTGCCAGCATCCTGCAAAGGTCATCCGCCCACAGTTCCTTCTTCCAGTGCTCCGGATAGTAGCAGACGCCGACCCCGTATGCATTCCATACACCCATGGTTTCTTCTCCTCTCACAAGAGCTGCGCCGAGGCTGTGGGGATACTCTCTGCCGACAGGCAGACCGAAATGTCGCCGGCCCCCGTCCTTCGCACGTAGATCATCTGGCGGCCCCGGAAGGTGGAGCGCGTGCGGCTGCGGTAGGGCGTCAGGTCATCCGGCTGCCCGTTCTCGATGCCGATGATTTCCCCATCGCCCACGAGCTGTGCGCGGACCGGGATGTCGTGCTCCGTGCAGATCCGCCCTTCGCCGTCAAGGAGCGTCACCTCCAGAAGATAAGTTCCGTCCTCCCGGCATGTCCTCTCCGGCTCCCACGCCTTCAGGGAGAGCTCTGCAGGCGCCCCGGATGTCACCAGTCTGTCCTCCACGCCGCTGGACCCCCGCGCCACCAGCGTTCCTGCCTCAAAGGGCACCTGCCAGGTGAGGCGCCAGAGGTCTTTCTCCTCCAGCTCTTTTCTTCCAAGGGAGCGGCCGTTCAGGAAGAGCTCCACGGAAGACTCGTTCGTGTACACACTGACCGTCTTCGTTTCGCCCTCATCCCCTGCCCAGGCAAAGCGCTCGTCCCAGGGATTGGGTTTCTCCCCGCTGCCCACCGCGATTCGGACCGAGGCCTCCTTCCGCCACATGGCAGACCTCAGGGCATACAGGGGCTTTTCATACCCGCAAAGATCCAGCATGCCCGCCTGGGAGATGCGAACGGGCCAGCCCCGGCACTCTCCGAGGAAGTCGATGCCGGTCCAGAGGAACTGACCGGAGATGAAGTCCCGGTCCAGGACGGCCTTCCAGCAGGCCGGATCATGGCTGTTCTCAGATCCTATGATCACGCGGTCCGGGAAAGACTTGTGGTCATCATCGTAGAAGTGCTCCCGGTAGTTGTATCCGGACATGGTGAGCACGTCCGCAAACCCTGTCTGGTTGGACAGCTCCGGGAAGGACATGGCGGAGAGCACCGGCCGGGTGGGATCCATCATGGTGGTGATCCGCACCAGCTTCTCTGCGACCTTCACCAGACGCTTCGCGTCCGGTTTCCTCGGATCATAGATCCGCTCCTGCTGGGGCTTGTTGGCATCATTGTTGCCCAGGGTTTCATGGAACAGCGGGGTCACATAGGGGTCATTGGGATAGTCCACCTCGTTCCCGATGGACCACATGATGATGGACGGCCGGTTCCTGTCCCTTCTCACCATGGACATCAGGTCACGCTCATGCCACTGCGGGAAATCCTCCGCATAGCCGTGATGCTTCGGCGGATATACATTGTGCCCCTGCCACCACTTGTTCTTGCAGCCTTCCCACTCGTCGAAGGCCTCCTCCATCACAAGAAAGCCCATCTCATCGCACAGATCCAGAAGATCCGGATCTGCCGGATTGTGTGCGGTGCGGATCGCGTTGACGCCGGCCGCCTTCAGCTTTTCCAGGCGGTAGCGCCAGACACTCTTTGGCACAGCGGCCCCCAGTGCGCCGGCATCGTGGTGAACACACACGCCCCTGATCTTCAGATTCTCTCCATTCAGGAAGAAGCCCTGATCCGGATCAAAGACAGCGGTTCGGATGCCAAACGGTATCCGGGTGACCTCCTGCCCGTCCTCTTGTGCCACCTCGAGGGTATAAAGATGAGGGTCGACCGGCGACCAGAGCCGAGCTTCCTTCACCGTCATGTCAAGCGTCATCGACCATGTCGCCTTCCCGGCACCTTCCTGAACCACGCTTTCGCCGTCCAGCACGCGCAGGGCAAGGTCTCCACCTTCCCTGGTGGTATCGACATGCACGCGGATGAGGGCCTCTCCATCCCGGAGCTCCACGGTCTCCACGCGCACCTGCTGCCTGTCGATCCCCTCCGCACCTCTGCACTCCAGCTCCACGTGCCGCGTGATGCCGCTGCCCGTGTACCATCTGGAGTCCGCGACGTCCTTATGCTCAACATAGACCGCGATGACGTTCTCGCCCTCCTTGAGCATGTCTCCCACCTGGAAGGAGAACGAGGTATAGCCATAGGCATGGCTGCCCAGGTAGTAGCTGTTCAGGTAGACCCTGCAGTGCCGGTGGATCCCCTGAAAGTGCAGGACATATTCTGCCCCCTCCTCCAGCTTCTCCAGGGTAAAGTGCTTTCTGTACCAGGCCGTGCCGCCCGGCAGGTACCCTGTTCCGCTGGCCCAGGCCCTGTCAAAGGGGAAGGTGACGGCCCAGTCATGGGGAAGCTGCACGCTCTCCCAGGCTCTGTCGTCCCACCCCATGAAGTCTGCGCCTTCCTCATCGCCATAGTGAAATTTCCAGTCTGTATCAAGACGAACCGTGCTCTTCATGAATTTCCTCCCTGCGTGATCATTCAGGTCTTGCCGCCAAAAAGGTCCCGGCAGCTGCCGAAACCAGCATCTGCCGGGACCGCTTCAGAAGGGAGATGAATTGCGTCACCTCCACCCCGAAAATTACTTCTTGTACACAGCGTCCATCTGGCTCTGCACCTCTGCCATGACGGTTTCAATGCCGGCATCCTGCAGGGCCTGACGGAACTCAGCCACGATGGCCTCGGGATCGTCGTTCATACCGAAGACGATGCGGGGCATATAGGTGTTGTACACGTTGGACAGGTTGTCCATGAACACACCCACCATGGAGTTGTCATAGATGTACTGGCCATAGGGATAGTCGATCTTCACGCTGTCATAGGTTTCGTACAGCTTCTGGATAGCATCCCAGTCCAGTTCAGCGTTACGATACTCCAGACCATCGTTGCGGCCCCACCAGAAGTTGAAGGAGACGCCGTCGGTGCCATCCTCGAAACCTTCGGGACGGGAGAACAGGCCGTTCTCATCCACGGTGTACATTTCGCCCTCGAAACCATACTGCATGAGGTGATAGATTTCGGGATCGTTGCGCATGAGATCATAGACCATCAGGGCGCGCTCGGGGTGCTTGGACTGAGCTGCCACGGCCATGGCGCCATGGGTGATGTTCAGGGCGATCAGATTGTTTGCTTCCTCGCCAAACCAGAAGAAACCGAGGTCGCTGCCGGGCTGCTTGCGCTCCATGGTGGTGCGCTCGCCGGTCCAGGTCTGGGTGTGATGCTGATGAGCGCCGGTCTGGCCCTCTTCCATCTCAGCAGCCACGTCGCCGGTGTAGTTGAGCACGTCAGCACGCCAGAAGCCGGCGTCTGCCCACTTCTTCATCTCCTTGGCGAAGTTGATCAGCTCGTCGCCTTCAAGATAGTAGCGGCTCAGGGTGTAGGGATCATCCTTGGAGTTGCCGTAGAAGATGCTTACCGGGAAGCCTTCGATGGCGATGTTGCCGGTGTGGCTTGCCTGCCAGCCGCCAGCCATCTGGGGGCTGTAGGAGGAACCGTTGCCGTTGGCATCCCACGGGATGACGCCGTCTTTGTTGTCCTTGATGTACTGGAAGTACACACCCAGGTCAGCCCAGGAATGTACGCCGTTTTCCAGGCCAGCTTCACGGGCCCAGTCGCCGCGGTACATGAAACCATGGTTGGTCCACTGCGCATAATTGTCCTCGGGCATGAGATAGATCTCGCCGTTGTACTTGCACAGTTCCCAGTGAGCCTCAGACACGCTCTCCCAGGTCTTGGGAGCATAGGTCTTCAGCATGTCCTCAGACAGGGGCAGGAAAGCGCCCTTCTGGGAGTTGGGCCATGCATCCAGCCAGTCGGTGGCGGTGCCGATCAGGTCGATGTCGCCGGACTGGGTCGCCAGAGCCAGGTTGTACTGGGTCTGCCAGTCGGTCCACTCGATCCAGCGGAACTCGAGCTCAGCATTGATCTTTTCGGTCAGCAGCTCGTTGATCTTGGCCAGCACTTCGTCGGTGCGGTTGGTGGGCTTGTCGCCGGTCACGAGGTAGACGATCTTCACATGCTCGGACGTGTCAATCGCGCCCTCGGCGATGCCGGTCATGGGCAGTGCCATCACAAGCACCATCAGAGCGATGAGCAGAGCAGCCATTTTTCTCATGGATAGAAACCTCCTTAAAATATATATTCCAGCAGCTTTCCGCTGCCAAGAACCGCTATTTAGCCCTTCACTGCACCCACGGTCAGGCCGGCCACGAAGTACTTCTGCACGAAGGGGTACAGCAGAATGATGGGGCCTGTGGCCACCACGGCGGTGGCCATCTTCAGCGTCTCGCCCGGCAGGTCCGTGATCACCACGTTGGAGCCGGCCACGGAGTTTTTCAGGCTGGCCACCTTGTTGATGACGTTGTAGAGATGGAACTGCAGGGGGCGGTACTCGACCTTGGTGGTGAGGAAGAGAGAGGAATAATACCATTCGTTCCAGTAGCTGAGGGCCAGGAACAGACCGATGGTGGCCAGGGCCGGCTTCAGGGAGGGCAGGATCAGCGCGTAGAAGATCTTGAAATCGCCCGCGCCATCAATCTTGCCGGACTCCGTGATCTCATGGGGGATTGCCTTGACGAAGTTCTTCATCAGCACAATCAGCCAGGGGCTCATGAGGAGCGGCAGCAGAATGGCCAGGTAGTTATCTCTCAGGTTCAGGGTCTGCACCATCAGGAGATAGAAGGGAACCAGACCTGCGGAGAACAGGGAGGTAAAGTAGATGTAGAACATGATCCCGTTGCGGAAGGGGAAATCCCGCCGCTGCAGGGCATATCCCGTCATGGAGATGATGAACAGACCGATGGCCGTGCCGATGGCGGCCAGGGAGATGGTGACGATGTAGGCACCGATCATCTGATCCGGCGAGCGGAAGAGAAGATAGTATGAATAGGTGGACACATCCGTCGGCCAGAGGGTGAAGCCCGACCTTCGGATCGCTTCCTCCGTGGAGAAGGAGGAGGCGATAATCATCCAGAACGGCAGGATACAGCAGATGCAGAAAATGGTCACCAGGACATAGGTGATCACGTTCATGGTGATCTGCGTGGGGTCCTTTCTGATTTTGGTGGTATGCATCACATGCTGAGACTGGCTCATTGATGGCACTTCCTTTCTGTTTCCTTGATTCCGTCCAGTTTCTTCGCGCGCTCTGATGTATCTCAATCAGAACAGGGCATAGTCCGGATCCAGGTGCTTCACAAAGGCGTTGGCACCCAGCACGATGAAGAAACCGACCACGCTCTGGAACAGGCCCACAGCGGAGGACTGGGAGAAGTTGAAGGAGTTCATCATGGAGCGATACACGTAAGTCTCAATGATGTCGGTCGTCTTGAAGAGCATGGAGTTGTTGCCCACCAGGTTGTAGAACAGACCAAAATTGCCCTTGAGAATGCCGCCGATGGCAAACAGGAACAGAATGATGACCGTGGGCTTGAGGGTCGGCAGGGTGATGTACCGGATCCTCTGCCAGGCATTGGCGCCGTCGATCTGGGCGGCCTCCATCATGGAGGAATCCATGCCGGTAATGGCCGCAAAGTACACCACGGTGCCATATCCCGTGGACTTCCACAGGTTCACCAGCACAATGATGAACGGCCATGCATTCGCGTTCTGATAGACCTTCGGCATCTCGCCGCCCAGGGATCTCACCAGATGGGAGATAAAGCCGTAATCATAGTTGAGAAGGTTGTAGACCAGAAGGGCCACAAGCACGTCCGAGATAAAGTATGGCAGGAACATCACGGACTGGCTGACCTTCTTGTATGTCTTTGCCTGCACCTCATTGAGCATGATGGCGAAAAACAATTGCAGCACATTGCCCAGAATGATGAACGCCAGGTTGTAGAGCACGGTGTTGCGCAGAAGCAGCGTCAGCTGGCCCGACTGGAACAGGAACTGGAAGTTCCTCAGCCCGACAAAGGGGCTGTCAAAGATGCCCTTGTTGTACTGGAAGTTGGTGAAGGCGATGTACGCCCCCGGCATGGGCATATAGGAGAACACGAAAAAGAACACGATGGCCGGCAGACACATGAGGATCAGCGTCTTATTCTGCCAGAGCACCTTTCCCAGGCTTGGTCTTCTGTAGGTGACTACAGAGGACGCTTTCTTCGACTTTGCCAAGCTGTCCACCCCTTGCACATGGTTTTGTTCACTCGAACACGCAAAAAACCACACCAGAACCCGAGGCTCCTGTCTGGGAGTCCCTGTTGTTCCTGCTGTCAGTTTCTGTCGTTCACTCTGCTACCATCAAGCATAGCGGGCCATTCATGAAAAGTCAAGTGATTTTTGTCATCTCTGTCCTGTTTCTTCCCGGATGACAGCATTTTTGCGTTTCATCCGGCTGGCAAAGCCCAATTTTTGAACCGCCGGTTCACAGACACCAACGAATCTTCGTGGTAAGATGTTCCCGCATAAAGCATCCTGAGAGGGAGGAAACCGTCATGAACAAGTGCGCAAACCGCTCCCCTGCTGCCATCATTCAGGGCGCAGAGGACCTTGGCCTCAGCTTTAACTGCCTCACCCGCCGCTATTTCTGGGATGAGGATCCCGGGCTTCTGGAGCTCGCCTTGCGGATCCTTGGCCGCTATGGGCAGTATTTCAGCGCAAGAACACTGATCTGCTCCATCCGCGATCTGGCAAATCCTCTCCAGCCAGCGGGGCACGATCATCTCATCCCGGACAGCCAGAAAGACCTCTTCTTTCTGGTCTTTCAGGAGCTTGTCCGGCGCAGGCTCTCCATGGATCTGGCCGGTGTCACGGACATCACCCGCCGGAAGAGCATCATATATGAGCTTGCCCGGGACGGGGAGATCGTGGACCCCTGGCATCGACGAGAACACCAGCTTTTTGAATCAGCAGGCGCCTTTGCAGCGTGGGTGGAGGATCATCACCTGGATCAGGGGGAGGAACAGATCCGCCTGGCCAGCGATACCCTTCCCTTCGACGCTGAATTTGCTCCCGACCTGTTTCTCCTGTGCATGGCGACCGTCGAATATTCCCTTGGTCGCCACACCTATATGCCATCCGCCTGCCAGAGCTTCATCCGGAACAACGTGCATCTTTTCACGGACGGGCATCTCGCCGATATCAAAGCGCGTGTGAACGATTTTCTGCATGCACCGTCACGTCATCCTACACCCATGGACGACATCGACGACAGGGGCTGGGAGGCATTTTGTGCCTTTCTGGAAAACGAAATGCTTTCCAGGAGCTGGTCCCGGAAAGCAGCAGAATTCATGGAAAAATCGCCGGAAGAGTTTCGTGAAAGTATCCGCCATATGACAGGCGTGAAAGCCGCAAAGACGGAGGAGGACTGCACCCGGATCTGGTACCAGCTGGACGGCATCCACCGAGGTATCCGGGCGAGCACAGAGGACTTCCCCACCCGCGCCTTGTACCTGAAACAATTGCGCGAAAAGAAGCGTTCCATCGCCAAGCGGTCCAAAAAACTCTGGTGGGAGAAAAACCGCGACAGGTATGTACAGGTGGGGCCTGATACCTACATACTGAAAAAGGACGCAGCGGGCCAGGCATGATCTATACGTCTGCCCCTGCCTTTTTCAGGAGCTGCCTAAGTGTCTCCCTGGTCATCGATCCGACGGCATTGTAGATGATGGTGCCGTCCTTCCCGATCACCGCCGTCTGCGGCAGCATGGCAGATCCGCCGAAGGAGGCGATCACCGAGCCGTCCGCATCCAGGGCAAATGGCATCGCGTAGTCGTACCCTGAAAGGTATGCTTCCACATCGTCTGTCACCAGGTCCGAGTGCACCGCCACCACGGCAATCTCCCCGCCATAATTTCGATATACCTCATCGAAATACGGGATTTCCACGACGCACGGCCCGCACCAGGTCGCCCAGAAATTGACGACCACCACCTGTCCAAGGTGCTCACTGAGGGTGAAGGCTTCCTCCTGCCCGTAGACGGGCACGGAAAAGTCGGGGGCACGCATGCCTTCCTCAAAGCCTACGGGTAACGTTTCCTCCACTGCTGCCTCTGGCAGCGGCGCATCCTCCGCTCTGTCTGTGTTCACAAGCCACAGGACAGATACGAGCGCAAGGACTGCAGCAACAGCAGCAATGATCCGGGCAGTACTGTGTGTTTTGCTTTTCGGGACGGCCTGTGTCTTGTCCATCAATGTGATCTTCCCGCACTTCAGGGAGATCGCGCCGGCGGGGCAGGCGGCAATACATTCGCCGCAGTGAATGCATTCATGATCGCCCACGTGGCGGATGTCCATCTTGCATACCGAGGTGCATTTCCCGCAGCCGATGCATTTTGGCATCTCTACCTTCACGCCGAGCAGTGCCACCTTGGAAAACAGCCCATAGATGGCCCCAAGGGGGCAAAGGAAGCGGCAGAAGGCCCGGTACACGAAGACGCACAGGGCTGCCACAGCCATGAGAATCACATACTTGCGGGTAAACAGGAGCCCCAGCATGCCGTACTTGTCGGCATTCACCGGATTCGACAGGAGCCCGATGGCCCCCTCCAGCGTGCCCACGGGGCAGATGTATTTGCAGAATGCCGGGAGTGGCACCTGTCTGAATGCATACCCGACCGGCAGAATGACGACAAAGACGAAGAGGATCACGTACTTGAGATAGCTCAGCGCCCGGGTCACGACACCCTTTCGTACCTTGGGCGTCGGGATCTTGTACAAAAGCTCCTGGAGAAGGCCCGCCGGGCAGAGAAAGCCGCAGACGGTCCGGCCGAGCATGAGCCCGAAGAGCATCAGGATGCCGAGCACATAGACCGGGGTCCTGTTTCCGGAGGAAGCCAGCGCGTTCTGCAGGGCGCCCAGGGGACAGGCCGCGATCGCGCCAGGGCAGGAATAGCAGTTGAGGCCGGGCACGCACAGATTTTTCAGGGGGCCTGTATAGATATCTCCCCGGATAAACCCCTTCAGGTTTGCGTTATAGAGGAGCGCGCAGTACAGCTGGATCACTCTTCGCCGGGTGGGTAGGTGATCCCGCAGGCGCGCAGTCATCGTCTTCTGTTTATCCAAGGCCGATACACTCCGTACAGATCTGAATTGCCTTCACCATGACGTCGCGCATGCCTCCGTTCATCACACCCAGCACGGTGAACAGAATGCCCAGAAGGGCCAGAATCAGGCGTATGACTGAAGTATGGTCCGTCCGCGCCGCCTGCTGCCTGGTGCCCTTTTTGGAACCTGACCTCAGGATTTCACATTCCTTCCTGATGCTTTCCTGCCTCTTTCTCTCATGGACCATGAGCACCATCAGCGCGAGCATGGCCACGGGCGAGAGGTACAGCATGAGGCGCCCCATCGTCCTCTCGAAATCAAGGGACAGGGCCTCATCCCCCATCATCCAGAGAAGGAATGGAAGAAAAAGGATCGCCAGGAGAAGCTGCGTGATGCGCGTGCTTCTTCGCCGCCTCCCCTCCTCCGCCTGCGCACTCTCCGGAAGGGCGAGTGCGGACTGCTTTCTCTGCATGAGGTACATATCCGGGGCACCGATCTGCCCGCGCCGGTCCGTTTCCCCGCCCGCGCCAGCAATGAGGCAAACAAACAGCAGCAGGACCCATACAAGGAACAGCGGCAGCATCGCCCGGAGCCTTTCGGTCACCTCCGCCATCTGAAAGGGCTTCTGAGACCCGCGCCCGACGTACATGGACACGCACGTCCACGCAAGGGAAAGACAGATGGCCAGCGTCAGGGCGCCCATCAGCCACCTGAGTGCTTTTCGCATGCTCTGCATGTTTTCCCTCCCGTCTCTAAAATGTAGGAAATTGCAAGGTATCTTTCATGCCCTGGATCATAATCCCAAAGGGCCCCGATGTCAAAAAAAGCCGGTCCGTGATCGGATGCACTCTCGCACCCGTCTACGGTCCGGTTTTCTTCTATGGCAATTGTCGTCCCTGGAGGCTCTTCATATCCGGCCCGCACGAAACGTCTGATGCATGTGCGGCCACCTTCAGGAGGTCCGCATGTCCTGATACGGCTTCCTTCCATCACCCCGGGATGTCAAACATGCTCACCTGGGCATACTTTTCCGGCAGCTCTGCCAGAAAGCGGAAGCATTCTTCCGGACCTGCCAGGATCCCGTGGTCTGAACAGGTCGTCTGAAGGAGCCGTGTCAGCTGCTCCGCATTGGGGCTTGGGAGTTCATAGGCGTTTCCATACCGCCTGATATACCGCTCCTTCAACCCCGGAAAATGTCTGTCAAGCGCCGCATAATAGTATTCCCGGTCGCCGTCCCTGAGTGTCAGCCCCATGCCAAAATCGATGATTCCTCTGACGCCGACCCGAATGCACTCCTGCAAAATGGATGCCACGTTCTCCTCAGTATCGTTGATCCATGGCAGGATCGGCGTGAGCCATACAACTGTCGGAATGCCCCTTTTCTGCATCTCCTCCAGCACCTGGATCCGCCGCTTTGTATTGCACACATTCGGCTCCAGGATGCGGCACAGATCATCATCGTAGGTGGTGAGCGTCATCTGCACCACACACTTCGCCCGGCGGTTGATCTCATCGAGAAGATCGATATCCTGCAGAATCCGGTCCGATTTGGTCTGAATCGCAGCGCCGAAGCCATATTTCAGGATGACCTCCAGGCACTTTCTCGTCAGATGGAGTTCTTCCTCGCAGTGCATATACGGATCCGACATCCCCCCGGTTCCGATCATGCACCTCTGCCTTTTTCCTTTCAGGGCCTTTTCCAGCAGCTCCGGTGCGTTCTGCTTGACTTCTATGTCCTCGAAGGGATGTGTGAACTGGTAGCAGCGGCTCCTGCTGTCACAGTAGATGCACCCATGTGTACAGCCCCGATAAATGTTCATCCCGTAATGGCCGTGATGCCCTGTGAGGATTCCTTTTGCGTCCACAAAATGCATGTTAGGGCTTCTCACATTCTCTGACCGGATGCCGGATCACGGTCTTCAGTTTTTCGGGAGCGGTTCTTCGCGCATCACTCAGATAAATCTCGTGATGCAGCCGAAGCTCTGAAATATCCAGGGTATATCCCTCGCTTTCCATGAAGCGATGCATCATTTCCACGGTCTCAGGCTCATCATCATAGGGACCCACATGCATGCACTGGACGCACACGCCTTCATCATATCTGAAAAGCTCCACTCCGGAGGTGTCCAGATTCTTTTTCCGCGCGGCCTCCTCCCTGGCCCAGATGACATCGTCCACTGTGACAAAATCAGGCAGGCGGATCACGGAGATCCAGCGGAACTGCTCCTTATGCGTATAGTCCACACCCGTCACGCCGTCCTGCCACCAGAAGCCTTCCAGCGGCGGGACCACATAATCAAAGAAGCCCTGAATCAGGTGTCCTCCCTTCTGGCTCATCCTGATGGTATAAGCCACACCATACAGAAGGCCGATCGCCCGATGGTACTCGCCGTCCTCCTGGTTCGGATCCCCCTGTCCGCGGACCGCCAGGTACTGCATGGGCGGCACAGTCACCAAAGCGGGCTTGCTCTTGGGCATATAGAACTCTCGGTATTCCTTCTTAAAATCAAACGCCATACATCTCTCCCCTTTTCCTGCAGCGCACCTGCCATCAAAGCACTTTCCGTCGGGGCCCAGCCCAAAGAGCAGGAAAAGGGATTTCCGTATCTCCGGCACAGGTTGCTCCGGATCGCAGAAATCCCTTCATCTCACGCCTTATGTGCGGATGATCAGATGCTGAACACAGTCACCCCGGACAGTTCGTCTGTCTCAAAAGGACCCGGCATGGCCTGCAGGCCTCTGTGGTTGCCAAAGTAGTCCCTGTCAAAGAGGATATCCGTCCCATCCGGCTGCTCAAAGCGCTCCTCGGGCTCAAAGGCACAGCCGAGGGTGTCCGAGGACACAAGACCAACCTTCACATTCTTCAGAAGCTCCGGAAGATTGGTGGTCAGTATCGCCTTGCCGTTTTCTTCCTTCAGCTCCAGAATGACCTGCGATTCCCTGTCCTCATACCCCTGTCCTTCATGCTTGGAAACCGTTGCGCCATGGAAGTAGGCGTTCCCGCTCACCCAGGCAGGCAGATGCCCGAAGTGATACGTGCCAAGCTCGCCCATATTGGGCTCCCTGTCCATCTGGAAGTGGCCGTACCACTCATCGAAGGCCGGGAAGATGTCAAAGGGCGCCGTGCCCACGCGCTGGTGCTCATGATCCGTGGGTTTTGTGTCCTCATGCGTCACCTTCTGGCGCTGCACAAAGACGTTGTTGTAGATCCGGTCATCGCCGTGGAGGATCGTCATGAAGCCCGCGACCTCCGTGCGGTGCCGGATGTGATAGGGCGTATACCTGGGCTCCCTTTGTCCGTTGACGACGCTGTCCACGCCGGAGTTGATCAGGCTGAAGCCGCCGCACATCAGGTTGTGCACGCATGCTATGCCCTCACTGGGCATGGCCAGGGAAGTCCGGGAGAGGAGAATGTTGTTGTCAATCAGGGTCGGGCCATGGCTGACCTCCACAAACAGGTCAGAGCTGAACATGGCACCCTTCCCCTGCACACAGCCCTCCGGCCGCTGATTGTCATGGAGAAGATTCTGGGAAATCCTTGTGCCCTGCGCCTGCCAGTCGCACCAGATGCCGATGATGCAGTTGTGGATATGGTTGCGCCGCATGATCACGTCGATGGCCGCATGCAGCTTGATGCCCGCGGTCTCGGCGCCGCCCAGCTGCGACGAATTGCAGATGTGATGGATGTGGTTGTCCTCGATGAGGGAGAACACACCGCCCATCCTGCCCACGATGCCTGTCTGCTCGCAGTGATGGATCTCGCACCTGCGAATGATATGACTGCCCACCTTCTCCTTGAGCCAGCCGTGATACTGTCCGCGGCACACGGCATCCCGCTCCATCTGCGTGGGGCTCTTGACATGCTTTGTGTAGAAATACATGTCATTCTCAGGATCCCGGTACTTGCCGAGCGAAATACCGCAGCAGCGGCTGTTGCACACCTCGCAGTCCTCAATGATCCATCCGCGGCTCCAGTGCGGCCCGATGAGGCCATCCTGATAGGCCGCCGGCGGGGCCCAGGTCGTGGCGCCGTTCATGATCTTAAAACCCGAAACGGTGATGAAATCCACGCCGTTCTCCTCGGGCATGAAGCAGTTGCGGCGAACGCTCAGCTCCACCTGCTCCTCGTTCGGGTTTTTCCCCTGGAAATTGCCCCAGATGACGGTCCTGTCCCCATCCTGCTCCGTGTACCACTTATAGACGGATTCCTCCGGCACCCAGGAGGAGGGATCTTTCTCGCCCGCACGACATTCTTCCTTTGTCACGGTCTCATACATCATCCGCTCATTCAGGTACACGGACCCTGTGTGGCGGACGGTGGGGGCAAAGTACCAGTCGCCGCAGACCATGGTGGTATAGGGATTGTAGCTGCCGAAGATGCCGTTTGGCACCTCCACCTTCCACAGCTCCCCGTCCTTCTCCCAGCCTGTCAGCACCTCGCTGCCCGTGATCACTGCACCGAGCTTTTCCTCGGAGCGGTAAATGATCCTTGCATCTTCCGTGCCTGCATGCCTTGGATGCACCGACTCCCGATAGATGCCAGGTGCCACCAGGATCTCATCCCCGGGCAATGCCACATCCGCTGCATCCTGGATGTGTTTAAACGGCATCTCCTTCGACCCGTTTCCGTCCCGGGACGCTGTGGAACATACATGGTAAATCATGAGCTTTCCTCTCCTTGCAGATCCTGCTGATGATTGTTTGATTCTTTCTGTGGCAATGATTGATTATGGCTGTTCCGCTTCGTCCAGCTGCTCGCCCTCCATCAGGGCATGGTTTTCCCGGGACACTTCCCGGAAGCTACTGCCGGAGCGGAAACCGTGGATCGCAAGCGCGATCACACCGATGATCAGAGATATGTAATATGTAAAGAATCTCCAAAGGAGCATGGCGCCAAGGCCCAGGTTGTCCGGGAAGATACCGTTAAAATAGATGCTGAACACGCCTTCCTGGGCACCGGAGGCACCGGGCATGGGCGCATAAGCTGCGGAGATAAACTCCATCACATTCATGGTGACCAGCTGCTCATAGCTGTGATCATGAAGGCCGAGACCCAGATAGATAATGTAGATCACGCTCATCAGGCAGATGAGCTGAAGACCGCCGATCAAAAGCTGCACCGCAAAGTCCAGCGGCCTATTTCTGTAGGTCATGAGGCTGTCATGGAACGTGTCCACGGCCTCCTCCAGCTTCTTCTGCTGATCCTCCGGTTTTTTGATCCAGTGAAACTTTGCGCCGATCCGGACACCCCAGGCGATCAGCCGCTTGATGGCCTTAGATGACAGGGCCAGGGTCGCAAGGCCTGCCACCATCACCGTGTTGTAGACAAAGCCCATCACCAGAATCCAGTGGATGGAGCCCACCTGCTGCTCAACAAACCCAGCATTCCTGACCCAGAGCACGGCGCACACGATCGACAGCATAACCTGAAAACAGAAAAAGCGCATGCAGATGGCGCTGGTGGCCACCGCGGTCGGGACCTTCTCCTGGTGCAGATAGTAGATCTGCATGGGCTGTCCACCGGAAGCGCCGGGTGTAATGTTGGAATAGTACTGCTGGGCGATGGAGGAAAACGCCACCTTCACGGGAGACACACGGTATCCCTGGCGCCGCAGGAAATAATACACGGCAGCAGCGTCCAGCAGTATGTAGAGAACGTATGTCGCCACGGCCAGCACAACATATCGAAACGACAGGGATCGGACAGCCGCCCATGCATCCCCCAGGCTGTTGTCAGATATACCGATGATCAGCACAATGGCAAGGGTACCGACGATCATCGCCATACTGAGAATCCTCTTGGTGCGCGGCTTCATGCCTTCCCTCCAGTCCTTCAGTTCACTTTCTTCAAACCGTGAGCGAGTATATCAAAGCCCCCTGAGTGCGTCAAGAAAACAGCAGGGATGCAAGCATCCCTGCTGTCATTAGTTTTTGATGAGAATCAAACCGCTCGATCAGTCGTTGCGGGCCAGGCGCTTGTAGGCTTCCAGACGGGCCTTTGCGTCCTCTTCCTGCTGCTCGAAGAGCGTCTTGGCAGCATCCGGGAACTGACGCACGAGAGAGGTGTAGCGAACCTCGCCCTGCAGGAATTCCTGATAGTTGCCGGTGGGCTCCTTGCTGTCGATGGTCATCGGGTTCTTGCCCTGCTCGGCCAGATCGGGGTTGTACCGATACAGCGGCCAGTAACCGCAGTCAACAGCCTTGCGGATCTCGGCCTGAGCCTGACCCATGGACTTGATGCCGTGGTTAATGCAGGGTGCGTAGGCGATCACCAGGGACGGGCCATGATAAGCTTCCGCCTCGGTCAGAGCCTTCAGGAGCTGAGCGGGGTTGGAGCCCATGGCGACGGTCGCAACGTACACGTAACCATAGCTCATGGCCATCATGCCCAGATCCTTCTTGCGGGTGCGCTTGCCGGCTGCTGCGAACTTCGCCACAGAACCGGTGGGGGTGGACTTGGAAGCCTGGCCGCCAGTGTTGGAGTACACTTCGGTATCCAGAACCAGCACGTTCACATCCTGGTTCTGAGCCAGCACGCGATCCAGTCCGCCGTATCCGATGTCATATGCCCAGCCGTCGCCGCCGAAGATCCAGATGGACTTCTTGGTCAGCAGATCAGCGTCAGCCACAACCTCGCGTGCCAGCTTGCATGCGTCGCAGTTGCAGCCATCGGTGATGGCTTCCTTGCAGGCCGCCAGCAGCTTGTCGCCGGCCACGCGGGAGCCTTCAGCATCATCCATGTTGTCCAGCCATTCCTGACCGGCAGCCTTGATGTCAGCCACGGCCCAGTCCACAGCGATCAGCTTGCGGACGTTATCCGCCAGCTTGGCGCGGCGCTGAGTCACAGCCAGATTCATGCCGAAACCGAACTCTGCATTGTCCTCGAACAGGCTGTTTGCCCAGGCAGGACCATGGCCCTTTTCGTTGACAGTGTAGGGGCAGGTGGGGGCAGAACCGCCATAGATGGAGGAGCAGCCGGTGGCGTTAGCAATGATCATGCGATCGCCGAACAGCTGTGTCACCAGCTTGACATAGGGGGTCTCGCCGCAGCCTGCGCAGGCACCGGAGAACTCAAACAGGGGCTTGAGGGCCTGGCTGTTCTTCACGGTGGCCTTGTTGGTGATGGTGGTCACCTCGGGCACGGTCATGGCATACTCCCAGTTTGCCTCTTCCTTGCGCTGGCTGTCCAGGGGCTGCATGACGAGTGCCTTTTCCTTGGCAAGGCAGACTTCCACGCAGTTGCCGCAGCCGGTACAGTCAAGCGGAGAGACCTGGATGCGCATGGTCATGCCGGCGAATTCCTTGCCGGTGGCCTTCTTGGTCACGAAGGATTCGGGCTTCTCGGCGCCGTCCTTTACATAGATGGGACGGATGGCAGCATGCGGGCAGACCAGAGAGCAGTAGCCGCACTGGATGCACTTGTCCACATCCCACTCGGGCACCTTCACGGCGATGCCGCGCTTCTCGAACTGGGTGGTGCCGGTGGGCACGATGCCGCGGGCGTCAATCTTGGAGACGGGCAGCTTGTCACCAGCCTGAGCCAGCACAGGACGCACGAATTCATCAAAGTAGGGGGTAGCCTTCACAGACTCAGCCACAGCACCGGTGGTGGCATTGGCCCATTCAGCGGGCACGGCCACTTCCTGCAGACCGGTCACGGCGATGTCGATGGCGTCCCAGTTCTTCTGAACAACGGCGTCACCCTTCTTGCCGTAGGTCTTCTTTGCATAGGCCTTCATGTACTCATCCGCCTCAGCATAGGGGATGATATCGGCCAGCTTGAAGAAGGCAGCCTGCATGATGGTGTTGATTCTGCCGCCCATGCCGACCTTACCGGCCAGATCAATGGCGTCAATGATATAGAACTTGGCATGCTTCTTGGCCAGCAGCTGCTTCATCTCAGCAGGCAGACGCTCGTCCAGCTCTTCCTTGGTCCAGGGGCAGTTGAGCAGGAACACGCCACCGTCCTTCAGATCGCTGACCATGTCATACATGGTGACATAGGCGGGATTGTGGCAGGCAATGAAGTCAGCCGCATCAATCTGATAGGGGCTCTTGATGGGCGTCTTGCCGAAGCGCAGGTGGCTGACAGTCAGACCGCCGGACTTCTTGGAGTCATAGGCGAAGTATGCCTGGGCATACATGTCGGTGTGGTCGCCGATGATCTTGATGGAGTTCTTGTTGGCGCCCACGGTGCCGTCGGAGCCAAGGCCGTAGAACTTGCAGGAGATAGCGCCTGCAGGAGCTGCGTTGAACAGTTCGCCCAGCTTCAGAGAAGTGTGGGTCAGGTCATCGTTGATGCCCACAGTGAAGTGGTTCTTGCACTCGCCGTCGAGGTTGTCATAGACAGCCTTGATGTGGGTGGGGGTGAATTCCTTGCTGCCAAGGCCATAGCGTCCGCCCACGACCTTCACGTCGCCGCGGCCGGCTTCTGCCAGAGCAGCGCACACATCCAGGTAGAGAGGCTCGCCCAGTGAACCGGACTCCTTGGTGCGGTCCAGAACAGCGATCTTCTTGACGGAGGCAGGAACTGCCTTCATGAACAGATCCACGGAGAAGGGACGATACAGATGCACCTTCACGGCGCCGACCTTTTCGCCCATTTCCACCAGCTTGGTGACAGCTTCATCTGCCACGTCGCAGCCGGAGCCCATGATGATGATGACCTTCTCGGCATCGGGTGCGCCCACGTAGTCGAAAGCGTGATATGCACGTCCGGTGATGCCTTCCACCTCGCGCATGACCTCTTCCACAATGGCGGGGACGTCGAGATAGTACTGGTTGGCAGCTTCACGGCCCTGGAAATAGATATCCGGGTTCTGAGCGGTGCCAGCCTGATGGGGATGCTCAGGATTCAGCGCACGATCGCGGAATTCCTTCACCTTGTCCCAGGGCATGATCTTGGCCAGTTCATCGTAGTCCGGCAGCTCGACCTTCTGGATTTCATGGCTGGTACGGAAACCGTCAAAGAAATGCAGGAAAGGCACAGAGCTCTTCAGAGTCGCCACATGGGCCACAGTCGCCATATCGGCAGCTTCCTGCACGGAGCTGGAGGCCAGCATGGCAAAACCGGTCTGACGGCAGGCCATGACGTCGCTGTGGTCGCCGAAGATGGACAGCGCATGATAGGCAAGAGCACGGGCGCTGACATGGAAGACGCTGGGCATGAGTTCGCCTGCGATCTTGTACATGTTCGGGATCATCAGAAGGAGACCCTGGGATGCTGTGAAGGTGGTGGTCAGAGCGCCGGCGGCCAGAGAGCCGTGCACTGCGCCTGCTGCGCCTGCTTCAGACTGCATTTCCTGAATCTTGACGGTCTGACCGAACAGATTCAACGTGCCATGAGCGGCACTTTCATCTGCGACTTCCGCCATGGGGGAGGAAGGCGTGATGGGGTAGATAGCGGCCACATCGCTGAATGCATACGCGACATGGCTGACGGCAGTATTGCCGTCCACTGTCCGTTTCTGGGCCATGTGGAAACCTCCTTGGGCATAGAATGAGTATTGTGGAATGGAATGGAAATGGAAAATGGAAACGGAAGATATTTTTGGTAAACCGTTGCGCGCCCGGAACCGGAGTCCCGCCGCGCTGAATTCCGGCCCTTCCTGGATTTTGGGCACGAAGGTCATGCCAAAAATCCAGAAAGTTCCATCCTTCTTTTGCAGTTTCCGCAAACCGTTTGGATTATATGCCCTTTGCCATGCAAAGTCAATCTCAATGATTTTTCCTCCGGGCAGCTCATCCCGGTGTTTCGCATCTGTCTCCGGAAAGAGCCCCTCTAAAACTATGCTGGTCCCCTGCCCGAAATCGCAGACTGCACCCTAGATCGCACATAAAGGCAGCGAAAAATACGCAGTTTTTGGCATTCACAAACGTTTCTTTCTATGATACAATTTCCTCTGTTTTTAGACAAAGGTTTTCCGTCTGTGCATAGAGGTTCACTCCTTTATTTCCAGGCAGATCCGGAAAAACACACATCAGGCCGGAGAAATGCGGATTTGCGCCGGGATTTCCGGTTGTTGCTGCAGGAAGATCCGGGATTCAAGGAATCATGAATACACTCGACAAAAAAACAGATACTCAGGCAGGGACGCATATAAGATCCCCTCTTCTTGAGGCAATGGGGCTGCTGGACAGGAAAAACAGGTTTCTGTGTCTTCTCCTCTTCTTCCTCGCGCTTCTGCCCTTTCTCCTGCTGGCGCTGCCGAAAGACAGCCCTCCCGGCAGCAGTCCGGGGGACTCTTCCCTGTCCGGCGTTTTTTCAGACACAGACGCTCCCGAGGGTGATTTTGCTGTGATCACTGTGTCCGGCAGTGAAGTTGCCCGAATACCGCTCTCCTCCACGCCGCGCCGGGTGACCATATCCCAGGGGCAGGGCGTGGAAAACGTGATCATGGTCACGGAAAGCGGCGTCTACATGGAATCCAGCACCTGTGACAACCAGCTGTGTGTCCATATGGGCACCGTCACCCATGACAACTGGGAGTTCCGTCCGAACGGTGCATTTATTATCTGCCTGCCCAATCAGGTCAGTGTGGAACTGGTGGTGAAAGATGATTAAGACTTATATGCGTATGATCTCTTCTTTCCTTGTCTGCTGCCTTCTCTTGGTGCTGCTTGCGCCCTGTGAAAGTCGTGCGGAGGAGGCCGAGCGGGTCAGCGGCGTCGGCTATTACTTCGATACTGTCGTCACCATCACCCTCTACGGAACAGACGAAAAGGAACTGAGCAGTCTTCTGGAGGATATCTGGGTAGAATGTGCCAGATATGAGCACCTCCTGAGCAAGACCATCCCGGGTTCAGATGTCTCCCGCCTCAATGAGGCGCATGGGGAGGCGATCCGCGTGGATCCTGAAACCTGGGACATTCTCCGGCGGGCAAAGGACATCTCTGCCTCCTCCGGTCACGCCTTCTCCGTGACGATCGCCCCGGTCACAGAGCTCTGGGATTTCACGGGCGGCACGCAGCGCATGCCGGATGATGACGAGCTCGCAGCAGCCCTGCCGCTGGTGGACGATGAGGCCCTGGAGCTTCTTGGTGACAGTATGGTCCGCCTGCCAGACGGCATGAAGGTGGATCTTGGCGGCATCGCCAAGGGCTACATTGCGGACCGTGTGGCCGACCTCTGCCGCGATCAGGTCATCGGTGCCACGCTGAATTTTGGCGGAAACGTGTATGCCGTGGGCGAAAAGCCCGGCAGCGCACCCTTCCGCGTCGGGATCCGTGATCCGCAGGGCGGCGAGAATTCCAGCATCGCCGTGGTCAGCGTGAAGGACATCTCCGTGGTCACCAGCGGAATCTATGAGCGCTTCTTTGTGAAGGACGGCGTGTCCTATCATCACATTCTGGATCCCGAAAGCGGCATCTCCGCCTTCACGGATCTGGCCGGTGCCACCATCATCTGCACATCCTCCATGGACGCGGATGCCATGGCCACCGCGTGCATCGTCATGGGGCGTGAGAAAGCACTTGCCTATCTTCAGGAAAACGGCATGGACGGGCTACTGATCGACCGCGACAACGAGATCTATACGACACCCGGATTTGAGGACACATTCGCCCTGCAGCTTCTCTTTGCCGCTCCCTGACGTATTGTTTCCCTCTCTTATCGTAATTTGCTTTCTACGTATACTTTATTCTGGCATGTAGTAAAACATACTCATAAACGGGTCATCCAAATGGTCATCCCAACAACGAAATGGAGGTTCACGTCTATGGAAAACACCGAGCAGAAGGTCACCACCGAAACTGCCCAAGTCACCCAGGATGCGCCCCAGGATGCCGCAAAAGCGCCGGCAAAAAAGCTGCCCGCTTTTGTCATTCTTGCTCTGATTTCTCTGGTCGCCGCCCTCGTGCTTGGCGTCACCAACCTGGTAACGGCAGGACCCATCGAGGAGCACCGCATGGCCGCGCTTCAGGAAGCATACAATGCTGTCCTGCCCGCAGCCTCCTATGATCCCATCGCCTACGATACCTCGGCCTTCTCCAATGTGACAGGCATCTATGAGGCCAAGGATGAAAGCGGCAACGTCATCGGCTACACCGTGACTGCCCGTCAGCAGGGCTATGCCGGACCCGTAGCCGTGAACTTCGGCCTGGATAAAAACGGCACCATCGTCGGCACCAAGATCGGCGATACCGACTTCCTGGAGACCTCCGGCATCGGCGCCCGCGCCCTGAATCCGGAGTTTGCCGAGCAGTTTGCCGGCATCAATGCGGTCACAGGCGGTGCCTTCGAAGCCCTCTCCGGGGCCACCTTCACCAGTAACGCCGTCCTGGGCTCCACCAACGGCGCACTGGGTGCCGTGTCCAAGACCGTCTTCCAGCAGGACAGCGCCGGCGTGGTGTTCGGCAAGAACACCGCCAGTGCTGCAGCCTCCGGTGATGCAGCCGAGCTTGTAGCCGGTGCCGATATGAAAGGCGAGGCGCAGGGCTTTGGCGGCACGGTGACGGTCACCTTCACCCTGGATGACAACCTGGCCATCGAAGGCTTCACCGTTTCTGCGCCCGACGAGACCGAAGGGCTCGGCAAACGTGCCACGGAAGCTGCCTTCCAGGATCAGTTCAACGGGAAGACCATCCCGGTGGCCCTTGAGGACATCGAAGTCATCTCCGGTGCCACCATCACCTCCTCCGCCGTGGTGGATGCCATCAACGGCGCACAGGTTGCGCCCATTGAGCTCAAGGCCGGCGATACCCTGAAGGGTGAAGCGCAGGGCTTTGGAGGCACGGTCAGCATCACGGCCACCCTGGCAGATGACCTGTCCATCGACTCCCTGACCGTCTCTGCCCCCGATGAGACCGAAGGTCTTGGCAAGCGGGCCACCGAAGCTGCCTTCCAGGATCAGTTCAAGGGCAAGACGATCCCTGTGGCCCTGGAGGACATCGAAGTGCTCTCCGGCGCCACCATCACCTCCACCGCTGTGGTGGATGCCATCAACAGTGCAAAGCCCATGGAAGGCGCCTCGAAACTGACATATGAAGTGATCGGCTCCATCGATGAAGGCAGCCTGTCCAAGGCCTCCGACGGCACCGCCGTGGTGACCGCATCCGACACCTTCAGCGGCACGCTGTCCGGCAGCTTTACCTTTGAAAACGGCCAGCTGACGGAAGGCAAGATCCTCAGCGGTCAGCTGGAGCAGGCCGAGGAAGCTCCCTTCGACGGACTGACCATCTCCGGTCAGGGCTTCGGTGGAGACATCACCCTGTATGTCACGCTTCAGGATAACGGTACCATCGAGAGCCTGAAGATTGATACTCCCAATGAGACCCCCGGCCTTGGAAAACTGGCCTCTGAGGATGCGTTTACCAGCCAGTTCATCGGAAAGACCGCGCCCTTCACCCTGGGCGAGGGCATCGATGCCGTGGCCGGTGCCACCATCACATCCTCCGCTGCCGTGGATCTCCTCAATGAGCTGCTCTCCGACGGCACGAAGAGTGCTCCCGCAGCAGAAGCTGCAGCGTCCGATGAGCTCACCGCGAAGGCCGAAGGTTTTGGCGGTGACGTGGTGGTGCACGTCACCCTGAACGACGACGGCTCCATCAAGACTCTGTCCGTGGAAACCGCTGGCGAAACCGATGGTTTCGGCAAGCGTGCCTCCGAGGAAGAATTCACCAGCCAGTTCATCGGCAAGTCTGCACCCTTCACCTATGGCGAAGGAGTGGACGCCCTGAGCGGCGCCACCATCACCTCGAACGCGGTCCTCGAGGCACTGAACAGTCTCCTGCCCACCGCTGAGGAAGCTGCCGTTGAAGCGGCTGCCATCGAGCCCACAGAGGAGCTCACCGCAAAGGCCGAAGGCTTTGGCGGTGACGTGGTCGTACATGTCACCCTGAACGATGACGGCTCCATCAAGACCCTTGCGATTGAAACCTCCGGCGAGACCGATGGCTTCGGCAAGCGTGCCTCCGAGGAAGAATTCACCAGCCAGTTCATTGGCAAGACCGTACCCTTCACCTACGGCGAAGGCGTGGACGCCCTGAGCGGTGCCACCATCACCTCAAATGCTGTCCTGGAGGCCCTGAACGGTCTCCTGCCCGCCGCTGAGGAAGCTGCCGTTGAAGAGACTGCCTCCGAGCCCGCAGAGGAGCTCACCGCAAAGGCCGAAGGTTTTGGCGGTGATGTGGTTGTGCATGTCACCCTGAACGATGACGGCTCCATCAAGACCTTTGC
>JAFUBA010000180.1 GCA_017460395.1 Clostridia bacterium | reverse complement strand
TGCCCGCCGGAGAGCTGGGCAGGCTTTTTGTGCGCCTGGTCCCGGAGACCGACGCGCTCGAGGGCCTCAAGGGCCCGCCTCTCCCGCTCCTCGCGCCCCACGCCCGTCAGCGTCAGCGCCAGTTCCACGTTGCTCTTCAGCGTCTGGTGGGGGATCAGGTGATAGTTCTGGAAGATGAACCCGATGGTGTGGTTCCTGTAGGTGTCCCAGTCCCGGTCGCTGTAGCGGCTGGTGGGCACGCCCCGAATCGTCATCTCCCCGCTGTCATAGCGGTCCAGACCGCCGATCACGTTGAGCAGGGTGGTCTTCCCCGACCCGCTGGGGCCGAGGATGGCCACGAACTCCTTCTCCCGAAAGGACAGGCTGACCCCGTCCAGGGCCTTCTGGACCAGATCGCCGGTTCTGTATTCCTTGTGGACATCTCGGATTGTCAGCATGCACGAAAGCCCGGACAGACTGTCCGGGCTTCCCTCACCTCCAGATTCAGTTTCCTGCACTCGGGGCTGTGGTTTCCTCGGGGTCGGCGGTCACCGCGTCGGTCGCATCGAGCGTATCGTCTGCCTCTTCATTCTCTTCGGCAGCCTCTTCCTCGGTGCCAAAGTGTGCCCGGATGTCATCTGCCGTGTTCTCGATGATCTCCTGCACATCCTCCACGAAGGCTTCCGCATTCTGCACGTGCTCATTCTGGCGGATCTCATCCACCACGTCGTCCACCATGGCGGCCGTCTCGTCCACGATCACGTCCATGTGGTCACGCACCTTCTGCTTGAGCTCGGAATCGACCCTGGTTTCACTGGGGGTACCCACACTGGTTCCAAGGGAGAAGGCAAATACGACGGAACAGAGCCATCCCAAAAATTTCAGCATGATGATTTCTCCTTTCAGAGGGGCTTTGCGCCCACCGGCCCAATTCTACACTTGCAGCAGGATTTTGCAAGCGTTTTCCTGCATTTACCTGAATTTGCTCAAACAGCAGTTCTTGAACTTCTTCCCGGACCCGCAGGGGCATGGCGCGTTCCGGCCAACGCCTTCAAACCGCTTCCGCTCCGCCTTTTCCGCTTCCTCGCGTTCCTTACGGATGCGCAGCTCCTCTTCATAGTGCGCCTGGTGCTCCGCCAGCGTGCACCCGAGGGTCTTGCCCGGCAGAACGAAGGGGACGAGGCGGGCTTCCTGCTCCTCTTCGACCTGCTGCTGTACATCCTCCGGGGCAGTGCCGCCGTACATGAGCGCTTTTTCCATCGAGGCGCACTCTCGCGTATTGCGCCAGGTGCCCGGTAATTCCACCACGTCCATCAGGCGGCGTTTCGAGTCCTTTTCGACAAGACCCGAGGCCTGGAGCTTCTCAATATCCTCCCTCAGTTCCTCCAGCTGAAGACCCAACAGGGGATAGATGCCGGGCGTCGGATCCTGCTCATACTCAAGGAAGCTTGCAGCAAGACGGCGGGTTTTCTCCACCAGCTCCTCCCTCGACATGATCCCGTCAAAGTACAGCTTTTCAAAGAGCATGCTCACAGTGCCCTTATGTATGGGATCCACATCGCGGGAAAGCTGAAAGCGGAAGGCTGCCTCCGTGTCAGCCGGCCCGTTCCATGTGGCGTAGAGAAGGGATGGAAATGTGTACAGCCAGTTCATGTCAAACAGCTCAAAGCCCGCATCCGCGTCCATGGCCATGATCTGAAGGTACACAGGAAAGGCTTCCGTCACATGGCACTCTGCGAGGAAAAAGATCCCGGGCCAGACGGCACCGTGCACCTCCTCCTCATCGGGCAGAGTCCAGTCGACGGCCCGCAGCTTTTCAAGATAGTACGGGATGGCCTCCTCCCGGTGTGCCCGGATGTAGGCGAGGTTCTTCTCGGTCAGATCGTAAAGGTCCAGCTTATCCGCATAGCTTCTGAAGGTCTTGCTGATCTCGCTCATGTTCTTCACCTTTCTGTTCTCATGGCTTGCGTGTGTGTATGGTTCCGCCAAAAGGATATCACGTCCGTATTGTGCGGGGGATTCTCTCACTTGTCAATCCTGCGCATGCAGCGCGTCTGTCAGGTCCCGGATGATCCGCTCGGTCCTGATGCTTGCTCCCTCGGTCCCCAGGTGACTGTCGATCAGGTAGAAATACCGCCCGGGCATCAGGGAGAATTCGATATCGGAAATCACAGGGACGCGCAGGCGGGATCGCAGAAACAGGTCCGTCTCGGCCCGTCTTTCCTCCGTGCTCTCCTCCGTCAGGGACGCACTGTTTCGGGGCGTATAGGTGAAAAGCACCCGGATGCCGCTGCGAAGGAAGTCCTCCAGCGCCCGGTTCAGGCATTCCACCATCTCCTCCGAAAAGCTCTCCGGGGTGTAGTCCGCGATGTTGTGCCGCAGCCTTTCGTCCGTGTCCCCCAGGGGGCGCGGGAGGATGAAATCGCCCTGCACATTGTAGGTCGGGAACACATAGAAGTTCCCGTCATCGTCAAAGGACGCGGGGCTCATGTCATAGCTCCGGCCGGGCATCTTCCGCCGGGTCCTGAGGTACTCCCCGAGCCCGTCAAAGACGTGGTCAAAGGCCCCAAGATCCAGCTGGGAGAGCGTATCGTAGGAGGACTCCATCATCTGGAAAAACTGCACGGGCAGGAACGTCTGCGCGCAGAACTGCTCCTCCTTGGCATCAAACTCCGGGCCATAGAGGACCACGTCCCCGGGGGCGAGGTGCGGGAGGATCACCTTCAGCTGCGGCAGGGCGCTGGTGTAGGCGTACACGCCCATGTTGACGACGCCATATTCCGGGAACGCCTCCTCCAGCATAGGCGAATTGTATCCGTAGCGGCCGGAGGAACCGGAGGCAAGAACGAGAATGTGCCGGCCGCCCTCATCCCGCTCCCGCTCGAGGGCGAGCAGGCGGTCGAACTTGTCCTGGAAGGTGTCAAAGTAGGTGCCGCAGAAAACCGGCGCGGTATTGGCCTGCATGTAGATCCGGCCGGGGTCCCCGCAGTCCTCAAAGGATGCGTCCGAGATCGTCTCCAGGCTGTCAAAGAGCACGATCTCCCCGATCTCGCACCCCTGGAACGCCCCCGCCTCCACCGTCCTGAGGCCAGGCGGGAGCACGAGGCGGGCGATCGTCAGGTTTTGGAAGGCGCCCGCGTGAATGGTCCTGACCGGCAGCCCGATCGCCGTCTCCGGGACCACCACCGTGCCGCCAGGGCCCTTGTAGAGGGTCAGTCCGGCACCGCTGCCCTCCCCGGCCCATTCGCCCTCCTCCTCCGGGAAACACGCCTCCCACCTGGCGTACAGGTCCTTTCCGTCCTCCCGCTCCAGGCGGCTCCCGAGGGACACTTTCTTCCCGCCCCCGTCCGGCTCCGTGGTCCATCCGGTCAGGACGTATCCTTCCCGCTGGAAATAGACCGTGCCCTGGAGGGTCGGGAAGCGCAGATGGGAGAGGATCATCTCCCTTCGATAGGTGTCCCCCTCGCCCGATTTGAGCACGCCGCCGTTTCCGTGATATACCGTCTCGGTGACCGTCCTCATCGCGGTGCGCTCCGGCGCCCGGGTGACCTCCGGTTTGCTTTCCTGGGCGGGCGCCGTCTCCATCTCCCCGCCCCGCATGGATCCCGCGTACCTGGACCAGAAATAGTCCGTCATGAAGCGGGAGAGGGCATGCGACGGCACCAGGATCTCCGCGGTGCACCCGTCAAGAAGCCCCTCGCCCACGGTACATGTCTCGGGTTCAGAAAAGAGCAGATGGATGCTCCGAAGGGCCGTGCAGCCGGAAAAAGCACCGGATGGGATGTAGCGGATGTTCCCCTGAATGGACAGGGTCCGCAGTATCGTGTTCCCCGGGAAGGTGTCCTCCATAAAGGCCGTCACGGGGAGGCCCAGATGATATGCGGGCACGCTCAGATCCTCCCGCGCGCGGCCCTCCGCCGTCAGCCCCGTGATCTCATAGGCCCCGCCTTCTGTCTCCTGATACAGGAAACAGTCCTCGTCCGCCCATGTGCCCCCGGCCGCGCCGGAAATGGCCGCATCCGGCATCTCCGGCAGCAGAATCGAGACCCCGCCCGCAAGACCCAGTGCCTCCCTGAGGAGGCCTGCCAGGCGGGCCGTGTACACCACCTGGCCCCGCTCGTTCAGGTGGAAGTTGGTGTCATAGAACCAGCCGGGGTCCATGCGCGCAGAGGCAAGGTCCCCCAGGACCTCACAGGTGAGGCGGGCACGCAGCTTCTCCTCCAGCTCCTGCGCCCCCGCGTCATCCTCCACGGCCAGGTCGTTCACCGGGCAGAAGGTGAAGAGGACCCGTGCGCCACGTCGAGCGGCCGTCTCCGTGAAGCGGTTGATGGATAAGAGAAAATCCTCCTCCGGAAGAGACGGGGAAAGCGTCACCATCTGGTTTCGGTCGGCGCCGCCGGGCATCCGGTTGCCATCCCGCCCATCGGCCGCCATGTCCCCGAGGGGGCTGAAGCTCCGCCTGGCATAGACGCCCTCCGGCACCGGCGCCGTGGATGTCAGGAAAAACCTGGCCCTCGCGGATGCAAAGGAGGGAATGGCCGGAAGGACCTCCTCCAGATGCCCCGGTGACAGGCGTGCCAGCAGGTCCCACCGGCCCTCCATCGCCTGCAGGAGGCTCTCCGGGACAAGGTGATCAGAGTAGGTCTGCGGGCTCATCTCCGGCAGCAGCACCACCACGTCGCCTGAGCGGATGTCCGGGACGGCCAGGTCCACCATCACGGGGAGCCCGATGGCCGCATACAGGGAGAAGTTGACCGCCCGGTACCCGGGGAGCTCCTGCTCCAGCAGCCGCGAATCCACGTTGAAGACCCCGCCGCTGCCGGAGATGAGCACGATACGGGGGCTCTCCGCAGCATGCAGAAGCTCGGCCTTGTCCTTCAGGGCGGCGAGGTAGGTCTCCCCGTACTGGTCCGGCATAAAGCAAAGGGATAACACAAAAACAACGGGCAGAAAGAAAAGGAGGGACAGCAGGCGGAAAAAGGTACGCACTGACTTCTTCCCTTCCATGGCCGTCCCTCCCTCTTTGTTGTATGCAGAAAATCAGAACTGGAAATAGATGAAGGCGTTCTGGATGCCGCTTTCAGCCCGAAGCAGGAACGCCATGGTCACGGCAAAGACCAGATAGAAACAGGTGATCGCCCTCCGGTTTTTCCCCGTCTCGATCCGGTGAACCAGGGGCAGGAGGCCGAGGGCGAGCAGGATCTGCAGGAAGGCCTCAGCCGGCACGGCGAGCGCCTGCAGGGCCGGCACAATCTGCCATGGGGACAAAAGCGCGCGGAAGAAGGTAAACGCCTGCTCCATGCTCCCGGCCCTGAAAAAGAGCCAGCCCAGCATCACGAGAAGATCCGTCAGGAGCACCGACAGCACCTTCCATGCCCTGCCCTCCCGGGGCCTTCTGCCCCGCGTGAGGAGGATTTCCCCAACTACCAGCAGCCCGTGATAGAGCCCCCAGACCACGAAGGTCCACCTGGCGCTGTGCCAGAGGCCGCTGAGGAGAAAGACCAGGAGATTCAGGAGAAGCTGCCGGGGAAGGCCTGCCCTGCTTCCGCCGAGGGGAATGTACACGTAGTCCCGGAACCAGGTGCCGAGCGTCACGTGCCACCTGCGCCAGAATTCCCGGGGCGAGGCGGACAGATAGGGCCGGTCGAAGTTTTTGTGCAGTCGGATCCCGAGAAGCCTTGCGCTGCCCCTCGCGATCTGGGAGTAGCCCGCAAAATCGCAGTAGATCTGAAAGCCAAAGAGGAGAAGGCCAAGGGCCACGAGGCTCCCGTCCGGACGGTCCATCCGGAAGATCCGGTCAACCACGGGACCGACGGTGTCGGCGATGGCCAGCTTCCGGAAAAGCCCCGAGAGCACCAGGAACAGCCCCTCCTTCATCTCCTCCCTCGTGCCCCGCCTCCCCTGCCGGAGCTCCGCCATCAAGTCGCCGGCCCGCTCAATGGGCCCCGCCACCAGCTGGGGGAAGAAACAGATGTAGAGCGCATAAAAGCCGGGATTCCGCTCGGCCCTGAGCTTTCCCCGGTACACGTCCACCACGTAGGACAGGGCCTGGAAGGTGTAGAAGGAGCAGCCGACGGGCAGAAGAATCTCCCGCGCATCCCACCTGCCGCCGAGGAGCGCACAGAAGGAGGTCATGAAGAAATTCAGGTACTTGAAGTAGAAAAGGAGTCCCAGGCACCCGGTGACGGAGATCACCAGCACCAGACGCCGGAGAGAAGGCCGCTTCGCCTTTTCCAGAAAGAGGCCGCCGAGATAGGTCCACGCCACCACACCGAGGATCGCGAGCGTCAGGGGCGGCGACCAGGAGGCGTAGAAAAGAAGGCTGCACACAAGCAGCAGAAGATAGCGCCACCTTGCGGGACAGAGCGCATGGAGCCCCACAACCGCAGGCAGAAAGAGGGCGTAGGCGATGGTATCAAAGCTCATGTGTCTTTCCTCCCGCGGCCTCTCATCTTCGGGATACAGGACAGAAGGAGAAAGACAAGCGTCACGACCAGCATCCAGGTATACCCAGTATCCAGGAGAAACATGAAGCAGATGGTGAGGACGTATGCAATGCAGCCAAGGTATGACACGGGAAAGCGGCCGAGAAACGCCCCGGCGGCGCAGAGGATCAGCCCCAGCGGGCAGAAAACCCACATAAGGATCATCAGGATGTCCATGGTCCTCGCCTCCCCGTCACATTCATCTTGTCTGCTTTACAAAAGTGCGCCCGGCGTCCCAGATCGCAGACAAGAGTGTAACACCGGGGAGGCTGCCGGACAAGCAGACCTGAAAAAGCACAGGCCCCAGCCGTTTCCGTCTGGGGCCTGTGCTTTTGGGTTTATGCCGCTGTTTTACTTTGCGTTGATCTCCGCCACAGCCGTCTCTGCTGCGGTTTTGCCCGCTGCGGTGTACAGGCCCAGGGAGAAGGAGCCCACATAGTAATCACCGAACAGCGTGGAGGTGGCGCACTCGCCCACGGCGAAGAGGTTCTCGATGGGCTGACCCTCGGTATTCAGCACGTGGAATTCCTCATCGGTGACGGCACCGCCGATGGTGCCCAGGCTGGTGGGCGACAGATAGATGGCATACAGGCCGCTTGCCTCGTCATAGGCGACCAGATGGTCTGCATCCTTGCCGTATTCAGCGTCCACGCCGGCTTCGCAGGCAGCCTGATAGGCATCGAAGGTAGCCCGCAGCGCGGCACCATCCATGCCCAGGCCCTCGGCCAGTGCTTCGACGGTCTGGGCATGCAGCACGGTGTACTTGCTGCCCTTTTCTGCGATGGTCATGATCTGCTGAAGGAGTGCTTCATCTGTGTGTGCAGCGTCATAGATGGCGTAATAGGCCGGGGAAGCTTCGCGCAGAAGATAGGTGTTCAGCATATAGTTGAGCATGGGATTCTCATTGCAGAAGCGGCTGCCCTCGGCATTGATGATCAGCTTGTCGCCGGGATTGGGGGTGTTGCTCCAGTCCATGTGGAAGGCATAGGGGAAGGTCGGCACTTCCGACTTGATGAAGGGACCATTGCCCATCTTGGCACCGATGGCTTCCATCATGTGTGCGCCGTCGCCGGTGGCACCGGGCGTGGCTTCGTTGGCCAGACGGATGGTGGCGAGCTCGGGATTATTGGCCTTCATCGCCTCGCTGTCATAGGTGGAACCGCCGGTGGCGATGATGACCTTCTTTGCGTAGATGTTGTAGGCGCCCGTGCTGTTTTCCACCTTGACGCCGATGACCTTTCCGTCCTCCACCAGGATTTCCGTGGCGCGGGTGCCGGTCAGAGCTTTGCCGCCTTTGGAGAAGAAGAAATCGGTCAGCTCGCGGGTCATGCCGGCACCGTGGGCCAGGTCATGGCTCATGATCACGTTGCCAGCGTCGAAGGTTTCCATCTGCACGCCCATGGTATCCATCAGGTAATCGATGGCAGCGCCGGTTTTGGCAGCCAGGGCAGCGAAGAAATCATAATCCGGCTGGCGGACAGAATCCTCGTTGACCTTCTTGTAATAGGTGATGACCCTGTCCAGGGAATCGTCCAGGCTCTCATCCACATGCGCGCCGTCCACGGTTACCAGGTAGCCGCCGGCAATGATCAGCGTGCCGCCCAGGTAAGGCTGCTTTTCCACCAGGATCACATCGGCACCCTGGTCCGCTGCGGTCGCGGCCGCCACCTGGCCAGCCATGCCGCTGCCCACCACGACCACGTCACAGGTCATATCTTCCGTGGGCAGCTCCTCATGGGGAACTTCCACCTTGCGAAGGGCCTTCACGTCCGCTCCGGCCTGCTCCAGGGCATTGGCAGTGGCATTGATCACGCCGTAGGAGGTGATGGTGGCACCGGCGACGGTGTCCACACCCAGGGACTGATACTTCACAATGTCTTCGGGGATACGGGAGAGCGGCAGATCAGACACGCCGGCGGAATCGTGATGTTCATTTACAGTAACGCCTTCAATTTTGTCATCTGCCACCGTCACTTCCACGGTGATGGTGCCAAAGCGTCCTTCGGCAGAGCCCTCATAGGTTCCATTCGTCATGCCCTCCGCCACGGAAAAGGCGGGCAGCACCAGGATCAGGGACAGGAGCAGCGCAAGCAGTTTCTTCATGTGAATTCCCTCTCTTTCATTTTCATGGTTCAGTGTGTTTTCAGGATTATTTCTTCATCAGGGCTGCGCCGGCGTTCCAGGCCTTGCCCACCTTTGCGCCGGTGGCATAGTAGCCGTTCTGGAACTGGTCGAACATCAGGGCGTGCAGCTTCTCAGGGTCCACCTTGCCTTTTTCTGTGAGCACCGCTTCCTCGGCCTTCACGTTGACAATCTTTCCGACGATACCGTCCACGTGGTCACTGTGCAGGAATTCCAGCAGCTCGCACTCCATCACCACCGGGAATTCCTCGATGATGGGCGCATGGACCCTGTCGCTCTTCACGGCATGGTAGCCGGTGCGCTCAAACTTGTCGTCCATCTTGTTGCCGGAGGCGATGCCAAAGAAATCCGCCACGTCCATGTGGGCTTCGTCCGCCAGGGCTACGGTGAAGGCCTTGCTGGCCTTGATGTTCAGCCAGGTCTTCTTGCCCTCGCCGATGAAGAGGATGATCTTGTCCTCATCGCAGATCTGGCCCCAGGCCACGTTCATCACGTTGACCTTTTCGTTTTCATCGTAGGCTGCCACCATCAGGACAGGCATGGGATACACGGCAGGGACGACACCAATGTTCTGCTTCATGATTTATTTCCTTCTTTCTTTTTGGGTTTATCATCGCAGAAATACCACCAGCGGTATTTCGTGGGATCGGGATTTGGGTCTCTGGCATAGGCGACAGCGCAGCGGAAGGCGTAGAGAACGCACTTGTCCAGCTGCTGTCTCTCATGCAGGCAGGCCTCCTGGTATAAGTCCTCCGGATTGGCGTCCTTCAGCGCCTCCAGGGAATCATACCCCAGCGCCATCAGCTCCTGCTCTTTCTTTGCGCCGATGCCGGGCACGTCTCTCAGGTCGCTCATATCTCACAGCTCCTCTGTGAAATCTTCGATGGGCCGATACACATCGTGCCAGGGAGCGTAGGGCTTTGCTCCGGGCGCCGCATAGCCCACAGGAAGCAAACAGACGGGCCTGATATAAGGCGGCAGCTGGAAGGCCTTTGCCACCTCCGCCACGTCAAACAGCCGGACCCATACGGAGCCCAGTCCCTGTTCCCATGCTTCCAGCATCATGTGCGTGCAGACGATGCTGCAGTCCATCTCGCCTGCGCTGTAGCCCGGCTCGGTCTGGCTTTTCCAGGTGCGGCGCTCATCGCTGCAGATGAGGAAGACCAGCGGTGCACCATAGATGCAGCGGCAGAGACGGTTGATCCTGCCCAGGGCTTCATCGCTTTTCAGCACATAGATCATCTGAGGCTGGTAATTGACCGCGGTCGGGGCCAGCTGTGCCGCCTTCAGGATCAGATCAATCTTTTCCTGCTCTACTTTTCGGCCCGAATAGGAGCGCACGGAATACCGCTCGGCGGCCAGTTCAAGAAAGCTCATGCGCCCACCGCCTCACAGGTACTGATGGAACACCTTCGCCAGGATCTTCCACTGCCCATCTTCCTTGATCAGGCTGTGAAAATCGGTGAAGGACAGGCCGTGCCAGTTTTCCAGCGTGACGCGCACGGCGGCCGCTGTGCCTTCAATGTTCAATACGTCCACCCTCGCCCTGGTGTCGGGTGCGGGCCCAAAGGCGTCCACTGCGCCATACAGCGCGTCAATGGAGCCATGATAGTATTCGCCGTTCAGATAACCGTACATCAGCGCGTTATCGGTAAACGCGGGCTTCATGATGTCGCTCCTGCCCTCTGTGCATGCCTCGGTGTACTGGTCTATCACCGCCAGCACGGCCTCATAGTCTGCCACCTGGATCTTCTCCATGCTTTTCCCTCCATGCATTGACTTGCGGTGGATGCTTTTTGTCCATCGCACCTGTCATTATAGCTTGAATGATCATTTCCGCAAGAACGCACTTTTTTGTGATATACTATCCATTTGTATAGTTACAATCATCGTGGTATAATACCCATGCTTTGACAGAAGCGTGAGGAGTGATGACATGAACATCGAGAAGATCAGGGGCTATCACTGCCCGGTGGAGGCCGCCATGGATGTGGTGGGCGGAAAATACAAGGCACTCATCGTGTATGAACTGATGCACGGCACCAAGCGCTATCACGAGATTGCCAGCGCCGTGCCCCAGGCCACCCCCAGGATGCTGAGCAAGCAGCTGAAGGAGCTGGAGGAGGACGGGGTGGTGAACAGAATCCTCTATCCTGTCGTTCCCCCCAAGACGGAATACTCCCTGACCGATCTTGGTGAGACGCTGGCGCCCATTGTGGAAGCCCTGTGCAAATGGGGCGAGCATTATTTTGAACTGGCAGGCGTCCCTGTTCCGTGCGACTGACCTGCCCAGACAGACATAAAAAAAGGACAGCCGAAGATCGGCTGTCCCTTGTTTGATTTCTATCAGGCTTTGGCCTTTTTGCGCATGGTGAAGAAGGCTGCAACCACTGCCACCAGCGTCGCCACACCCAGCACCGCCATGCTCCAGATGGCCGTCTGTGCAGAGCCCAGGTTGGCTGCGGTCTGTACTTCCCTGGCCACGTCGGCGTTGGAGAAGTAGATGTAGCCAAGACCGTCCACGCGGCCGCCGATGAGGTTCATCAGCGCATAGCCGAGGAGGGCGGGGGCAGCAATCCGAAGGAGGCCGCCCAGGATTTCGATGGCCTTGTTGTCAGCCACAATGTGCAGCACCACAGCGCACACCAGGCAGGCCACAGCGCCCCACACTGCCAGGGGCAGGTTGGCCACGGCGGCAGCCTTGTAGTAGCCTTCGCCGTTCACGTTCACGGTATACATCACGAAGGCGAGGATCGCCAGGATCGCAGCGCACAGGGTAAACCATGCGCCCACAGACAATTTCTTCATAGCTCAGGCACGCTCCTTCTTCTTGTTGATCAAGGTGAAGACAAGCCAGGCAAGGCAGCTGACGCCACCCAGGATCTCGGTGCAAAGCTTGCCCGTGTTCAGCGCGTTATCCCACCAGGTGTTCACACGCTCGGTGCGGACGTTGAGCACAGCACTGTTGGCGAAGGTATAGAGCTGATACTTCAGGTTCTCCCTTGCCTTTTCCACCAGCTGAGCATCGTCCTTCACAAGATCCACGGACAGGTGTGCCCAGGTCTTGTCGGCGCCGTTCTCGCCCTGGTTGAGATGGCTGTCGTTCTGTGCGAAGTCTGCCACCTGGGTGATACCGGACATGACCATGGATTCAGCGTTGAAGTAGTACTTGTTGTTCATCATGTCGGTGGAGATGAGACCGAAGTTGCCCCATTCGCCGCGCAGGATCTTGGTGATCATGCCCACGTGATGGGCCGCATTGGTGGCACCGATACGGTTGAAGGCGATCATGACGGCCAGGCCCTTGGCGTCATCCAGGCCGCCCTGGAAACCACGAAGGTCGGTCTCACGGAGCTTCTGCTCGGTCAGGTACACGCTCACGCCGCCGCGGTTGTGTTCCTGATCGTTGAAGCCCATGTGCTTGGGTCCGTTGATGATGCCCTTCTCGCGGCAGCCCTTGAGGATGGCATAGCCGATACGGTTGGTGAGCATAGGGTCTTCGGAGATGTACTCGTAGTTACGTCCGTTGTAGGGCGTCCTGCGCTGGGTCAGGCCCGTGCCCCACAGGTCGTAGCGCTGCAGCCACAGACCGCTGTTGCCCTCGATGAGGCCCCACTCATAGGCCAGATCCGGATTGAAGGAGGAGCCGATGAGGGTCTGGGAGTGCACGTTGAAGCGATAGGACTTGCCGGTGGCCTCATCGGTGTAGGTGGAAGTGAAGCCGCACACGCCTTCATTCTGGTACACGATGGGGTTCTCAAGGTTGGTCAGGGTATCGGAGGTGCTGCCGCCGTGGATGACAGCGCCCACAGCCTCGTCAATGGTGATCTCGCTCACCAGTTCATCCCAGTAGGGATCATTGATGTCCGCGATCTGCTCGTCCTGGATGAAGGCAGCGTTGAAGCGGAGGCCGCGGTCCGCGCCCTCAGTGGCGGGATTGCCGCTCTGCACGGTGTAGGTCTCGCCGCGCAGTTCCTTGATCCACTCATCCTTGCGGGGGCTGTCCGCCAGGCGGATCTCCACGTCGTTGTAGTTGATCGGATAGGTGGCTTCCCAGTTCTGACGGGAGAGATAGGTCACGGTGTCATCGCCGGTCCAGTAGTTGAGGTCGGCATCATCGGCCACATTGGTGACCTTCTGGCCGTTGGCCACAGAGAAGGTGGTGTCGTCCAGCTTTGCAAGGTTCCAGGTCACCACGGCGCCGTCAGCTTCGGCATCCATGCCGTCCGCCACGGTCTTGCCCTGATAGGCCAGGAAGTTGTTCACGGCAGCGTGGGAACCGGGGGCTGCGGTGAAGAGATAGTCGCCGTCGTCCAGGATATAGGTCTTGGCCTGCTTGTAGTCATAGCTGGCCAGGTACTTGCTGGGCACGGTCAGGGTCACATCGGCAGTCTGGCCGGCCTTCACCTGGGTCTTGCCGGAGGTGAGGAACATGACGGCAGACTTTTCCACAAGGTTCGCACGGTCATAGTCGGTGTAGGGCTGCTGCACATAGAGCTGGGCCAGGAAGTAGCCGTCCTGATCGGACTCGTTCTTCAGTTCTACGACTGCGGTCACATTGCCGTTTTCGGACAGGTCCACGTTCACGCTCTTCACCGTCTGGGTGTAGGGCAGGTAGGACAGGCCGTGGCCGAAGGAGTAGAGCACTTCCTGGTTGTAGTCCCAGGTCTCGCTCCGGATGGCACCGGGGGCAGAGATGGCATTGTACTCGGGGTTCATAACGGCATCGAAGTAGCGGGTCTCATAGTACTTGTAGCCCACATAGATGCCCTCAGCTTCCACAATGTAGTGGCCGCCGTTGTAGGTGGAGGCACCGCCGAAGGAGCTGGCCTTGGTGTTGCCGATCTCTTCGCCGGGGAAGCGGGGATCTTCGCCGTTTGTTCCGACGATCTCATAGTCCGCATAGTAGCTGCCGCCGAAGTTCACCACGGCGGGGTTGGAGGCGTTGTCTGCCACATAGGTGTCCGGCAGGGCACCGGTGGAGTTCACTTCGCCCTTGAGTACCCTCACGATGCCGGTGAGCTGGTAGTCGTTGATCACGCCGATGTAGGCGATACCGTCCACCTCATGCTCGCCGCCCTTTGCGATCTCGGGCAGGACCATGGTGTTGCCGGAGTTGATGAGCACCAGGACCTTGTCGCAGGTTTCCTTTGCCACATCCACCACGGCCAGTTCATCATCGGACAGCGCCAGGGGATCCTTGCCGGTGGCCTCGCCCGCATAGTTGAGGGCAGAACCGGGCTTGTAGGTGTTGCCCTCGCCGGCGCCTCTTGCAAAGACCACGATGCCAACGGAGCCAGCCTTCACGCTGTCTTTCCAGTCAGCGGGGGCACCCTTTTCCTCAAACAGCTCCGGGGGCACTTCCACGATCTGGTATTCCACCATGTCGCCGGGGGCCGCCACATAGATGTTGTCGTATCCGACAGACTCCTGCAGCTCGCCGGTCCACATGTTGGGCACCATCTCAATGTGCTTGTTGAGGATCTTGTTCATGTAGAGATCTTTGACGGTCTCATTGACCTTGATGCCCGCGTTGGTGAGCGCATCCACCAGATCCACGGCATCTTCATTGCCAGCCTTCAGGTCGCCGCTGGTGTAGGGATAGGGCGCATAGGCAGCCAGGCCGAAGAGCACGACCTCGTTGTCCACACTCAGGGGCAGCACGGCGTTGTCATTCTTCATGACCACGGTGCCTTCCTCGCCTTCCCGCTCCGCCAGTGCCTTGGCTGCGGCCATCATGTCCTCGATGGTGGCATAGTCCTTCTTGAAACGGGCCGCATCCTCATCGTTGATGGTGACATAGCTGTTGGTACCCAGCATGCCGTCGATCTGGTTGCGGTAGCCGTCCGTCAGGCTGCTCCCCAGGCTTGTCAGCACAAACAGACAGGCCATCAGAGCTGCCAGCCCTCTGAAGAAAGAGGGAAGTTTCTGATACTTCATGGTGCGTCATCCGTCCTTTCAGAAAATGACCTTGATGAAAGTAGATAGTAGAGAATAAAGAAACATAGATTTATATGAACTGCGGCCCCGAAGGTCCCACATGGGACCCCGTGTCCGCTGTCCGGCGAAAAGAAGGTGCCCCGGGCGAAGATCACCCGAGATCAAAGGAAATAAAGTCGAAGGAGCCCTTCCCCTCCAGGGAGAAGTACAGCGCCTCGCGCTCTGTGAGCGTGGAGGGGAGACTGCCCGAGAAAGCCCTTCCCCCGGGGCAGGATTCCACGGGGATCCTCGAAATGATGTCCCCGCCGTGCTCCTGGTTGCGTACGGTCACGCAGCAGGCGCTTCCGCGGCCCCGCACGTGGACCGTGATCTTTTTCGTCTCCCTCAGGTCAAAGTACTTGTAGCCCACGGTGCAGCCGGGGCAGAGGTTTGCCACATACTGGTCCTCCCCCTCCTCCCGGTCCGGGCCCTTCTGGGTCAGATAGGGATTGTCGGCCCTGGGGTACTTGAACATGGACATGAAGCGGGTCCCGCTCTTCCCGTACACGTTGCAGGCGATGTAGGAGGGATAGGATCCCTTCCCCGAGAGGGGGCCGCCGTTGAGGCCGCAGGAGGTCATCTCTGCCTGCAGGAACTTCCCGTCCACGAACCGGATTTCCTCGGCACACGCCTGGCGGGAGGACTGCTTGCGGTTGGAGTGGCGATGGTAGAAAATGAAGTATTTTCCGCCGATCTCAATGAGACTCCCGTGGGTGTTGCCGGTGCACATCCTGGCGTGCTTCACATCCTCGACCCCGGGAAGCCCGATGTCCCCGCAGGACACCAGCACTCCGCCGTACTCAAAGCCCCCGTCCGGGCGGTCGGAGACCGCGTAGCAGAGGTTGTGGGAGTTGAGGGAGCTGTAGATGAAGTAATACCTGTCCCCGAAGCGGCGCATAGAGCTGGCCTCGCCAAAGGGCTGGTCCTCGTAGGGCGTACCCTTGGCCTCCTCCCCGGTTTTGACCCCGATGTAGCGCAGCTCATCCCCGGAGATGACCGTCAGCATGTCCTTCGGGTCCAGCTCAAAGAACATGGGGCCGTGCTTTGTGGGCGTGGAGCCGTCCAGCAGGATCGGGTTCCCGCCGAAGGCAAAGCCGGTGTAGAGGTAGAGCCTGCCGTCCCGGTCCATAAGGCAGCCCGGATCAAACTGGAAGGGCTCGCCCCGCTTCCCGATGGGCGTCCCGTCCTGGTACTTCACATACCCGTAAAATTCATACTTGCCCGCGGGCTCGTCGCACACAGCCACCGAGATCATCTTGGTGCCGCCCATGAAGTAGTAAAGATAATACCGCCCGTCAGGACCCACCACCATGTCGGGCGCTGCCAGACCGTTGGTGAGACGGAACCTGGGGGCCGCAGGATCCTGTTCCCGCCTGTAGATGACCCCATGGTACTCCCATGATCCCAGATCGTCAACCGGCGCCGACCAGCATACATAGTCGCCCAGGCAGAAGTTCAGCCCGTTGAACAGGTCGTGGGACCCATAGATGTAGACCCTGTCCCCCACGATGTGGGGCTCCGCATCCGGCACATACTCGAAGGATGGCAGATAGGGATTGTACGCCTGTCTCGTTTTCATGTGTCCGCCTCCTGTGTTTTCTCCACCGGCATCTCCAGATACTGTTCCGGATAATACTCCACCAGGATCCTTGCAGGCGTGCAGCTCCATGCATGGCAGTAGCTGTTGACCTGGCTCCCTCCGTAGGGCGAGGAGGTCGGATCCTCCGGATCCCAGGCCTCAAAGAAGGTGTCTGCCCCGCCCTCCAGCATGCTGCCCCAGTAAAGCCGCATGTGATGAAGTGCCGCATCCTTCTCCCCGGCCATGAGAAGGGCCAGGAGATAGTAGTGATGCATGTAGGGGGTCATCATTCCGGGGGATCCGGGCACCTCTTCGGCCTTCCGGATGGCCAGAATCCCTTCCTCAGGGGTCATGACGCCGGAGAGCGTCAGGAATACCTGCGTGTGCAGGGACACCTGGCCCCGGCTCAGGCACAGCCCCTTCTCCGGGTCATAAAACTCAGCCCTGGCTGCCCGCCGGAACTCTTCCGCCTTTTTTCGGCAGTCCCCCGCGCGCTCTGTGTCACCGAGAAGCCCGCACAGCCGTTCGGCGGCATTCAGGGCAAGGATCACGATCCCCTGCGCGGCGGCCCATTTATCCAGATCATCGCTCCAGTCGATGAAAAAGTCGCCTGCCGATTCCGGGGAGATAAGCCCATTCTGGCACCTTTCCAGCACATACTCCATCTGGAAAAGGGCCGTCTCATGCAGATCGTTCAGCGCCTCCCGGTCCCCGGCATGCTCCACGTAGTCGCACAGCACATCCAGGAAAAAGAGGGCATAATCCATGAGATAGGTGTCGTCCCCTGCGATCTCAGGGTCCGTGAAGACGTTGGCCGACAGCCGTCCGTCAGGGAAGCGGCTGCCCGCAAAGAGGTAAAGACACCGCCTTATCACGCTCAGGCTCTGAAAGGAAATGTACGAGGTCTCCGCCTGCAGCTTCAGGTCTCCCAGCCACAGCCGCCTGTCCCGCTTGGGGCCGTCCTCCATGACGTCCTGCGTGCACTCTGAGAGGGTCATGAGCGATGCATCGTAGATGCGCTGGAGGTCTTTTTCAAAAAACCTTCTCTCGGGAACCCTGTCCCAGTCGGCCGCGCTCTGCGCGATCGCCTCCGCCTTATTGACCGTCACGCGGAATTTCCTGGATACCCCAAGCACCGTGATTCTCACGTACCGAAAGGCAAAGCGGCGCTCGGGCGAGAGCGTGCAGGGCAGGCTGTCCAGGTGGTATTCTTCCCTTTGCAGCCAGCTGGGCGAGATCCAGCCCCTGTAGGTGTCCCACCTTTCCTCCAGCTCCTCAAGGCGCTCGGCCATCTCCAGGCGCACCCAGAGGGGTGCATCCTGGTGGGAGCCCCGGATGCCAAAGTCCAGCGAGACATGGCCCACCGCGTGGCGTCCAAAGTCCAGCGTCACCTGATCGCCGAGGCCAAGCTCCTTTTCCTTCAGCCCCTCAGCTGCCTCCCATGTGTCCCCGGAGAGATAGCGAAGGGGGGCCAGCTGCATTTTATTCAGCTTCGGCCTGGATGCTTTTGCCTTCTCAAGCAGCTCCGGATCATTTTGGGGTACAAACCCCGGAATGATGGATACGAGCATCTTCCCCCTCCTCTCCTGCACATTTCATGGCTGAAGTATACCATTTCCTTCATGTTCTTCCATGCTCATTTCTGATCTGTTTTCCTGACTTTTTTTGATATCTGACCATTGGCATTTTCCTGTCCCTGCGCTATACTCTCTAAAAAACTTCCACCCTGCGTGAGGTGCCGTATGCCCGAACAGGATCTCATCTCATCCCTTCGCACCCTCAATGAAAGCGAACTGTTTTACCGAAGCTACCGGGAGGCCGCCCGGCAGGAGGATACCCTCCGCGCCTTTCTGGAGGGCCTTTCCCGCGAGATGGTGGAGCGCATGGAGCTCCTCATCCCCCAGTGGCCCGAGACACTCCTGCAGGAATATCTGGAGAATCACTTCTTCTCCCAGTCATCGCCGCTTGGGATCCAGGTGTTCAAGCACAACTGCTACACCCCGCCGGTCCCCCACAGCCATGACTTCTTTGAGATGTTCTACGTGCTGGAGGGCCATTGCCGCCACCGCGTGTCGGGGGTGGATTCCGAGCTGCACACGGGGGATTTCTGCCTCATCCGCCCGAGGGTCGTCCATGCCCTGGACGTGTCGGATGAGAGCATCGTGCTGGATATCCTCATCCGCCGCTCCACCTTCCGCTCCAACTTCTTCAGCATCCTCCACGACAACAACCTCTTCTCCCGGTTTTTCATGTCGGCCATGTTCGATGCAAGAGGCCTCGACTACCTGATCTTTCACACCATGGGCGATTCGGACCTGAGGGACGAAATGCTGGAGCTCATGCGGGAGTGTCAGGAGGAGGGCCGCTACTATACGATCCTGGTCAACGCCATCCTCACGCGCCTGTTCGTCCTGCTTCTCAGGCGCTACGCCGACAGCTGCGAGCAGCCGCAGATCACCGACAAGAACTCGGAAACCATCCTGGAGATCACGGGCTATATCCAGTCCCATGCCTCCCAGGTGACGCTCGAGGAGGTGGCGGACCACTTCCACTATACCCCGGAGCATGTCTCCCGCCAGATCCACCAGATGACGGGACACACCTTCATCCAGCTCCTGACAAGGCTCCGTCTCGAGAACGCGGCACAGCTGCTCCAGAATACATCCCTGTCCACCGCCGACATCGCGGAGGCCATCGGATACCAGAGCAGCGAGCACTTCGCCCGCGTGTTCAAAAAAAGCCGGGGGATGACCCCCAGCGAGTACAGAAAGCGAAACCGGCAGCCGCTGTAAAATGCATCAACTGCGATGGCGCACATGAAGATACAGGAAGGCACAGAAAAGCGCTGACAGGGCTTCCGCTGCCGAGTGCGCGGCCCAGATGGCCTCGCGCCCAAAGATCAGGGGCAGCACCAGAAGCAAGAAGGCCGGGAACACCAGGGCCCTGAGAAGGCTTGACGGCAGGGCATACCGGGTTTCACCTGTCGCCTGCCAGAAGGAGATGCACAGGATCCCCCACCCGGCAAAGACAAAGCCCGAGAAATACAGGGGACAGCGGGCGGCGGCAAAAAGGACCAGCTCCGGATCCTCCGGTGCAAAGATCTGCATGAAGCGGTCTGAAAAGAAGAGCACCAGGAGGTAGCAGATGAGGCCGATCAGGGAAAAGGCGGCTGCGGAAAACCGGAGCAGATCCCGCTGCCCTTCCGTGTCCCCCTCGCCCCTGCAGCGGCTGAAGAGCGGCTGCAGGCCTTCCGCCATCCCAAGGTACAGGGTCAGATAGATGAGCAGAAGATAGCCGATGAGGAGATACGCGGCCAGCCCCACCTCGCCGTAGCCGCAGTGCACGATGGAGCGGTTCATGAGAAAGGTGATCAGGCCGATCGTGAATTCCAGCACGAAGGCCGAAAGGCCGCTCTTCAAAATCGAAAGGCCGCTTCTGAGGATCGAAAGGCCGCTCTTCAGGAGCGATGTGTCCTCCGTGCCGCTCCATGGTCCCTGAAAGGACAGTTCACCGCGGCCCATGAAAAAGTGCCCAAGGAGAATGCTGCATGTGATGACCGGCCCCAGGGCCGTTGCGAGGGCTGCCCCGAAGATGCCCATGTGCATGGGACCCATGAACAGCCAGTCCAGAAACATATTGCACGCGGCGCCCACGGTCATCCCCGCCATGGCCAGGCCGGGAGCCCGGTCGTTTCTCGCCATGGCGCCGAGGAGGAAGCTGAAGAGCTGGAAGGGAGCCCCGGCCATGACGGTGCGAAGGTACACCTGTGCATCCGGCAGGATCTCTGCCGTGGCCCCAAGCGCCAGGCAGAGCTTTTCCGAAAAGCACTCGGTGACCGTGAGCACCATGAGGCTGATCAGGCCCATCAGGAGCACGGCCGTGTGGAAGAGCCGGTTTGCCTCCCCTGTCTCCCGCCGTGCCAGGTGAAAGGAGATGCGCTCCCCGCTGCCCGATGCCACCGCCATCGCCACCGCGATGAGCAGCTCCGTCAGGGGGACCGCGATGCCGGCGGCGGCAAGGCTGTTTCTCCCGAGGAACCGCCCGATGAAGATCCCATCCACCAGGATGTAGACCGAATTGAACAACAGCCCGATCATCTGCGGGACCGCGTAGGTGCAGAACTGTTTCCCCGTTTGCCTGAGATGCATGGCACGTTTCCCTCCTGAAAACCAAGCCTCATCTGACTGCCCAAAAAAAAGAGCGCCCATGCCTGTTCCTTCAAAGGCCTGACGGAACAGACAGAGCGCCCACCCGGCGGCGATGTATGCTAATGCTCACAAAGATCCGGAGCGGATCTTTGCCTGATCATCGGATATGCCCGAAGCCCCTCTTTGCTCCTTCCGGATCTTCCCGGGGGCGGGCAGACGCCGGGAAGTATAACGCAGGAAGGACACGCGGGCAAGATCCATAAAAGGAGTCATGATATGGACCCGATCAAAGAGATTCTTTCTTCCCTCGAGGCATGCCCGCAGAGAAGCGGCATGCAGCTCATGGATGCCGTCAAGTTCTGCTTCCAGGCCTTCCTCGGCATGGGCCATCTTCTGGCAGAAAAGGAAGTGGTCACAGGATACATCCAAAGGGAGATGGACGGCGTCCCGGCGGACCCGGAGGAGCCCCTCACAGAGTCCCTGGGACCGTATTTCTGTCGGGTGAACCTCCGGCGCGCAAAAGCCGAGGGGCTGCGGGCTGAGATCATCGCGGGGCTCATGCTGCACGCTGCATCCGCCCCCTTTTCGAGGGAACAGTTTGAACTGCACCTTTTGGACATTGCCTCCGCCTGGTCCTTCCCCTCCCCGGAGCCTCTCTTGCCCCTCATCCGGGACCAGGGCTGGCTCCCCTCCCACTCGGAGGAGTACCGGCAATTGTACCGCCCGGCCTACAGGGTCATCCCGCGGGAGACGGAACCGCTCCTCCCCGCCCTGTGCGCCGTGTCCCGGGCGATGGACCGGCCGCGGCTCCTCGTGACCCTGGACGGGCCCTGCGCCTCCGGGAAGACGACGCTCGCGGGGAACATGGCAAAGATCCTCGGGGGCGAGGTCATCCACACGGACGACTTCGTCATCCCCCACGCACAGAAGACGCCGGAGCGGCTCTCCATCCCCGGCGGCAACTGCGACGCCGAGCGGCTGGTGCCAGAAGTCCTGGAGCCCTATCTTGCAGGTGCGCGCGGCACCTACCGTACCTATGACTTCCGTAATGACCGCCTGGCACCGCCTCTTCCGCTACCGGAGGCGCCCGTGCTGATCCTGGAGGGCTCCTACTGCAATGTGCCCGCGATCCGCGCCCTCGCGGGCGTCCGCCTCTTCCTGGATACGTCCTTTGAAACGCGGATGGCGCGGCTAAGGCTTCGCGAATCGCCGGAATCCCTCGCCCGCTTTCAGCGCATGTGGATCCCGCTGGAGGACGCCTATTTTACGCACTTCCACCTGCCGGACGAGGACTGCATCGTCATCCGTGACACCGAAATTCAGCCCGGAGGCAGCGCCACATGAACCATGCAAGCTTTTTCCAGAACAGGGACTGCGAGTATTTCCCCTGCCACAAAGGAATCCCGGAGGAGGATTTCAACTGCCTGTTCTGCTACTGTCCCCTCTATGCCCTGGGAAAGCGGTGCGGCGGGCACCCTCAGTACCTTGAAGGCGGCATCAAGAGCTGCATGAACTGCTCATTCCCCCACGCACGGGACAACTATGACCTCATCATCCGGCGGTATCAGGAGATTCTGAAGGTTGTCCAGCGCGAGGACGCCCGCGCGGATTCTTGATTTGTCCATGGACATTCTGTACAATAAGCCCATAGGAGGCTGATGTACATGAAAATCTCCACACGCGGCCGCTACGCCATCCGGATCCTTCTGGACATCGCCATGCATGAGAAAAACGGATATGTGTCCATGAAGGACATCGCCCGACGGCAGCAGATCTCGAAAAAGTACGGAGATCAGATCGGGATGCAGCTGAGCCAGGCAGGCTTCCTGCTGGCCACAAGGGGCCGCCAGGGCGGGTACCGGCTGGTGAAGGATCCCCGTGACGTGACCGTGCTCCAGATCCTTACCGCCATGGAGGGCTCCCTGGCCCCGGTACAGTGTCTGGAGACGGAGAACAACCTCTGCGAGCGGTCGAACTTCTGCATCACGCTCCCCATGTGGAAGGGCCTCTATGATGTCATGACCGGGTACCTTGGGGGCTATACCCTCCAGGCACTCATCGACCAGGCACCTGAGCAGCCGGAGCTGCTGGACCGGGACATCCCGGAATAAGTCAAGCGTCTCAAAGCAGGGTGCGGTTTTTGAGAAAATCGGGTTCGAAAACAGCGTCTGATGCGCAATTCCATGCTTTATGGATCCTGAACGTAACAGGATGCAGGAGATGCCTTTTGTTTTCCTCCTGCAGACGTTAAGGAACGGGAAACGACAGAATGACGGCTTGCGCAAATGATTTTGTGGAGGTGTTTGTATGGATGATCATGTTGCTATATTGAGCAGCTTCGATAAATACACAACCTTCACCTTCAGAGGGAAGACCCTGACATTTCGCACCTGCGACGGTCTTGAAAGATACATGAAAATACTCACATGGGATCATGGATATATTGAAGTGATGGCGAAGTATAAACACGAGAAGCAGGAAATCGAGGAATATATTGATCTGGATCCTGTTTTAAAGGGATTGTACATGGATAAGGCTTCTTTTCTGGAGCCAATCAAGGAAGTGCGGATCGAATATGCCTGATCAAGATATAATTCATGGGAGAGTTCTTCGAGTAGCGTTTGTTTTGGCGCGGGCTGGAATCTATCTGGATGAATTGATGCAGACTTGTGAGCTCGCGAAGATAACCTGCACGAAATAAGATTGCGCCCCTGATATGAGGGATCGAGATGATAAAAATGATGGATGATACACCGGACATTGTTCAGGTCATACCACACGAAGATTATACCGTCAGCATTTATTTTGGTGACGGAAAGACTGTAAAGTATGACGTAAACCCGAAACTGGGGAAAGGTGTGTTCCAGCGCCTGAGAGACATCAGCGTATTCATGCACAATTGCACGATCATGAATGATACCTTGGCATGGGATATTGACGGAACTCACGACAGTACAAAATGTATTGACATTGATCCGGATTATTTGTATTCCTTGGAAGGTGTTGAAGATACTCTCGGGGTTTAAGTTGGAAATCTGATTTGCGGTGAATGATCAAAGATTCACCTCTGCGGCTCCCGTCAGGCCCTTACGAGTGCTGACATCAGAACAAATCTACAATTCCACGGCATGAAGCCCTACTGTTTGACAACAGGATTTCGATTAGGCTGGGGGATTTTTGAGCAAATACCAGTTGGAAAGGAGAGCGGTCATGAAAACATTCAACACAAAAGCCGTGTGTATACCGTCAAAACATTACATGGTTGATCTCTCCGAAAGAGTGAAGGCAATCACAAGGCTGATTGATCGTGGGGAGTATTTTACCATCAATCGAGCAAGACAATATGGCAAGACGACAACCATTACTGCATTGAAGAAATCCCTCATAAACACATACGAGATTGTAAGCCTCGATTTTCAGGGTATTGGTCACAGTGGGTTTTCCAGTGAAGAAGTCTTTGTTCAGGAATTTTCACAGTTGATTTTTAAGAGGAAAAGGACACTTTCTTTTTTTCCGGACGCGATTGAGGATAGACTTAGAAAATTCACAGAGCAGGACAGGCCAGTGGCTCGTCTGAGTGATCTGTTCCTTGTGCTAAACGACTGGTGTGAATTATCCCCAAAGCCTTTGGTTCTGATCATCGATGAAGTGGACAGTGCAACGAACAATCAGGTCTTCCTGGACTTCCTTGCACAGCTTCGAGATGGTTATATTGCAAGAGACACAGATAATATTCCCACATTTCAGTCGGTGATTCTTGCCGGTGTGACCGATGTCAAGCATCTAAAGAGAAAAATCAGGTCGGATGAGGACAGCAAGGATAACAGTCCATGGAATATTGCGGCGGATTTCAATATTGACATGAGTCTGTCTGAATCCGGCATCAGGGGCATGCTCGACGAGTATGAGTCAGATCATCATACAGGGATGAATACAGGATCCATGGCCGGACTGATCAGAGAATATACCAATGGATACCCATTCCTGGTGAGCCGCATCTGCCAGTTGTTAGATGAAGTCGTCAGTACAGATATGGGACTTAAAGCTGCGTGGAGCAGATCCGGCATGGATGAAGCAGTCAAGCTGCTGCTTTCGGAGAATAATACATTATTCCAGTCCCTGACGAAGAACCTGAACAATTATCCTGACCTGAAGGCAGCCATTCGAAGCATTTTGATGGAAGGCACAAGGATCACGTACAATGCGCAGCAGGATGAGATTGTTCAGATGCAGATGTACGGATTGATCCGAAACGATCGGGGCACAGTCCGAATCGCAAACAGAATCTTTGAAACC
>JAFUBA010000179.1 GCA_017460395.1 Clostridia bacterium | reverse complement strand
GACGCTGGCGATCAATACGATCAAGACATTCTTCGAAAAAACCGGGGAGGATACATCCAGGTACTTTGCGGACAAGAAGATCTGGACGTGCGGCGAAAAGTACCAGTCTGCGCAGGGCAAGTATCCCGTGATCATGCTCACGTTCAAGGATGTCAGATATGACACCTGGGAAGAATCCATGGAAGCGATCCAACTGGTCATGAAGGATGAGTACAGGCGCCACGCAGAGCTATATGAAAGTGATATCCTGGATGCCGATGCGAAAAAGGCCATGGACCAGCTGGAGCAGGGAACGCTCAGTTCTGTAGAACTGCAGCGCTCCCTGCTGAATCTTGTCCATATGCTCTCAGCCCATCATGGATCCAGGGTGGTGATCCTGATTGATGAGTATGACACGCCGATCCAGCAGGGCTATGCCCATGGCTTCTACAGAGAAGTCAGCTCATTTATGCGCAAGTTTCTGTCGGGGGGACTCAAGGACAATACGGATCTGGCCTTTGGTGTCCTGACAGGCATCTTGCCCTTTTCCGGGGAAAACCTGTTTGGCGGTCTGAACAACCTACTGGTCAATACCGTATTGGATGACAGGTACAGCGAATATTTTGGCTTTACGGAGGACGAGGTCCGTCAGATGGCCGCATATTATCACAGGCAGGGTGCCATGGAGGAGATTCGTCTATGGTATGACGGCTACCATTTTGGAAACACAAAAATCTACCATCCGTGGTCCGTCACGAACTATTTTGCTTCCCGGGGCCAGGCAAGGCCGTACTGGGCAAATACAAGTGACAATGAGATCATTCGGGAGATCCTGACAGGCCTGAATCCAGAGATCGCGGGCGACCTGGCAAGTGTCATGCAGGGTGAGGCTGTTCACACATCGCTGAATATGGAAGTGGTGTATCCCCGTATGACGGACAGCAATGATACGATCTTCAGTTTTCTGCTGCAGACGGGCTATCTGACCCCAGCATCAAAACCGGAGGAATCAGAGTGCAGTATTTATGCCTCTCTTCGTCTCCCGAATGCTGAGGTCAAGAGGATCTACAGCACGGAAATCCTCAGCTGGATTCGTGCACGGCAGCCGGGCAGCGTGATCTCTGAGATGGAAAAGGCGATTTACCTGAGTCATGCAGCCCGCTTACAGGAAGCGCTCAGGAACTACATGCTCACGAGTATCTCGTTTTATGATGGAGCGGCCGAAGGATTTTATCACGGAATGATTCTCGGCCTTGTAGCAAGTCTTTCTTCGAAGTATGACATTCGCTCAGACAGAGAGTCCGGCGACGGCAGATTTGATCTGCAGCTCGAACCAAAGGACAGGACGCTCCCTGGCATCCTGATGGAATTCAAGGCTGCTTCCGTGCAGGAGAAAGATCATCTGCCCGCGATGGCGGAGGAAGCACTCCGGCAGACGGAGGAAATGCATGATCTGAGGGATATGGAAGACCGAGGAATCAGGAACATCTCCAGATACGGCATTGCCTTTGCGGGAAAGCATGTGGAGGTCCGGGTGGCGGGCGCGGAGGGGACGCAAACGCCAGGTCTT
>JAFUBA010000021.1 GCA_017460395.1 Clostridia bacterium | reverse complement strand
GGAGATGCTTTTGAACCTCGTGACCGACCTTCATCCCCTGGAGAAAACCTTTCAGGGGCGGGTGCAGGTGACGGTGGATGGGAAGGTGATCCTGGACACTTTGCTTTCAAAACCCGTCACGCCCGTCCACTTCGGGTTCCGGGAGACAGACGGCCTTCACAGGGTACGCATCACCAAGCTGTCCGAGGCCGCCTTCGGGCTGGTGGGCGTCGAGTCCATCTGGCTGTGTCCCGGGGCCAGGCTGCTTCCGACGGAGCCGGAAACGCGGCGGATCGAATTTGTCGGCGACTCCATCACCTGCGGGTACGGGGTGGAGGCATCAGCGTCCGACACCTTTTCCACCGCCACCGAGAATCCCCTGAAGGCCTATGCGGTGCTGGCTTCCCGGGCCCTGCATGCGGAGCACACCCTCGTCTCCTGGAGCGGGATCGGGGTGATCACCAACTGGGTGCCGCCGGAGGCAAAAGAAAAGCTCCATGACATCTTAATGCCGGAGCTCTATCCATACCACGATCTGCGCCTTGCCCGGCGCATGCACCTGCCGCCCGAGCCCCACGCCTTTTCGAGGGACCCCGTGGACCTCACGGTCATCTACCTTGGGACCAACGATCAGAGCTGGACAAAGGGCCTGAAGGACCGGGAGCAGGACTTCTCTGATTCATATGACAGGTTTCTTCAGCAGGTCGCCGGCCTTCGGCCCGGGACCCCGCTGCTTCTGGTGCTCGGCACCATGGGCGGTCAGCTGATGCCCCATCTTGAGGACGCATGCAGGAAGCTGCGTGACCTCTGCCCGGACACTCCTGTCCAGACCCTGCACCTTCCCCTGCAGCTTCCGGAGGATGGCATGGGTGCCGACGGGCACCCATCCCCCGTCACGCAGGAAAAGGCGGCCAGGGAGCTTGAAAAGTGCATCCGCGCCTTTATGGACTGGCAGGACTGACCACGAACTTCAGGCCGGGTCCCTCGCACAGAGGGCCCGGCCTGTTTAGTCCACGCTTCGTCAGTCCCTGGCGTCCAGATCCTGACAGGCCCTGAGGGCCGCACAGGCGCCGTCCGCAATGGCCGTGGCCAGCTGGCGCACATCCTTTTTCCGGCAGTCCCCGGCCACATAGATACCGCTTGTCTTTGTGCGGCAGTTTTCGTCCGAATCAAAGTATCCGTCCGGGGTGAGGTCTGCAAGGGATGCAAAGGCTTCGTTTTCCGGGGTAAGTCCGATGGCCACAAACAGCCCGTCGCACTCGATCTCCTCGATGTCGCCGTCTCCCTCCTGCACGCGAAGCCCCGTGAGCCTTTCGTTTTCCTGGAGGAGTTCCCGAATCCGGATGCCGCAGCGAACCTTCACGTTCCGCTTCCCCTGGATGGCCTTCTGCAGCCGCTCCTCGCCCGTGAGCGCGGGCAGGTCCTGCAGGACCGTCACCTCACGGCAGAAGCCGGAGAGCAGCAGCGCCTCCTGAAGGCCCGAGCTGCCGCCGCCTGCGACACAGACCCGCTTGCCCCGGAAGAACTCGCCGTCGCACACCGCGCAGTAGGAGACGCCGTCCCCCACCAGCTCCTCCTCGCCCTCCAGGCCCAGCGTCCGGTGATTGACGCCGGTGGCAAGGATCACGGCGCGGCCCTCAAGGCACTGACCGTCGTCCGTCGTGACCTTCCATGTATCGCCCTCGCGCTCCACGCGCACGGCCTCGCACACCTCGATCTCGGCACCCTGCCGGAGGATCTGGTCCACCAGGCGGTCAGCAAACTCGTTTCCGCTCATCTCCAGGGTGCCCGGATAGTTTTCCACCTTCGGAGAGTGCGTGATCTGTCCGCCGAAGCCGCTCTTCTCGATCACCAGCGCCGACTTTCCGTTCCTCAGGGCATAGAGCGCAGCCGTCAGGCCGGCAGGGCCGCCGCCCACCACAATGATGTCATGCATTCGAAGCATCCTCCCTCATACTCTTGTGATCCGCATGTATCGTAGAAACACCCCGGGGAATAAAAGCTGGTTCCCCGGGGTGTAAATTTTAACAGTGCATAAGGTATCCCTTGATTTCAGATACGCCGCGATACTTATCGAACCCGCCGTCATGCGGCACCACCAGTGTCGGTGCCTGACGCACCCCATAGCGCTCCACCAGGTCCTTCTCCTCGTTGGCGTTGAGCGTGCGGTAGCGGACGCCGGATTTGTCCAACAGCGCCATGGCCGCCTTGCAGTTGGGGCAGGTCGGCGTCTTGAAGAGGAGCAGCTCTGCCGCGTCATTCTCCGGGGCAGCTTCCGGCACCGGATCCTCGGGCGTCCTGTCCATGGCCTCTTTGCTCATGGGCTCCATGGGAGCACAGCAGCCGGGTTCCCGCGCTGCCTCCATGGCCGCATCCGCGTTGGTCATGATGGGCCCCATGTGGGTCAGGTGGGACATGCCGACGTCGTACACCCGCCTGTCCCTGAACTCCTGCACCTTTCCGGCGTTCCAGTTCTGGACCGGGCGGTAGTAGCCGGTGATCCTGCTGTAGACCTCCGTCTTCGCCCCGCAGATGGGGCAGGTGTACTGCTC
>JAFUBA010000178.1 GCA_017460395.1 Clostridia bacterium | reverse complement strand
GTGACTCTGCCCACATAGAAAGATTCAGGGGAATGTCATTCATCACACGAAGCTGAAGACGAACCGACACTGCTGGAAGGTTCACCTCGCGATCCCGATGGAATTACCTCTGGCGCGATAGAAAACGTGCGTGACTGTCGGCCTGAAATGATGGCGACAGCATCCTGGCTGCAGATTCACAAGCCCGTCTGATGCGATGCCCGTGTGAGACCATCTGGTCCGGGCCCTTTCCCCTGAAGGCGGATCAGACTTCCTGCGGTTGCGGTGAGAGAAGCTCTGTTTGAGGGCGGCGTCCATGCAGTATACATGTGCAATCGCAGAAAAATTTCATTTTTTGTCCCAAACAATTGTTTTGTGTCCCATTTCATGCTATGATGAGTACGGTTCCTTCTGACCATACTCGTGGAACACATTTCTATTTTTACAAACCAGCTGGAGGTGGAAAGCAGCTTGCCAGGATCTGGGCGAGTTGCTTGTCAGTGATGAAAAAACAGAATCTTATAAATCTTGTCAGGTACCATACTGAAAAGAACGATGAGGCGTTTGCCGCCGAAGTGGCGAAAATTGCCAAGGATTTTGATGACGCTGGTGATGCAGAGCTAGCGCAGTACCTGATGGAACTGATTTCCAGCGCAAACTTTTACGTCCCTCAGTCGAACTACAAGAATCTTCGCTTTCTGAAAAAGGCAGAATACTCATCTAAGCCACTTCTTCTGCCCAGCCTGATTGAAGAAGATGTTCTGGGTATCACGAGAGCTATCAGCAACAAAACTGGTCTGTCAAAGTTTCTGTTTTTTGGAGCGCCAGGTACCGGAAAAACAGAAACAGTTTTTCAGATTGCCCGTATCCTGAATCGTGACATCCTGTCGGTACCCTTCGAACAGCTCGTTGACAGCAGGCTGGGTGAAACGGCGAAAAATGTCTCTATGCTGTTTGACGAAATCAATCATCTTGCATATGGGAAAATCCTTATCCTGCTTGACGAGATCGATGCACTGGTCCTTGACCGTATCAATCGGAATGACCTTCGGGAGATGGGGCGTGTCACATCTGCCTTTCTCAGAGGGCTCGACAGTATGAATGAGAATGCCATTCTCATCGCAACGACGAACCTGTATGACAGTTTGGATAAGGCATTGATTCGAAGGTTCGATGCTACGGTTTCCTTTAACAGATATTCAAGGGAGGATCTTATCGAGATCGCTGATTCTCTTTTGACGCTCACACTGAAAAAGTCAGCGAACTCCAGGCAGGATATGAGGCTGTTCAATAAAATCCTGAAGAATCTGGACGAAATTCCCTATCCGGGATATCTGAAGCAAATCATAAAGACTGCAGTTGCCTTCAGTGATGAATCAAGCGAATATGACTATCTGAGAAAACTCTATTTGTCCCTTCACGGTGATTCTGACTCAGTGGATATCCAGCATCTGAAGGATAGTGGATATACGACGAGGGAAATTGAAATACTGACCAGAATACCAAAGAGCAGCGTATCCAGAAAACTGAAGGAGCACTAAGAATGAATTCGATTTTGCAGGTCAAGCTCAATTTTGCAAAGGAGCAAAACAACAGTCAGGTTGGTGCAAGAGAGCTCAAGACCCATGCACAGGTCACGTCAGGAACTGTTGAAGCGCTGATTGAAGGTCTCCGGGCCGTGCTGAGATACTATCATGCCGTCCCCAAGCTGGTGAACAACATCCTGATTGATGTGAATTATAATGACATCATTGCAAAATCAAGGCGAATTCAGGAGATACTGAAACCAACAGGGAAATCCACAAATGAGATGGTCGTAGGAGCAAGGTTTTCCAATGCACCCGCCGGACAGGAAAACCATATCATTACCTATTATGTTGACGAGGAGGCAATCAATCGCACGATCAATGACATGACAATTGCAAAGCGGTTCATTGATCAGGAGCTTGGCGGCAAGGCAACCCGCGAGAATTTCGAGGACAAGGGGATAAAAAAGTCCCAGTATGAAAAATATGGCCTATCCAAGAGCAGGCTCAGGGGAATCATCATTGACTGCTCGGCGGTAGAATCTTTTGATGTGCCATCCATTGCCACCACGCCTGACCGAGAAAGCTTTCTGGTCACTTTTTACAGGACAGAGCTGACGCTGTCACTTCTTCTTGAAAAGCTGGCAATCGAAGACAGGTTCTATCGGTATACATTTTACGGAAGCGACACACTTTCTGTAACCCGAGATCTGTATGATATCTTGATGGATAAAGTTCCCTACATGATCTCTATGGTGTCCGCCGATTTCTCTGAAATCACGCTAGAAGATATCACCACAGAGGGCCAAAAAGAGCAAATCAGCATCCCGGATCCAGCGAACGAGCCGGTCATCGGTGTGATCGACACGTTTTTTGATGAACATGTATATTTCAGCAAATGGGTAGAAAACATAGATTATCTCGATGAAATAGAACGGTATTCGGCGAAAAATGCTGAAAGAGTGCATGGAACACAGGTAACCTCCCTTATCGTCGATGGTCCCAGGATGAATCCGTGGTTGGATGATGGCTGTGGAAGGTTTCGAGTGCGACACTTTGGCGTCTGTGCTGAAAGAATTCAGACAGCCAAGCTTGTGAGAAAAGTCAGACAGATTGTCAAGGAGAATCCGGATATTCATGTCTGGAATCTGTCCCTTGGAACAGACGAGGAGGTATCAAGAAACTTTATCTCTTATGATGCAGCAGCACTGGACGAACTGCAGTTTCAAAACAATGTTGTGTTTGTGATTGCTGGCACGAATGACAACCGCGCTGACCGCCCAGATGTTTTAAGAGTGGGGTCACCCGCAGACTCACTGAATTCTATCGTGGTCAATTCGGTGAAAAGAAACGGCCAGCCTGCTTCATATGCAAGGAAGGGAAACATCCTCTGCTTTTTCAACAAGCCAGACGTATCATACTACGGGGGAGATTATGATGACCGCGTCAATGTCTACTCTGGATATGGTGAGGAGCCTGTCTACGGTACATCTTTCGCAGCGCCATGGATCAGCAGGAAACTGTGCTACCTCATTGACGTGATGGGCTTACCGCGGGAAGTTGCAAAAGCGCTTCTGATTGATGCAGCAGCCGGATGGGAGTATAAACAGTCCACATATCAGAACAAGGATATTGTTGGATATGGCATTGTGCCGATCGACATTCATAAAATCCTGTCCACAGAAAACGATGAAATCAGATTTGTTGTATATGGTTCTTCAGAAAGCTACAGAACCGTGAATTATGCGATCCCTGTTCCCAGAGATGAGGATAACAGATATCCATACATTGCACGTGCAACATTGTGCTATTTCCCAGAGTGCAGCAGAATGCAGGGTGTGGATTATACAAATCGCGAGCTGACCATTGCATTTGGCAGAATCACTGAAAACGGCAAGATAGAAGACATCAACGATAATGTACAGGATGATGACAGAACACATGTAGATGAAAGAAAATCCAGAATAGAGTTCAGAAAATGGGAAAACACCAAGTTTATTTCATCCATTCTGAAGGATACTCTGAAACCAAGGAAATCATATGGTGATCGTTTGTGGGGGTTCACCGTGACATCCAAGGAACGGCTGTCAACCAGGATGAAACATCATTTGAATTTTGGCACAGTCATCACGTTAAAAGAATTGAAGGGTATCAATCGAATTGATGATTTTGTGAAAGCGTGCAGACTCAGAGGATACATTGTGACTGAACTCGATATTCAGCAGCGTGTTGATGTTTATAACGCAACGCAGGAAGAAATCATCTTTGAATAACGCCATTGCATGTGAACCGGAATGTATTCATGTATACAGATGTATTGATGTGCAATGACATCCGAATCATTTCATGTGTACCAGTCGACATTTTATGAAGAAAAGGAGAGCGATATCCATGGCGGCGCCCACCGACAACCTTGGTCCCATTCGAACGATCCACGTCCATCGGAAGCGCCCCAACGGAGATGTCTATGTCTATGAGCAGGACATCCGATATGACCCGGATCGACACTTCAACCGGACCATCCAAAGCCGGCTTCTGGGGAAGATCCCGGCGGGTTCCGATGAGATGGTGCCCACGAGGACCCGAAACAGGGCAGGGAAGACGGTTGACCTCCTGGCTGCCCTGGAGACCGCGGCGGGGGAGCTCGGTCTCAGCTGGAATGATCTCCGGCATCTGAGCGACCAAAAGGCGAGGGAAGTGGCGGCTCTTTTTTTGGCCAGGATTTGAGCGACCATTTTCGAAGATGCCGGTTTCGAAGTGAAACAAGCTGGTGAGTATACCGGTTTGTCAACGTACTTCGGTCTGTTTTATAATTACTTTGGTCGTTTTCTGTCGTTGACTATGGTCTGTTCCCGGTATTTCTCCATCTTTTTCAGTTCCGATTTTGCAAGGCTTCTGCTTTAAGTCGCTCATCTGCAGACCGAAGTTTCGTTGACAAATTTGACAGAATCCTTTAGATTGTGCTAGACTGTTTCGCAACGGAAACGGTTTTTCCGACCAGTCGGCTGCTCTTCCCCCCAGGAGGGAGGCAGGACATCGCCGGCTGACCAGCAGAGGATTTCATTCTTCGGAGGGATTATACGCATGTTCTCAGCCCCCGATGTTTTGAACAGCCTTCAGCTTACCCCGGAGGAGCAGAGCCGCGTAGACACCATCGCAGAGCAATTTGTGAACATGGTCGCACGCCGCACGGCCGATCCGGATTTTCTGGAGGCCAGTACCATGGACCAGGAGGAGATTGATGCTCTCATCCGGGAGAAGGACCAGATCATGGAACAGGCAAGGAAGCGAGACTTCCAGCGCCTGGACTATGACCCCGACTCCATCCTGATCGATTTCATGCAGAAGGCCCGGGACGTGATCACCGCCCTGGCCGCGGACCGTGAAGATCCCGAGACCCTTCTGGACCCCGGGGTTGTCTCCCACACCGTGCAGGGCATCTGCCATTATCATCTTTCCTTCTTAAAGGAAAACGCATCTACGCATCACGAGAATGCCATGAAATATCTGGAAAGCCTCCTGGATAATCCGGGGCTGTTCCAGACCGGGAAGCTGTCCTCCCCCGCGGAGGGGCAGGACGCCGACCAGGAGGACAAGACGCCCGTGGTCTACCGGACCCAGTCGCCCAAGATGCTGGTGTCCACCACGGACTCCATCTCCAATATGGCCTTCAAGAACGTGGAACAGCTCAACGCCGTGAATGTGAATTCCGGCCGCGACTACACCACGGTGCTGTCCATCAACTTCGACAATCTCGACGAGATGGAGGACCTCTCCCTCTCCCGCAAGCTGACCGCCTATGACCGCTGCGTCCATGACGCCGTGATCACGCTCTACCAGGAGACGGGGGACACCTACATCACCGCCGCCATGATCTATCACATCATGACCGGCAACAGCAAGGCCAGAATCACGGAAGCCCAGACCAACAAGATCTTCGAGTCCCTGACACGCCAGATGAAGGTGACCGTCTCCATCGATGAGACCAACGGGAAGAAGGGCAAGGATGAACGCTCCTTCTACCAGCAGACACAGCTCATCAACGCGGTGTTCACCCGCGTGCGCATGAACGGCAACACTGTCAACTGTATCCAGCTGCTGGCCCAGCCCCTGCTGCTGCGCTATGCCTCCTCCAGAAAGCAGATCACCCGTGGCTCCATGGAGCTGTTCAACATTCCGGGCATCCGCTTCACGGATGAGTATGCAGTGCTCTCCAAGTACCTCTGGCGCCGCATCGAGATGATGAAGTCCTCCTCCATCAGCAGGGTCATCCGCTTCGATACCCTCTATGACGATGTGCTGGACCTCCCCTCCAAGAATCTGACGCCCAGCGGCCGCACCAACAAAAAGCAGGATGTGCGCGCCACGGTCTTCAAGATCCTGGATTTCTGGAAGTCCAAGAGCTTCATCCGGGACTACACCACCCAGCAGCAAAGAAAATCATATTATTCTATGACCATCATGCTCAATTCCTGAGCCTGTCCAACTGGACAGGCTTTTTCCGCTCTCTGTCAGGTGTCACCTTTTATGCAGGGGTCCTCCCGCCAAGCAGTACATCGAATGTCACCCTTTGTGCACCCCCTGCTCACGCCCTGTGTCACCTTTTGTGCAGGGGCTCACCCGTCATGCAGACCCCCGAGTGTCACCTTTTATGCATCCCCATCTCATCGGGATACAACATGACAGACCCCCGCACAAAGGGTGACACAGGAAAGGATACTGTCATCCTTTGTGCACCCCCATCAATTTGTATCCGGGCATGACACCCCCCTGCATAAAGGGTGACATTGAGGAAACCGTGTGTCACCTTTTATGCAGGGGTACCTGGCCGGCCTCGGGTCTGTATTTCTCTCATCTCTACCACATCTTGTGTCACCCTTTGTGCGGGGGTTCCTGCTCTCAGACAGCCCCTGCGGTAAAAGGTGACACCCAAATATCCTGTGTCACCCTTTATTACATCCCCACCCTGAGAGGGGGACCCCTGCATAAAGGGTGACACAGACAGGTACTGTCACCTTTTATGCAGGGGTGTACCGTCACAGGTGTCACCCTTTGTGCACCCCTGCCGGGATGTGAACAGGTGTAATAAAAGGTGACACCCGCCATCCGGGTTCACCCCCGTAATAAAGGGTGACACTGAAAATGTGGAAAAGCGCCGAAAAAGTCGCATGGTGTCTTATTTCAGGCACTTCTGTCACAGAATCGTCATACTCTGTCATAAAGGGTGACACATTTGTCACATATGTCACCCTTTATGCACCCCCTCATTTCCCATGCTTTTACCGAAACGGCCCGAAAACCGAGGCTTTCCGGCACCTGAGCTTCCCGGGAAAATATGACAGGCCCTGTCATAAAGGGTGACACAGAGGGGCTTTCGAAACGCTGCCTGTACGTTCTCGCTCAGACCTCGAAAAGCCTTGTGGGGCCTGAGGTTTCACCCGAAGGCGCCGTCCTTTTCTGGCCTCCGGCCCGAGGACGCCATCCCCCCTGTCATAAAGGGTGACACCCGCATTTCCGACCCACCCCCGCACAAAATATGACAGAACTGTGCACAAAAGATGACAGAACTATGAAAAAAGGATGACAGAGTATGTCATAAAGGGTGACACACCCTGTCATAAAAGGTGACACCCTCTCTCATGTTCGACTTCCCGAAAAGGCGCGCCACGTCTGCGTTTTCGCCCGATTTTTCGGCTCAGGTTTTCTATCGGTAAGCTTTATAAGCTTCAAAAGCTTCATAAGCTTTTGAAACAATTAATATAAATGGAGGTATATAACCATGTTTTCTCAGGTACCGTCTCTGCTAAAATCTTTTCCACGTTGGGCACCCTATAAGTTGAAACCCAGAAAGGTACCCGGCCAGTATGACAAGATTCCCTGTAATCCGCATGTACCGGGAAAGTATGCATCGGTGGCAGATCCCGACACCTGGGGCACTTTCGAAGATGCAGCCTTTCTTCTTTCCCGCCCGATTCCCCACTTTGACGGCATCGGTTTCATGCTGGGAGAAGGTATCTTTGCCATCGACCTGGATCATGTGCGTGACAAGGAAACCGGACTGATCTCTGAAGACGCCACAAAGATTATCGAGACCATGAACAGTTACACCGAAATATCCCCCTCCGGCACCGGCATCCACATTCTCTGCAGGGGTACACTCCCGGAGGGTCAGCGCCGCCATGGTTTTCTCGAAATGTATGAGACAGACCGCTTCCTCACCATCACCGGCGACCACCTGGAGGACACTCCTCTTTCTGTGGAGGATCGAACGGAGCAGGCCGCACTGGTCCATAGCACTTACATGTCTTCGCCCAGCACGAAAAATCCACAGAAGGAAGATTCGCCCCGTCCGCCTGTCTCCTCCTCTGTGGACAGAAAGCGGTACTGGGATCTCATTTCCATTGCAGGAAAAGCGAAGAACGGGGACAAGGTGATGCGCCTCTTCAGCGGAAACACGGAAGGGTATTCCTCCTCCAGTGAAGCGGACCTTGCGCTCTGCAACATGCTGGCCTTCTATGCCGGAGATGACGAGTCCCTGGTAGATGAAGCCTTCCGGGCCTCCGGGCTCATGCGGCCCAAGTGGGATGAGAAGCGGGGTACCCTGACCTACGGACAGAAAACGCTGCAGAAGGCCTTGGAAGCCGCCCGGAACAGTTCTTTTGACCCCGATAAGTTTTCAAAGGGACGGGAAATGTCCACAGAAAAGAAGGACAGTCAATCCGGTTCAAAGGAAAAAATACCCACAGAAAGGAAAGAACCGGCGGTTTCTTCTTCTGTGGACATTCCGAAGGGAACGGGCACGCTTTATCAGATTGCCACGGAGGAGCGATATGTTCTGCACGAGCAGGGACGGGTCTCCACGGGCATAGCTGCCCTGGACGAAAAGCTTCACGGAGGGATCCGCCCGGGATTCCTGGTGATCGGCGGGGAGCCTGGCACCGGAAAAACCTCCTTTGCCCTTCAGCTGTGTGACCATGCGCTCTCCTTTGGGGCGAAGGTGCTGTACATCAGCTATGAGCAGCCCCAGGAAGTCCTTGCTGCAAGAATGCTGGCCGGCATGCTCTCCTCCGGTGGGGGCTACCGGGGAAAGACCGTGACGGTGGACATGATCCGGTCCGGTGACAGAAAGGCAGCCGTCGAAAAGCTGGTGCAGACTCCGGAGCGGCACTGCGATCAGATGGAGATCCGGGACAGCCGGGAAATGCCGGGCGTGGAGGAAGTGCTGGGGAAGATCCGGGGATTCGCTGAGCATGCACGCGCGCAAAAGCCGGATCAGCCTGTCTTCGTGGTGCTGGATTATCTCCAGATGGTGCCTTTTAGCGCCGGGGACAGCCTGCGACTTGCCATCAACGACTTTGTTCGGGAGCTTCGAAAGCTCCAGGCAGAGCACAACCTGTATCTCGTGGTGCTCTCCGCCGTCAACCGTTCCACCTATGGCGGGCCGGTCCGTCTGGATTCCTTCCGGGAAACGGGCGGCATCGAATTCGGCGCCGACATCATTCTGGCGCTGAACCTTGGGATCTACTGGTCGGACGCGTTCCTCAGGGCCAGGGAGGGGAGTGAGCGCACCATCCTGATCCAGAACGCGCGGATGGAAAACCCGAAGAAGATGAAGATCAGCTGTCTCAAGAACAAGGAGGATGAAGCCGATTACGGCGTGGACGCGGAGTTCATCGCGGACTGCAGCTGGTTTCGGTGAGTGTACGAAGCGCGCGAAACGCACAAACCAGGATTTTTTCCGGGTTTTGCGTTCCGGGGAAAAGCCGCTATAATACAGCCGGTCGATGCAATGCAAAAATCGGAGCGCCGGGGACACCGGGCTCCGCAATAGATTTTTCCTGCGCTCCAGACAGGTGCGGGAAATGAATTTGTTAATAATGTTTTGCAGATGCGGTCGATCTGACAGGATGGCTTTGCCGAAAAAGGTTTGCAAAAGAAAACGGCTCACTAAGAGCCGGCCTTTGCAGGCGATTTAGGCAAAGCCTTTGTTTTGACCAGACGCAGCTGATCTGACAGGATGACTGCATCTCCATATTAGAGCTTTACGCATTTTGCGTCAAGGAAGGGCGGTGTGACATGGAGGAAAAGAAGCGGGCCTACTTTGTGGGGCTGGACCTGTCCATCCACGGGGTAGGCTGGTGCTGTGTGGACGAGGACGGGAAGCTGATCCGCCACGGGCAGCACCATCTGATCGGCACCGCCCTCTTTGATGCCGCCCAGACGGCGAGGAAGCGGCGGGCCTACAGATCCAGGCGGCGGCGGTATGCACGGATCCGGCGCCGGATCCGTCTTCTTCAAAGGCTGATGGCGCCCGAGATCATGAAGGTGGACGAGAGCTTTTTTATCCGCCTCGGGGAATCGTGGAAGCAGCCGGATGACAGGACAAAGGACAACCTTTACAGGACGCTGCCGGAGTATCTCTTTCTTGACGGAACGGAGAAGGTCCGGGATACGGCCTGCGGCCGGCAGTCGCTGCCGATCTACCGGATCCGCGCAAAGCTCATGCAGGCGGAGGGTCCCGCCGACATTCGATACATCTATCTTGCATTATCCCATATCCTCAGGCACAGGGGCCACTTTCTCTACGAGGGAAAGACGAAGGCATCCATCGACGAGGACGCTTCCGCCTCGCTTCGATTCCTGCTGGAAGCCCTCTTCCTGATGCACTCGGCCGAACACAAGGAAGGCGGTACCTTCTGGGCAGAGGAGGAGAAGGTGCTGGAAGCCCTCTCCGCCCTCCGGGACTTTTCGAAGGAGCCCTCGGCACAGTCTGAGGCGGCAGCGCGCGCACTGTCCGTCGGGAAGGAGATGGCCAGGCCTGTCCGCGCGGCGATGGATCTGATCTGCGGCGGGACGGTCCGGATGAAGGAGCTCTTCCGCCTGGACGGCGTGGAAGGCGCGAGGGAACAGGGCCGGATCCATCTTCAGATGGAGGAGTTCATCGGGCACAACATGGATGAGGTGCTGCTGGAGAAGGGGTTCACCGCGCTCCAGGAGAACCCGCAGTTTCTCGACATTCTCATCGCCATTCAGGATGTGCACGCCTGGCGGATGTTTCAGTTTCAGCTCTCCGGCGGTGTCCGGCTCTCGGAGCGGATGGACCGGCTGCACGAAAAGCACAGGGAGGACCTGAAGCTTCTGAAAGCCTGGTTTCGAAAGTATCTTCCCAAGGAGTACCACGGCTTTTTTCACGATGATACCCGCGCACGCAACTACAACGCCTATGTCGGGGTGCACACGGATGCTGCGGGTTACCGGGGCGACTCATGGAAGCGGTGCACGCAGGAGGAATTCTATCAGGAGGTGCTCCGGTGTCTTTCTCTGTGCAAAGACGAGGACGGCCAGCGGGTGGCCAAGGAAATCCGGCTCCGGATGATGGATGCCCGCGGGGTATTCTACCAGAACGGGTTCATGCCCATTCAGAGGATCTTCTTTAACCGCTCGATCCCAAATGATCAGCAGCTGGCGGACATGGATGCGATCATTCGGAATCAGGGGCGGTTCTATCCGAGTCTTCTGGAAAACCGGGAGAAGCTCCTGAGCCTGTGTTCTTTCCGCCTGCCCTTCTATGTGGGCCCGCTGCACCAGGATGAGAAGAGCAACTTCACCCCGTGGATCGTCCGCAAGGAGCCGGGCGAGGTGACGCCATGGAACTTTGAGGAGAAGGTGGACGTGGAGAAGACCGCCCGGGCATTCACGGACGGGCTCACCAACTTCTGCACCTATCTCCCCGGGGAGCCGGTGCTGCCGAGGCACTCGCTTCTCTACGAGGAGTTCGAACTGCTCAATCAGCTCAACCGCGTCCGGGTCAACGGGAAGCTCATCAAGCAGCCGGTCAGGCGAAAGCTCCTCCGGGAGGTATTCTGCAGGCAGCGGGTCGTGACGGTGAATGAGGTCAGAAAATGGATGGAGGCGGAGGGGACATACGGAGACAGGGTGGTGCTCACCACGTCCAACGGCAGGCTCCTTCGCAAGTTTGATACGGGGCTCACGACGCTGGTCAGTTTCCAGGAGATACTCGGAAGAGACATTCTTCCGGACGATCCTCTGATCCCGGACATTGAACGGATCGTGGAGTATCTGACCGCAATCCCGGATCGTCGCATGGTCCGGCGGATGATCTTCCGAGACTTCAGGGAGAAATTTACAGAGCGGGAGCTGGATGTCATCTGCTCACTGCAGATTCACGGCTGGGGTGTCCTCAGCCGGAAGTTTCTTGACGGGATCACGGGGAACTATCACGGGGAAGACCGGACGATCATGGAGATTCTCAGGTCCAGCCATGAGAACCTGATGAAGATCTATTACAAGAAAAAGTATGGTATCCGAAAAAAGGTGGAGGCCATGCGGCAGACATCCGACCGGGAGGAGGGGATCAGCTACAGGGATGTGGCCGAGCTTCCGGGCGCGCCATCCACCCGCCGGGCAATCTGGCGATCCGTTCGGATCCTCCGGGAGCTGGAGGATTACATGGGCTGCCCGCCGCAGGGCATCTATCTTCGAAACAGCCGCTATGACAATGCCAGACGCAGATCGGATAACCGATCCGAGCAGGTACGGTATGACCGGCTGCGGGTATACTATCAGAGCTTCGAGGAGAGTACCGGTATCAGGATCTCCGACAAGCTGAAGGATCAGCTGAAGACGTGTAAGGGAAATGTGAGTGACCTTGAATATCTCTATTTCTCTCAGATGGGCAGGTGCATGTATTCAGGGCAGGAACTCCCCTTTGAGAACCTCGAGAGCTGCATTGTGGATGCCATCATCCCCCAGTCGCTCCTGGCAGATTCCAGCATGGACAACCAGGTGGTGGTGCTGCCGGGTGCACAGCGGGCGAGGAGGCGGGAGCCGCTGTCGGATGAAATCATCGGACGGATGGCAAAATACTGGCATCTTTTGTGCGCGCATGCCCTGATCTCCGGTCAGAAGCTGTCCTATCTTCTGACCCGCGTCTATGATGATCAGCTGCTCCACCACTTTCTCCTCAGGGAAAGTCTCGACACCACGCGCATGGCCAGCCGGATGACGGATCTTCTGAAGCGATACCATCTGGGGAGCCACGTGTATGCGATCAACAGTCAGCTGACCAACCGGTTTCGGGATGTCTATCAGCTGTACCGGATTCCGGAGCTGGGGGACACGGCTCAGGGGTTCGATGCCTTTCTTGCGGCGCACATCGGTGCGTTCGCCGACAGGTTTCTTCCGAATGTCACGGACGAATCCATGGAGAGCCGGATGCTGCTGACGCAGTGGGAGCGTGGGGAGAACCGACAGGGAGAAAAGAACACTACCGAAAAAAACGGTCTGATCGTTGCTGCGTACAACCGGGACCAGGAGATCGCAGGGGAGGATGGAGAACAGGTGAAAATCTATCCTGCCGAGGAGAGGAAACGGTATCTGAAGAAGGCCTACGGATTCCGGGACGGATACGTGACTTACATGACGCAGGAAAATGACGGGGCATTCTACCGGGAGACGATGTATCGGGCAGGAGATCATCTGATTGCAGCCTCACGGGACAGGGACCCTGAAAAGTACGGGGGACACAGGACGGCATACACCGGAAGAATTGCAGCGATCCGATATGTCAGGACCAAAAAGCCGGATCAGGAGATCAAGGAGCTGATCAACATTCCGGTGTATGTGGCGGCAAAGGCAAAGCAGGATCCTGCAGCCATTGAGCAGTATCTCCGGGAAATCGGATTTACGAAGGAGCGGGGGTACGAAAAGGTGGCGCTGGTCCGGGACCATATCCCGCTCAACCAGGAGATCCTCTATGGGGGGCACCCGTATTATCTCAGGTCAGCATCGGAACTGGTCACGGCAAAGCAGCTATATATTCCGGTGAAGTATGCGGGACTCATCTCCCGTATCATGACGCTGCCCCCGGATGAAATTCAGCATCGGGCTGAGGATGAACATCAGCACACGGTGACGGCGGAGGATGTGACAGAACTCCTCCAGCTGTGCATGGACAAGCTAAAGCAGGAGTTTCCCGTCTATCCCTCGCTTCTCGATGACATTGAGACACAGCGGGACCGGCTGCCTGCGCTCAGTATCCGTGATCAGGCGATTGTGATCCGCGGGCTGATCTGTGCCATGAGCACCAAGGGCAACAGGGTAAGACCGATCTTCAAGGAAATGTCGGAGGAACTGATCCGGTCAGATAACCGACTGACAGAGCGCAGGATCACAGGGGAGACGATCACCCTGGTGCACAGGTCCGTAACCGGACTGTGGATGAACACAGAAACCATATAGGGATCCACTGTAGAATAAACAGAGCGTCCAGGAGGCAGAAGCATGGGCAAGGCATTCTATACGAATATCTCATTTCGGCAGGTGTATGTGATCAGAAAGCACGTGGAGCAGGGGCACATTCATCTGTCGGAAACCATGCTTCGCTACCTGGACTTTATTCAGATTCAGGGAGGCGGGCCGAACAAGAGCACGATCGAGGAGGATTTCCGTGCAAGGATCTTTGAGGGGGTGGGGGAGCTGATGCATGAACAGTATGATCAGGCACAGCAGACCTTTGATCAGGCCTTTCGGCATGCCATGGCCTGCTGGAGCAGTGATATGCTGGATGAGATCCGGAGGGACAGGGGAGTGGAATAGGTGAATACAAGAGATTCTGTTTTGATGAGAGTGAAAGTTTATGAAATAATTTTTTAATAATTAGCAAAATTTATATATAGACATTTCGACTTTCTGTGATGACTGCTCTTCTGTTTGCTGCCACTGTGTGATGATTATGGCCTTTGAGGGCATAGCTATGTTGAATCATTCAACGGTCTCGTTATAATTGTATCGATTATAGCTGATAGAGAGTTCTCGAAGTGGGGGGAGGCTACCATGACAAACGAAGCAAAGATCTTTGGCGCTTGTGTATCTTGGGTGGAAGGAAACTGGCGTCAAGTATTGATGTGACGCGCTTCTTCTATCCTTAAAGCGCACAGGTACTCGTTTCAGTCTTTTCATGGTGGAGTGATGTGCTCCAAAAGCATATTCTTACCCAGCACCCGATCCTGCTTCATTGCTATCGACAGCCAAAACAATCGGGGGCCAGCCCCCGAACCCCTGTCCTCGCCGGATGGCGCCGAAGGGGATTACTTGTGATCCCCTTCGGGGTCAATAGGCTATTCCGTGG
>JAFUBA010000177.1 GCA_017460395.1 Clostridia bacterium | reverse complement strand
TCTTGAAGATCATAGATGCTTCACGCGTAAACTACTCAGACAAAAAGCGGAAGATGAAACTGAAGCCTTATATTGCTGTCACGCCGGATGAGATTCGTGAGATGGTTGCATAGCTACCCCCCACGATAAATGAATGATCCGGAATTTCCGAAGATACCATTCTGTCCACCATTCAGAAAATCTGTGGATTGAATCAGGAGAAGGCGCTGGATTACATGAAACGCTTTGACGGCTGATTCCGGAGGAATATGGCGGAGACTGCTCATTGATCACAGTGGAGGCTCATCTTTCTGCCAAGTGATGTGACAGACTCAGGATTCCAGCCACGCTCCTGTGGCTCAGACCGACAATTTTATGTTTGCAATGAGCACACATCAATGGTATAATCAATGCAGGAAACATTGCTCGCTAGAAGTAATGGTCCTGCATAAAGATTTCTGCCAGGAACACAATTCAGGAGGCATCTTTATGGGGAATAAGACGAAACATCCAAAAAATGAAAACAGTCTGAAAGATTCAAAGAAAGCGAAGAATAAATTCAGTGGGCAGGCAAGCCTGCCTGACACTGCACTGAAGCAGTATTTTTCAGATCCTGAAATCTTTTCAGAACTGCTCAGCGGGTGCATGGGATTTGAAAAGCCCATTGAGCCCACACAGCTCAGGGAAGAAAATACAAATCTAAGCGAAGTCTTTCTGGTGGCCAACGAACTGAAAGGCGTTCAGCTGTACCCTGATGTCGCAATGTCGGTTGTCGATGAACATGCTTCGTACACTGTTGCCATGTACATTTTGCAGCTGCAGACGAATCCTGATCCGACCATGCCCATGCGAGTCAGGCTGACGACAGATTTGATCCTGAGTCGTCAGCTCAAGGAAATTATCACAAGAAATCTTCATGCGCTGAAGAAGATCCAGGAGGAACGTTCCACACAGGACAAGCAGGCGCAGCCTCCAACAGCCTCTGAGGGGGAAACCAGCTGGGGAACGAATCCAAAAGTGAAGGATCTCTTCCCGACAAAAGGGGAATTTCTTGCAAGGTTTCGCTACACAGACAAATTGAACCCTGTCATTCCGCTTGTCTTTTATGTAGGCAAGGAGGCGTGGACCAAAAACAGATCGCTGCAGGACATGATGTACGATGGTGCTCCTGAGCAGTTGATCCCGACCTCGCCGTTTTTGCTGATCGACCTTGTTCATATGAATGAAGCCGACTTGACAAAGTATCCTGCGGATCTGCAGAAAGTCTTTCGTGCCGTGCAGAACTACTATGCCGTCGATGAAGATCGAATTCTTCATTCGACACAAATAAGCGACGTTTTCAAAGGTTTGTCGGACAGGGATCTTGTGGCAGTGTTTGCCATGCTGGGGCGGGCAGACTTTTCAGAGATTGTTACAGACATCAGACAGAGGAGAGGCAGTAATATGAGCATTTTCGATGAAGTAATCCAGAAGGTTATCCAGACAGAATACGGTGACGAGCTCAAGGCGAAAGACGAAGCGAATAAGCAAACAACAGCATTTGCTGTGATCGAAACTTGTCGGCTCAACGGAATTTCCGAAGATACCATTCTGTCCACCATTCAGAAAGTCTGTGGATTGAATCAGGAGAAGGCGCAGGATTACATGAGGCTTTACGGCATCTGATGCCGGATCAATGCCTCGATAGCGGCCCAGTGCGAGCGAAAAACAGGTCAGACGGCTTTTCAGCGCTACGGAATAAGTTGCGCCAGAATGTCGTCCGACCTGTTTTCATAAATGTGACCGTGCCTCGAAGCACAGGCAGATATACGGCACTTTTTTTACTTCTTTGCGTTTCCTGTGGCCCTCAGGAAGGTGCTGACCATCAGCACATAGCAGACTGTCTTGGGCAGCATCAGCATGCCCAGGATGGGCACAATTCCGGCTGCCACGGCCACAGGAATATAGAAGAGGAATGACAAGAGGATGTACAGCCACACGAAGCGGAACACCCGGTCCTCCCCTCTCTTCTTCCAGTACAGCCAGCAGATGACGGCGCCCAGGATAACAAAGGGCACATTGCGAATGATGCCCCATGTCACATCACTGCTGTTTTCAAGCCAGCCGTTCTGCGGGAAAAGACACAGAACCACACGAAGTGCTGTCAGCACCCCCACGCACACCGTCAGGCTGCGGCTTTCCTTTTCCTTGTAGTGCCCGAGCCACACCCAATACACCAGCACGTAGAATACGGTCATGGTGATGGACGTGACCAGCTTGCCGATGCCAAGCGCCTTTGTGAAATCTGCTTCCACAAAATAGTTCAGCACTCTTGGCAGCAGGTGGAACGCGTCGCCGCAGCCAAGGATCAGCGCGGCAAGGCCCATATGCTTTTCGGTCTTGTTCTTTGCACGCCGAAGAATCAGGATGCCACTGACAATCGCAAACACGAGATAGAGAATGTCAAATGTCGATTCACCGTATTTCATTTGTTGTCTCCTTGTTGTACGCCCTGCTTCTCAGCCGTGGCTGCCAGTGCCTGAATGGCTTGCCGCACCGGCCCTTTGCAGGACCTCTTGATGGATTTCCTGTGCAAGTTCTGTTCTCGCTTTTCGTTCACAAGTCGTCATTCTCGTCTAAAATGGATTCAGCTGCCCTCAGACGACACATTCACCTCCATTTGGTCCGGGGCGGACACTGTCAAAGCATGTCGTTTCACTTTCTCAAGAATCTCTCGTCCTCAGGGTTCTCGTCTGCACCCACAAAGCGTTCTGCGGTCATATGCAGGTCATACTTTTCCCGCAGCGCCGCGATGACTCCCATCATGGGTGATGCATGGTGGGCATCAATCGCCGCTTGATCCTCCCAGCTGTCGATAAGCAGCACTGTCTCCAGATCGTCCAGCGGCACATAGTAATCATAGCGGAGATTCCCGGGCTCACTTCGGATGGCCTCTACTGTTCCTGTGGAAACCATCTCCTCTGCAAAGGCGCGGGCAGCCCCATCTGTCCCTGTGTACCTGATATTGACTGTGATCACGGTTTCTCATTCCTTTCACGTTTCTGCCCATGACTTCTCTGTGCGTCTTCAAAGACACGCTTCATCCGAAGATCCGGGACAATCCATGGCGCCATCGCCACCACCAGGAGCGGACAGGAGACATAGTGTATCCCCTGCACAAAGGAAGCAGCGAGGGCCATGCCCTCCACTACGAATGTCCAAAGCTCCTTGTTGCTCTCGTCCACAGCGGCTTTCAATGTTTCCGACCCGCTGGCGCGGATGATCGCCTTCTCCAGTAGAAAATAGCTAAGGGCCGATGCGAGGTTGATGATGACATACACCCGAACCGGAAGCATCGCAAACTGTGACCGGCCGACCCAACCCGTCCCGACGGGCATAAACGACAGGATGAAGAGATAGCCGAGGTTCGCCCACAGGATCCTCCCGTCCACCTGCCTTGCCACCTGCAGAAGATGATGATGGTTCACCCAGTTGGTCCCCACTAAGATGAAGCTGATCAGGTAGCAGCCCACCAGCGGCATGATCCCCATCAGGGCCTGCATGTCGTCACCGTCCGGCAGATCGATCAGCAGAATCGTGATCGTGATGATGATGGCGATGACGCCATCACTGAATGCCTCAAGGCGTCCCTTGGTCATTCCTGTAAACTCCCTTTCGTCCTTTTTCCCGTGGCGCAGACGCCTCGTGCGTCTCCTCAGCACACAAGATCTTATGCCCATCCGGACATTTGTCAATCTTCATGCATGCGGTCTTTCCTGTTGTCCAAAGTGGCATGGCACCCTCATGACGCATTCGTGAAACATCCTCAGATCCATCTGTTCCGTCAAGACTTCCCCGGACCCACAGAAGGTGGCAGGGATATCATCATACCCGAGCTCCGTGCCGAGACACGGGTGGACTCTCTCAGGGCACACATCAACTTGCCGCGTTTTTCCACTCTGAAAGTCAATGCCCCGGCCAGTGTCATCTGGATTGCAGGGGTTCCCTTTGACAGGCAAAACTGGTGTACATCCATTCGCATCGTGGCTATATGGCGCCATTCTCCAAGGGATGATTCCCCATTCCCCCTGACACACAGGTAGCGGAGGGGGGTACAGACAGTAAGCCGCCGGCGATGCATTTGCCAGCGGCTGTTCCCTGTATTGTGATGGGTCATGTTCCTTGGGATGCCTCCACAGCACATGACAAACTTCATTCTCGCCGAATCGCAGAACTGAACAGTGGATGAAGCCTCCCGCATGAACCTCCCATGTTCTTTTACACCGGGTATTACTGCGGGCGCGCATTATCCCTTAACAGATTTCTTTTCTGCCCATATTCGCCAAATCGCATCAATCGTTCTTTGGATGATTTAGGGCAATCCTCACTATAATGTATAGGCTGCTTTGCTGCGATTTTGATCATTTCTTTCTGGTCATCGGAAAGGCTGGAAAGTTGCTTCACTTTCATGTCTCTCCGATATCGTACCAGATCGCCGTTTGTGCTGTACACATATTCTTTGCCAAATCGTATGAGTGGATTGCTCTTAGATCCAGGCTCCCCTTCTTTAGGATTCGTCAGAGCAGCATATTTCAACAATAATGGTTCTCTGACCTTTGCCCGATAAAATCTCCTGCCATGAATGACACTTGAATTTTCCAGAAGAAGAGCTTTGTCCTGCTCATCCATCACATAGCGATGTGCAAAGAACACTTCATCTGGAAGTGACTCCAGATAATCTGAATCAAACTGTGTAAAAGGAAGTTTTAAGCAATTCATAATTACTCTTCTTTTATATTCATTATTGTCAGTTTCCTGCCTTTAGCAAATTCTATACTTCTACTTGAAGCATTCTGCTGCTTCATCCTGGTCTGCCGGCAGAGCTGAAATAATCCGAGTAGCAATTGTGCCATGACCAGAAAAAGATCGTTTGATCATGTCTGCTCTTGAGCTGTTTTCCTCATCTTCAATGATGGTGGATTGCTGTCGTAATACGGTTTATGGAATCATGATCAGATGATCTGGCTGCATAAAATCGAGCGTTCCAAGCATAGGATACTCAAGCCTGATCCAGTACGGGCCGGGAAAATATATGGGAAGCATTGAGCAACTTGCTCATTTCCAGAATACCAAAGTAGAGAAAGCTGACGGATAATACGCTTCATGCAACCTCCCATCCCACAAGTTTCCTTGCCTTGGAATCAAATGACACACCAATCTTGATGACCTTTCTGGAGTTTGCAATGAACGGCAGCGCATAGTCGTTGCTGTCAATCTGCTGAAGTGCTTCCGTAGCCGTTTTATCCCTTTTGAATTCAAACAGGTAAATGTAATTGTGAGTTTCTACTTTGCAGTCGATTCGCCCTGAGTATGTATGCATCTCGCATAGTGCAAACTTGCCAAGCAATGTGAACGTCAGATAGATCACAGCCTGAAAATAATGTTCAAAAGGATCTGAATCTACCGTATAGGTGATGCTGGCAAACAACGAAATCAACACATTTTTGATGCCGTCCAGGTCGCCCTTCTCGATGTACCTTCTCAGCGTGAAAATATCATTCCCCGAACCAGCTCTGTAGTCACCAACATATTCCGGTATCAGGCACTCCACAAAACCGTATTTTACTTCTTCGTTCGGAAATGCAAGTGTGTATTCCCGCCCATCGCGATCAAAACCGGCAATCGTCAGATACCCGGTCTGATACAGTAGCGGTACCGGATCCAGGTTGTCTCCGGTGTAATCTTTGAGCATGCCTTCGCTTGCATACAGTGTCATGTCTGTGAATTTCCGAACATCGAATTCTGTGTCTCTGAGTTTCTTCATCAGGAATGAAGGTGTGCCGGTTTCAAACCAGTAAGAACCGAAATCTCTGTCCATCATTGCAGCAATCAGACTAAACGGATTATAGACACCCGCACTGTCGGGATGAAAATGATATCCATCATACTGCTTTCTGAGCGCCGCACGACATTCCTGAACAGTCATATGCATTTCTTCTGCGAAAACTTCAACATCTTCAGCAAAATAATCGTCTGTTTCTTTTTCAGTGATACCACAAATCTCTGCATACTTTCTTGTGATAGAAATATCACGAAGCTGATTCAGGTCACTGAAAATGCTGACTTTGTGGGATTTTGTCACGCCCGTGATGAAGATAAACTGGATGTATTCATCGCAACTCTTCAGAATGCTGAAAAAGCTTTTTAGGACGTCCTTGTTGTGTTCTCGGATCTGCGGCTTATCCACAAGGTCCAGAAGCGGTTTATCATATTCATCGACAAGAATCACCGAACGAAGCCCAGTTTTCTCTTTTGCCTTCTTCAGCAGGTTCTGAAATCTCTCGTCAATCGTGTAATCCGAGCTCGTGAGTGCATATCCTTCTTCCCACTCTTGCAGCTGGAAAGCGATTGCCCGTTCAAGTGCGCCATCTGCTTTATAGTTGGGCCCAGTAAAGTCGAAGTAAAACACGGGATACTGTTTCCATGCTTCCGGGTTCTCTTTCTCCAGTCTTTCGATCGCCAGCCCGGAGAACAGCTCTTTCTTACCTTCCCAGTAAGCCTTCAAGGTTGATACAATGAGGCTCTTGCCAAATCTTCTCGGGCGGCTCAAAAAGTATGGGACACCTTCATGAACCAGCTGATAGACATATTCTGTTTTATCAACGTACAGAAAGCCACCTGTCCTCAGTTTCTCGAAATTCTGGATACCAAGAGGCAGTTTTCTTTCCATACCGTATTGTCCTCCCTCATCATAAAAAGCCCGGCACACTTGGATTACTTCAACCTCTTCATCATGTCCTTCACTGCCTCGTCAGAATCTGCTTTCTGAATCGATCTGCTCAACTTCCATGAAACAGCAGCATCCTATCGATGAACCGGCTCACGCCAGAACTCCTTTTTTTCTCAGGATGTACTCCACATCATCCAGAACATATTCATCTCCGTTCATCTGCAGGACATCATAGTTGTCTTCGATAAATTTCCACAACCCATTGTTCTCGAATAATCGATTTGCTTTGGATGGCTGCATTCCATGTTTTTGCAAGAATTCATTGAAAATTCTCATTTCCAAAAATAAAACTTCATTCACAAATGATGACACATCCTTCATCTGACAGTTTGCTTTTTCTATCGCCGTGACTGTGTCATCCGGCTTTCACAAAGTTTGAGTCTTCCATAGATGATACAGTCACAGTGCAATATGCCAACACCTGAGTTCCTTTTCCCTGTATGTCATCTCGATCACAAACCCATTGGCAGCATTATGTTCTTTCACTCCCTCACCTGAATGGGTCCGGGGGTTCTCACTTTTTCCAGGAGAATGTCTCCGGCTTCAAGAGCCACTTCATGGCATAGCTGCCCATCCCGTTCCCGATAGCCGCCAGGGGAATCGCCCACCAGGCGATGCCGCGGGCCAGACCGGCATATCCCGCCAGGGCAATGCTGTGCCCGTAGCCGGAGATGATGAACAGTACCACGCCATAGATGACAAAGGGCAGCCGGTCCAGGGCGCCTGCAGAGGAGAAGCTGTCCTTCGGTGGCCATGCGGTGGCAAGATACATGCAGATGCCGCACATGAAGGACTGCCACAGGAGCTTCAATGGATCCGCATAGCCGGACACGATCCTCACAGCAGACTCCATGACTTCTGGCAGAAATACGGAGGCCAGAAGGCCACAGAGCGCCGCACCTGTCACGTTCACGAGGAGCATCAGGAGGCGCTGCAGGAAGGGATACTGATCCTGTGTAACCCGGCCTGTGAAGAGCTCTGCGTCAAAGTTCACCACAAACCAAAGTCCCGAACTGAACAGCACGGCACCCAGGATCCCACCGCCTGCCTTCAGGTTCACGATGCAGCCCATGCCAATCAGGATCCCTGCGGCAAGGGAGCGTGGAATGGACATCTTCATCTGATCATCTCCTGTGCTTTTCTGTTCGGTGAGAGCGAAACCCGTCAATACCTATCATGTGCGTCAGTCTGTTCTCCAGGTCTGATCTTCCGCCTTTGCTCGCAGGGTGTATCGCACTTCCGTCATCCCGCCCCGCGACAGTTCCTGAACCCGCACAGGTGTCATCGGCTGCAGGCGAGCTCCGACCTATTGCAGCTCACGCAGCACGCCCACGCCTTTCAGGTCCTCATCGCACGCCCATCTTCGGAATTCTGCTCTTCTCCAGGTTGTTTGCCCCCAGAGACAGCATCATGGAGAAGTCCATCCCACGAACAATGCCCTGAAGCTTTGTTACCGGGATTTGAGCTGCATGATCTACCCTTCAATTGTCAGAGTCCCTCATTCATGCTCTCTCCGTGATCATCGCATGGACCTTCAGCCGATTTGCACGCATTTCCCGGAAAGGCCGCGTATGCCCCGCGGCTGTCTTTATCTTCGCAAAGAAGAGCTTCAAACGCATATCGCATCCGGGCACCTTCCCTGTAACGGTCATAGGCCATGGCCATCTGTTCACCACGCCATGTGGAGTCCTTGCCAGACAGATTTTACCATATCTGGGGGAAGGATTCTACCGGCATAGCAAACGCGTGCCACAGACACATCTGCATGGCACGCGTATGTATGTTCCATTTGATTTTCAACACCCATGGTCCCGGTCTGTACGACATGCCCGAGGGCACCGCATCTCTCTGACCCGTACACCCATTTTCTGCAGCCAGCCGCCCGAAGGAGGAAACCACCTGATCATATCCGCGATTCCTTTGCCGGATGCCTCCGGGACCTGGATCTCAGGATTCTTGGGTCTGTGGTACCAGCAGATGCCGATTTGGAAGCATCCCTGGCAGTCCACCCACGGCACTGAAGTACAGAGGGCACGCTTCTCTGTTTGTTCTGTCTTTTATCAGGATCGTCTCTCCTGGCATATCTCGCCCTGGCTCCCTTTGTGCGAAATGGAATCAGGTCTGATGTACACCTTTCAGTTCCGACAGGAGTTCCTCCCTTGAATGATGATGCGTGTGCCTCGCATCACTGAGTATATGCTCGTGTTCATGGGAATGTCTGATCACATGCGTATGTGTTGTCCCATCATGCGTATGAGTCACAAGATGCTCGTGTTCATGGTGATGGACTCTGACCAGAGTATCTCTGACCACAAGAACCGTTCCCACAAGCATGACCAGAAACGCAGCGAAATACGATGGCGTCAGTATTTCGCCCAGGATCAGGAATGACAGTCCAGCACCCGCAAAGGGAGCCGTCGCATAATACGCACTTGTTTTGGCCGCACCGAGCGTATTCTGCGCCCGAACATAAAAGAAGATGGAAAGACCGTATGCCACAAAACCGAGCAGCATCGCTGCAAGGATCCATCTGACACCCGCCATCCGCTCGCCCAGAAGGAAAGCAATCACAAGGGAGCCGCCTCCGGAGAAGAATCCCTTGAGCATGACGATCTCGTACGTACTTTTCGATGAGATCTGCCGGGTACAGTTGTTTTCAAGCCCCCAGCAGAGTGTCGCTGCAAGCACAAGGAGCGAACCTGTGGAAAAGCGGATAGTGTCTGCCCCATCAAGTGAAAGCATGACACTGGCGATCGTAATGCAGAAGATGGCTGCCCACAGCTGTTTTGAAACTGCTTCTTTGAAGATAACCAGTGCAATGATGGTGGTTGCCACGATTTCAAAGTTGCCAAGCAGGGATGCGCTGGATGAAGTGCTGTCGGTGATGCCGAACATCAGAAAAATCGGTGCAGCAATGTCCAGCACGATCATGCCCATGACATACGGCAGATCCTCTTTCGACAATCGCTCTGCCTGATGCGTATCTTTTGCACGAAACAGCGACATCAATCCGATGCCGGCACCCGCACCAAAATACAGAAGACCTGCCATCATCGTCGGCTCTATATGGGAAAGTAACAGTTTGGATAGTGGAACACCCCCGGCATAGAACACCGCAGCCATAAATGCGTACAAAATGGCTTTTATCCTCTGTCTTTTCATTTCAGTTCTACATTCCTTCGATCTTGTCTTCTCGTTCGCGGCGGCAAACGCCTGTGCCATAGTCCCCTGCCGCTTTTCTGAAGCTCAGCGCCTATTTCCCCGCGTGATCGATTTGTTTGGGAAGACGCACTGTCCGGGCTTTTTCTTCTGTATCATCTTCCTCATCATACCCGTCATATGGCGCGTCAGGGTCATGCATGCGCTTTTTGAAGGGAGCGCAAAGCTCTGTCCTGTGACGGAAGGCAAAGGACAGATCGTCCGTCCATCCGGTATGGCCGGTGATGATCTTGATCGTCCCCTTTCTCCTTCGCAGATTCTTCTCCAGCGCCTCGAGTGATCTGACCGACAGCCTGTTATCCTCCGCCAGCGTGCTGATGAAGCTGTAGCCGCCATCTGCGCCGAACCAGAGCGTGTCACCGGTAAAGAGATACGCATTGTCGATCAGATAGACCATATGCCCCCAGGTGTGCCCGGGCACCAGGATGCACTCGATTTTGATACCGTCAACATTCAGGATCTGCCCGTCCTTAAGCAGAACCTTCTCGTTATCTGCTTTCACCAGAGGGAGCCTGTACAGGCCATAGAAGACCTTCCTGCGCACCTCCCCTGTAAGATACCGGTTTTCAGTCTCACTCAGATAGATCACCGCATCCCTGAACAGCAGCTCGCTATCCCGCTCCAGGGCACCGACATGGTCCGTATCCTGATGGGTGATCAGAATGTGCCTGATAGAAGCCGGATCAAGATCCAGCCATCGCATCTTCTCACACAAACGCTCATAGTTGTATCCTGCATCAATCATGATGGTCGTGCCGTTTTTCGTGTAGAAGAAAATGTTCGCGACCCATTCCCGCACGCAGGCCACATGCTCATCGATCCAGCCTGTATTCAGCGGCTTGAAGATCTCCTTGCCCCGAAACATGCGGCTCATGGATCTTTTCTGATTTTCAGAATCCTTTCGCGCCATGTATGTTTTCTCCTGCCTTCCTGCTTTCTTTCCCTATCCCCTTTTTACGGCCTGTATGCCCCCGAGGAACATCACGATCCAGCCAAAGCTCTCAAAGCCCGATGAAAAGCCGTTGAAGGGCAGTGGAAGAATCATCTCCAGCAAAAATCCAATCCCTGCGATCACAAGCGGTGCTGCCAGCGCCCAAGTTTTTTTCAGCGGCAGTACGCCCTTCAGGATCAGCGCGATCCATCCGCCTGAGACGGTGATGCCAAGCACGAAAAACGATACCCAGTACGGGACTGCCTGTACCGCATACGAGCGGTTCCACGCCTGGACAGCTCTCTGTGTATCACCCTGCGCAGCTTCATAGATCACATTGTAGTTGTGTATCAGCGTCCCGCAGGCCAGATGGAAATAGATGAACACCATGCAGCCCCACAGCAAGCCCCCAATATAGAGCTTCAGAAGCCGCCGGTCCCATGGATCCGTGCACCGGGACAGTTTGTCCTTCAGATATTCGATAAAGTTCAGGGCCGCAATCGTATATAGAACCGTTCCGACCATGCCGCCGATATTGGAAAGTGCAATCCGCCAGTCCGCAATCGTGAGCCATCCGGACGAGATCATGGAGGAAACCGCCGTGCTGTCTTTTGGCTCGATGCCCATGCAGTAGTCACCGATGATGGCCAGGATGATGCCAGGGATGATCCACAGCATTCGTTTCGATATCTTCCCGCGCGCTTCAGCTGTCATGTTCTTATCTCCGTTCTTTGTTTTTCAGATTGATTCATGATCAAACGCACGGAGCGTCATCCATTCCGAAATGAAACGTCAATGATCTTCACGATCCCAAGCCGCATGCCCATGGACAGAATGAGCTTCCATTTGAGGGGAACCTCGCGGCTGTTTCTGAGGTATGCCGGAAGCGGACGTTCCTTCACATTTTGGAAACAGTCGCCCCAGGAAGAAAACAGGGCCCGCGAATCCTCAATCGGAAAATAGATCCTGGAACCGTTGCCTGTTTTTTCTACGATCCTGTTTGATTTTTTCAGGCCGCGCTGATTTTCTCCGTCAAAGCAGATCCCGCCGCCGGGGAATGCCTCCGCAAGCGCGAGGAAAAAGCGCTTCATCTGTTCGGTGTGAAAATACATCAGTACCCCGCCGCAGATCACGAAAACACCATCGCTGACATTCACGCCATATGGCCCCTCCTGAATTCGTTTCATCCATGAGAAATCCATCAGGTCAGCTGCAAGGTTCATCTCGCGCGCCTGGCAGTTCACGATCCGTTCCCTGGCTTCGATCACATCGGGAAGATCCATGTTGATCAGGCGGCACGCTCCGTTGTCGATTTCTCCAAAGGACAGATCCAGTCCGCAGCCGAGGTTGATGATCGTGGCTCTCGGGTGCTCTGTAAGATAGTCCTTTGCCGCATCCTGCAGCATGCGCGCCCGCAGTGCCCATGTCACCATGTTCAGCTCCGAGCTGTTGACCTTCCTGAAATCGTAGTCAACCTTTGCAGCAATCTCCTTTGCCGGCTTGTTTGGAAACGTCTTTGGAAAATGCTCCTCGCAATAGACTCTGCCGTATAGCGGCATCATCAGTGTTTCCTGTACAGTCCCTTCTTCAACCTGAAACCTTTTCATTTCTGTCTCCTCGGTATCGGTTCTGCCTTCACGGTCAGCAGATAGCCGAACCATATGATGAGTCCTGCATTCATACAGAAGGTATCGATGCCGTTTGAGAGCGGTGTCGCAGGCAGAAAGAACTTCACACCGGCCAGAAGCGCCATCCACAGAACCGGCGTAAACAGCTGTGACCGTGTCTTCAGCGACGTTTTCCCGCGCAGGACATAGACGATCAGAAGCACGAGCGGAATACCTGCAAAGAGATAGGAAACCACCTGGGCGGGCCGCAGCATATGCTGGATGTCCGCGGCCAGTTGCTCTGCCATTTCACCCATTCCATGCTGCACACCCCAGGCATACACACAGATGGAGAAAGAGACAGTAAAATGAATGATCAGCCAGCCGACCGGAAGCAGCGCCATCCAGAAGCGGAACGCCTTCTTTTTCCTGTCATCTGAGACGAGATCGGCCATTTTCACGCTTCCCAGCATGAGAAACGGTACACCGATCGCGCCAAGAAGCAGCGTGATGGTGATTTTGATGAGGTCATAGCCTTCGCCGTGCCCGGATTTGATTACGGACAGGGACTCACTCACGATACCGGGATCGACATAGCCCAGGAGCCAGTCGCCGATCCCGAAGCAGACGGCACCGATGATGCCGCAAAGCCAGTATTTCTGATATTTCTTCATATGTACTCCGTCCTTTACCGCAGAATCAGCAGCATCACACCCGACAACACCGCTGCAATGATGGGATTTCCAATGATGACGATCAGCCATTTCACGATCAGCGTTTTCTTTGGGATATATGGCTTCAGGTCCTCCGTGCCGGGGATCGTCCAGGCTTTGGTATGCCCTACCCAGTACGCATCAATGAAGAAACGGTCAAACAGGCCCTCGGCCATGGCAAGCGTGTAGATCTGCCAGAAGGGCTGCCAGAATCCACGGGCTCCATTGATGCCATAGACCGCCCAGAGCACGAAGGCGATCATGACTGTCATTGTGGATACTTTGAAGATCTTCTTGTTTCTGCTGATCTTTTCTTTCGTGATCAGACCCATCTGCACCACACGTTCCTGAACATCCTGCTCAAACAGAAACGCCGCATGATGGATGCCGTTGGCGATGGCGACCACACAGGGCAGAAGCAGAATAAAACAGATGACGATACATTCCAGAATCAAGGTCATAACCATCTTCCTCCTGCTGTTTCGTTTCCTTTCAATATATGTGCAAGCCCGCACCCGGACGAGGCACATGATCTGCATCAGGGAATGCCCTGTCGGCGCGACGCCACCGAACAGCTTCCTCATCTGGCATGGCGGCTGTTGAACGATTGCCTTATCCGGGATGTCTTCCGGCACCGGACCTGCGATTTCTCCTCACAGGATCAGCGTCATGATGCCGGAGAGCACAGCGGAGATGACCGCCATGCCAGCAGTTCCCATGACCCATTTCTTCTGCTTGTCTTTCGTGCTGATGTACGGCCTCAGATCCTCCGTACCGGGGATGATCCAGGCATCGGTGTGTCCTACCCAGTACCCATCGATCAGGAATCGGTCAATCAGGTTCATGATGGACAGGATCACAAAAGACTGCCAGAAGCCCTGAAGGAAGCCCCTTGCACCGTTCACGGCATAGACACAGACCAGCACATAGATCAGATACCCTGAAATGCAGAAAATTCTGAAGAGCAGGCTCCGTTTCCGGATTAACTCTTTCGTCGTCAGCTTGAGGCGGACAACGCGCTCCTGCACCTTTGGATCATAGAGATGGACCATGCCGACCGCGCCGTTCCGAATGCCGATGGCACAGATGAGAAACAGAATAAAACCCAGTACGAGACCCTCCGCAATCAGTTTTATCGCAAGCATGTGTATTCCCTTTCTGAATCTGATTGAGCTGACCGTCAGATCCTCTTGAGCAGCTCAATCTGCTTCTGGTAATCCCTTTTGCTCTCCGGAAATACCGGAGCGCAGGCGTAACAGTGCATCATGCCCGGTTCCCTGTGCATGTGGAGCACAGCGCCGTCGCGGGCAAACGCCTTCTCTATCGCATATGCAACACATGCACAGGATTCCTCCGCATAAAAGACATACGTCTCCGGGGCATGGCGAAAGTCCATCTTGTCGGGATACAGGGCATACTCCGGCGTCTGCGGATCGGCCTGCATGACGCCTTCCATCATGAACCTGATACCACCTTCCGGGACCATCGGGTCATTCTTTCCCAGCTTCTCAGCCAGTGCCCACTCTTCCGCCGTCTCCGGAATCGCAAAGGGGGAATTCATCAGGAGGAGTGCCGGCATATCGACCTTGTTTCCATTGCGATTGATCCATGTCAGAAGCTGCATGGCAAGAAACCCGCCATAGGAGCCACCGATCACAGCCATGTTCCGGGCGCCATATTCCTGGGCAGCGGACTTGTAAACTTCATAGATGAGATCTGCCGTATCCACCACCGGCATCTCCGTAAATGGCGGATAGATGGGGTAAATGACATCCGCATCGGTCAGCTTCCCGTAATTTCGCGCAAAAGACACCTCCGGTTTCCAGGCATCCCTGTCGCCGCCCCCGTGCAAAAAGAGGATCGCTTTTTGATGAGACGCCCCGCGCTGTTTGATCATCAGCACGGGATAGCCTGCAACATGCTCTGTGCTGTACAGCGCCTTATGATCGGAAGGCTCCTTATATGCATGCTTTCTGTTATAGTCTTTGGCCTTCAATAGTTCGCTCTCAAGATCTCCCATCTTGGGAAACAGTCCCAGTCTCATGGCAAATCGCATCAGTGAGACTGCGGCTTTTGCACTAAAGCTCATAGGCCTGTCCTTTCTTTCCTTTTTCGGCCCTTCTGATCATCGTGTTCGGCGTGGCCTCCACTGCCCTTTGCAGTTCCTGATGGCTCATTTCTGGTCCGTCTGCCTTTTCCATCAACTGCCTGTGCTGCCGCCGTGCAGCGCCTCTCTTCCCCCGAAAGGCATTGTTAGAGAGTCCTAACCATCATAGCATTGCCACTTTCCACCGTCAATGATCTGATGGTGGCAGCACGATTCACTCTTCCGTGTTTCCCTCACCTCCCCCGACAGCGACGTCAGGGTGCCGTGGCCGCCCTCGGGACAGACACGGATCCTGGGCCGTCTCCCCCGGAGACACAAAAAGAAAGCGCCGCGTAGTGCGGCGCTGAACAGTTTTCACTTACTGCTGAAATGCTTGATGTACCTTGACAGCATGCATGATCATTTCGGCTGTCTCTTCCGGGGACATCTGATCTGTGTTGATGCAAAGATCATAGCTCGCGGGTTGACCCCATTTGGACGGTGCAGACTGATTGTAATACATGGCGCGTTCCCGATCTGCTTTGGCGATTTTCTGCCGGGCATCCTTTTCCGTCAGCCTTTCCCGCTGCATGACGCGATGAATCCGTTTTTCTTCCGAGCCGCAGACAAAGACGGAAAGCACCTTCGTTCTGTCTCTCAGCACCTGGTCGGCCCGGCGGCCGACAATCACGCAGGGGCCTTCGGAGGCGATCTTCTCGATGATCTCCCGCTGAGCTTCGGCTGCCTTCTGTTCCAGAGGCTTATATGCCTCCGTGCCAAACCCTACACTCTGATAAAGCGGGGCAAGGATCACTGTTTTCTCGTCCCGGCTTTCCAGGTATTTGCGGCTCAATCCGGAATTCCTGGCCGCTTCTTCCAGCAGTTCAGAGTCATAGTACGCAATGCCCAACTTTTCAGCCACCAGCCTGCCAACCGATCGACCGCCTGCACCATAATTGCGGCCAATACAGACCACAAAAGAAGTGCCCTGCGCCACAGGCCTTCTGCGCGTTCCTGCATCAGGCGCAGTTTGCGCTGTGTCCCCGACAGCATCCTTTCTGAAAAACACAGCCAGTAGAATGGCGCACAGAACAATCGACAGCACGTCCGATACAGGAGCCGCCCAAAGCAGGGTTTCAATGCCTTTTTCCGCACCGCCCAGGGCCGCAAACAGGAACAGACCGGGGATCAGAAACACAATGTCACGGGAAAGCGCAACTGCAATCGCCGTGATGGGCTTGCCCAGGGACTGAAAGAAAATTGCCGTAGCCTTCGTAACGCAGGTGAACAGGATCAGACCCAGATAAATACGGAAAGCGAGCACCGCATAGTGGATATACAATTCGCTCCCTTCCCCAAACCAGCTGATGATGATATGCGGTATGCCTTCCACCAGCAGCGTCGCGATGATGCCCACAATCAGGTTGCACAGCATGATCTTGCGGAAGGTTTCCTTCACGCGATCCATGTTCCCGGCACCGAAGTTGTATCCGAGGATGGGCTGGCCGCCCACGGCGATGCCGACGGCAATGGAGATGATGATGCCGAACACCTTAAAGACAATGCCGATGACGGCAATGGGAATGTCCGCGCCATAGGCGCTGCTCATGCCGTACCGGGCCAGGAGAATGTTTGTCACGATAGACAGCGTCACAGTCGAAATATTCGTCAGGAAGGAGGATATGCCATATTGGGAAGCGATACGCACTTCCCTCATATCCGGGATCAGCGCCCTTCGATTCAGGCGGAAGGTCTGATACCGGGGAATATAAACCATCATGAAAATGAAGCAGCTCATCTGCCCGATCACTGTGGCCAGAGCAGCACCGGTCATGCCCATATCAAAGGCGTATATGAACACCGGATCCAGGATGATATTGACAATACAGCCCGTGCAGGTGGCGATCATGGAATACCTGGGATTGCCGTCAGCACGTACCACACTGACCAGCATGGTTGCGACCAGATAGAACGGTATGCCAAACAGAAGTACATACAGGTATTCCTTGGCATATGCAAGCGTTTCACCAGATGCTCCAAAAGCTCCAAGTATACCGTCGGCAAACAAGGCGCAAAGAATGACAACGACCACGCCAACTGCCACAGAACAGGTAATACATCCGCCAATTGCTTTGTGGATACGGGATGTATCCTTCTTTCCCTGACAAATACTCAGGTACGTAGCACAGCCGTCGCCCCACATAAGACCGAAGGCCAGCACGATGATGGTGATCGGGTACACGATGGATGTGGCAGCATTGCCAAGATATCCCAGGCGGCTGTTGCCAATGAACAGTTGATCGACAATGTTGTACAGTGCACCGATGACCATGGAGAGAATACAGGGGACAGAGAACTTTCGGAGCAGCACCCAGATGCGTTCTTGCCCAAGGTAATTGTTCTGTTCAGACATAGAAAACCCACCTCCGATAAAATGACTGTCATGAAGCAATAGCACCGTCATCAGACTTACGCACCATTGTGCTGCATGTTTCGTCGTTTCCCGGGGTGGGAGCAATCTCAATTGCTTATGAAGTTGTACTGTTCGGAAAATCGAACAGCGGAAATGTACCACAAAAAGCTCTTCTCATGCAATGGAAAAAATGGAGAGATTTCGTTAAAAATAGTCTATCCCCTGAGGTCTCACATAGATCACCGGATCATTCCGGTGCATCCCATTCTGCCAGATATGCAGGCAGAATATAAGGCCTGTTTTACGCGTGCAACGTGTCAGCGCCGCATGAAAAAGTACTCAAAATGTCCGAATATGTGATCAGCGAAACATTGCCCAATTCTCTCGCCTTTGCAGCGCATCCCTTTGTAAAGCCGGACTTGGAAAACAGGAAGAAATGCTTTTTCTGATAGGCGAAAAGACTGCTGCGTTCTTTCAGCGTGTCCAGCACGCCCAGATCGACCTTTTCGTTCGTCCATTTGCACTCACCAAACAGGGCGGTGTATTGATCTTTTTCACCCATGATGTCGATTTCCGCCTGGCGTTTATGAGTGGGATCGTTGCCCCACCAGCGGCCCAGGGAGGTAAACTCCACAGGGGACTCACCGCTCAGCAGAAGCTTCCAGAGATATTGCCTGCAGATCTCCTCAAACACCTTGCCCATATAATCGGAAAGATACGGTTCGATGCGCTGATACACCAGATCAGATGCGCCGCGGGAGATCAGAGAAGCATTCTCAGGCACAAACCGGTACCAGAAGCGGAACATGTTATCGTCGATCAAATAGATCGCTTTTTTTGACGCTTTCTCCCCGTAAGGCAGTTCCTTTTGCACAATGCCCAGCGTGATCAGGTGATTCAGATACGTGGAGCAGACGCTCGTCTCCTCGCCAACCTTCGTGGAAATCTCCGACATGCGGGACGAACCGGTGGCAATCGCGGTGATGATGGCAGTGTAGATGGCCGGCTCCCGAACCTCCTGCTTCAAAAGATTCATAGGCTCCTCATAGAGGGAGGAATTGGTATCCAGAAAAGTGTTTTTGATATTCTCCTCGATGCTGAGTCTGTCACTTATCTGCAGCAGGTATTTCGGCGTGCCGCCCACGATCCCGTATGCCAGAGCCTTGTCCTCGGCGGAGAAGCTATGAAAGAAACTGCAGGCCTCCGCAAATTCGAAGGGCAACAGCCTGATCTGTGCTGTACTCCTTCCATATAAAGGTGCTTTGTAAGCCAGTACATGATCTTCCATGTAGGACATGGAAGATCCGCACAGGATCAGCATCATTTTGGAGCGATCCTGATACTTGTCGATCAACAGCTGTAAAGTGGAGGCAAGGCTCTTGGAGACCCGGGCCACAGAAGGATATTCGTCGATTGCCAGGATCAGGCGGTCTTTCTCAGACAGTCTGAATACCACCTCCAGGGCGGCCTGAAAAGAGGGGAACGACATATCTCCCTCATATCCGCCGGCATACTCAGCGATGCTTTTACTGAAGTTCTCCAGGTTCTGCTTGGCATTGCTCTCGAAACCCATGAAATATATGGCGGGCTTGCCCTCGATGAAATGGTTGATCAGCGCAGTTGTCCCAACGCGGCGGCGGCCGTACAGAACGACAAATTCAAACTTGCCTGAACTGTACAATTTGTTCAGGGAAGCCATTTCCCGCTCTCTGCAGATCCACATAGGACAGCACCTCCGTCAAATACTGTCTCCACCATATCGCTCTCGTGCAGATTCGTCAATCATGATTTAGTAAATCGTGATTGACTGTTTGTGAATTTCTCGACTGTACTGCAAAAGACTGTCTCCACACACATGTTTTCCAGATAATTACAACAGTGAGCAGAGAATTTGTCTATTTTCACCAGAGAGATTGGCAGTTTTTTACCAGAGAGATTGGCCATTTTTCACCAGAGAGTTTGGCGTTCACGGATTGGTCAGGGAGCATTCGAGACTTCCCGAAAGTGCAGACCATTTCTGATCCCTCCAGACATTCCAAGGAACGTGTATTCCCAGGTTGCTTCTGCGTTTTGCCCTGGCGGAATTACATCTGCACCAACATAGCTTCCAATGATGTTGATAAAGCACTGATCCACAAATTAACTGACGCTGATATCGATTCAAAAATCAACGAAATCGAATATTGATGTCCTCTAGGGTGTAATTTTTGAAAGACGTTAAAGAGATAAAATAGCGATTCATACCCACTACCTCTGAGGATTAGAATCTCTCCGCAACAGCAAAAAAGCCCGTAATTACAGGCTTTCTGGGCATCAAACGATCGATTTGCCTTCGATGGTTTCTGGCATCAAGTAATGGATAATGTTGCGAGCTTCATTCAAGGGCGAATCAGCCCCATTTCCTGCCTTTCGTACTGCAGTTTGGCGTGGCTGATTTGAACAGTAGCAAGGTGGGCCGGGGGTTAGTCTACAACCCAGTAGCCTCCGCGACCTGTTCCTTCAAAATGGATTCTGCCTTCCGCTTTGAGTCTATCGATCGAAGCTCTGACCTGCTTTTCTGTTAAATTGAGTTCACTAGCTAATTTCAGTCTCGAAATCTTCCTGTCAGCAATGATCGCCTTCAAAACAGCCTCACTTCTGACCGTCATCTCATCTAACTTGGTTTCAGGCCCTTTTTCTGGCCCTTTTTCAGAAAGGTCCTGATTAGTATCGTCATAGTCATAGAAGCCTTCTCGTATAAACAGCCTGGTGATGAAGTAGTCGTGTGGTTCGTCTGTCTCGAACTCTGGAAGCGGAGAACCGTTTTGCTTCAACGCATTCAGATTCTTTTTGAATCCGGTATTGCGATGGCAGTTGTTCAATTTCATTCCAACCATCATTTTTGTGTGCCTGCTTTTGGCTGACCGTATTCCCGCTTCATGGCATCCATGGAAATGACCCACTGTTTACCGTATTTGCAGGCGTCCACGCCATTGACAAGTTTTCCGTAAGCAATCGCCTTGCGCAGCGTACTTTCGTTCAGCCCCCATAGTTGGGTGGCGTCAGTAAAGGCCATGAGCCCGTCAAAGGGCGTCTTAACTGCTTCGCCGTTTTCAAACAGCTCGTCGCAGGACAGGTCAAGATCATCGTTCCAGATGATCCCGTGGCCGCCCATATCGACCTCCACCCCGGAAAACAGCTCTGGCGCATCCTCCAGCAACTTGAAGGGCGGCCATTTCGCAAACAGAGGCCTCACATCATAGATTTTGGTCACGCCCTCTGCGAACTGAACGCTCAGCCGATAGTCCGGCAGAGCGCTGACCGCTTTCACCTTATGGAACAAAATATCAGCTCCTTATTCAAGGGGAGAAAGGGACTTAAACTCCTGCGTCTCCCACATATGCAGAAGATCGGTCTTGTGGCTTGCTGCCCTCCAGCACTTCGCCCGTCTGAATGTCAGTGGACGGCATATCATCGCCGTAGAGGGCATGGACGTGCGGCGGATTATGCTCTGCTTGCTGGAAATACATAAGAATGATGATCCCGTAAAATCCGGGCAGTACCGGCACAGATGAAACCTCCTGCTTGTGGCCGCGTATATCATATCACGAAATCGTGAAAATGAGTTGCTGTCTGAAATATTTTTTGCACAAGGTCGAAAACGGCGAGGGCTCCCCGCCGACTCACGTCTTATGCGCAGATCAGATCATGGTTGATGATTTCCATTGTCCTGTCACGAAAGTTGTTCATTTGATCAGCCTGTGAACAGGCTTCAGTTTTGCAGCATACAGCCTGTGGAATCTTGGCGTGAAAATGTTTTTCCTGGAAAGTTAAGTTTTGGCGCTGCTCATCGTCTATATGACTGAGGAGGTGATCCGCGTTGGGAATGATTCAGGCGCCGAATCAGACCCCGGCAGACCGACTGGATCGCATGGTGCAGCTATATGAAAAGGACCTGCTCCGCATCTGCTGCGTGTACCTGAGAGACCGAATAGCCGCAGAGGATGTGGTGCAGGAGACTTTTTTGAAGGCATTCAAAAGCATGGATTCCTTTCGGGGCGACAGCAGTGAGAAGACCTGGCTGACGACCATCGCCATCAACTGCTGCAGGGATTACAGGCGGAGTGCATGGTACCGGTACATCGATCGCCGGATTTCCCTGGACCAGTTGTCCTTTATGGCCTCTGCCTCACCCAGCGATGAACATATCGCGCTGACGATGGCGATCATGAAGCTGAAGCCCAAATACATGGAAGTCGTTCTGCTGTATTTCTATGAGGGGTACCGCATCAAGGAGATTGCAAAGATGCTGAACCTGACAGAGGCTGCTGTTTCCAGCAGAATCCATAAGGCAAAGCAAAAACTGAGAACTGAACTGGAAGGAGGCGAAGGGGATGAAAAGTGATCAGGAGATCATGCAGCGCATCCGTGAGGCAATTGATGACTGCACGAGGGAAATTGACCATGCGCCTTCGCTCCAATACCAGATTGCGCGAAAAGCGAGAGGAGAAGAACCCATGGTGAAAAAGATTTCTGCATCTGCAGTGCTTGTCATTGCTCTGGTCATCATATCGATGACTGCCGCGCTCGCTGCCGGTTTTGGCTTATTTGGTGAACTGGCACAACATCAGACTACGGATCAGCGGCTGGCGCAGCTGGATGAAGTGGCTGAACCGATGTCTGTGTCTCTCGTGACGGATGATGGCATTTCTATCGAAATCGGCCAGGCGTACTACGAGGGAAACCGGGTATTTGTCTCGTATCATCTGAGCGGAAATCTGTACTCGGTGGAGCTCCATGAAGGCGCACCGGAGGAAGACTATACATGGTCTGATGTACTTGAAAACACCATCGCTTCTGAGACATTCGGGAGTGATATTCCCGAGCTTCAGAGGCTGTATACATGGCTGAATGGCGAGGATCAGCGCTGGGGCACATCCCATGAGGCATCCCTTCATGACGGTTTATTCCTGGAGGATGGCACCTATCTGGACATTACAGATGGCAGTGATGTTCTTCAGGAGGATGGGAGCATCATTGGCTGGAAGGAATGTGAGATCCCCGCGGATCGGGTCTCAGATACACTGACATTCAAGGCTGTCCTATTCCGCGGAAATGACATCTGGTTCCAGGATGGAACGACCTGTAAGCGCCTGTATCAAAGAGGAGAAAATACGGACGTCCTCTTTACCCTCAATCACAATGATCACTATGCTTTCCTGAGAGGATCTGGTGAGACTGACATCTACCAGGCACAGGCGGAGCTTGCTTCCGGCAGGGTGGATCTGAAGGGAATCGTTCATATGACCGTGCCGGAAAAGTGGGTGAACATCTGGAATACCTGGGAAAACGATGATGAGCTGGATATCATTGAAGGCTGGAGCCTGTATCAGGGCGGCATTCTGATCAGCCGGGACGGCACCCAGTCCATCCGCACGGAAGGGACGAAGGATCTGTATTTCAAGCTGCTTTTCCCAGGCCTGGAGAATCATGACGGACTGTCTCTGGTGCCGGAGTATTTCAGGAGCGGAGAGCACATGGACGAAGCGATCTCCATGGAACAGACCGCAGAGTAAGAGAAACTGATCCGTCGGTCTTCCCCGGTTTCTGTCCTAACCGCAAAACGGCCGCCGCGCTTCCCCTTGGAGGCGCGGCGGCTGTATTCTTACTTGTTTTCCGGATCAATCCGGGGGGATCAGATCAGGAAGGCCTTCTGCAGCAGCGGGAAGTAGACCACGAAGAAGACCACCACCAGGGCCAGAAGGATCACGACCAGAACAATGTTCTTGATCCTGCGGGCCTTTTTGGTGCGCTCGCGGCTGTCCGCAAACTGCTGCTCCGTCATGCGGCCATACTGGATCATCCTGATCACGCTGTAGATCAGGTAGACGGCCAGAAGCCCGCTCAGGGTCCAGAGTGCGATCTTGTAGATGGGGGTTCCGACCTCGAACTTCACGTCCTCCCCGCCCAGACCGTTGACCGCCAGGCTGTTGGCCTGCTGATACAGCACACGGTGCATGGAATCGCGCAGGTAGGCGCGGCACCAGTTCTGCTTTACATCGGAGAGCTTCAGCTCGCTGGTGGAGAGGATCAGATCGCCGCCAGCTGCCAGATACTTGTCGATCATCTCCACATCCATGCTTCCGAGGTAGTCCGTAATGAAGATGCCGCTGAAACCCCATTCACCACGGGTCACGTTGGTCAGCAGGTTGTAGTGGTCGCCGGTCCAGGTGGTGCCAATGCGGTTCATGGCCAGCATGATGCCGTGTGCGTCACCGTCCTCCACGCCCATCTGGAAGGGCTTGAGGTAGATCTCACGAATGGCCTGCTCCTGGGAGAACACCGCCACCTGGTGGTAGGCGGAGCGGTTGGTCTCCTGGTCATTGAGGGCAAAGTGCTTCATGTACACATAGCAGCCCTTGGCCTGTGCCTCCCGGATGACCGCTGCGGTGATCACGCCGGACTGCAGTGGATCCTCAGAAAAGTACTCGAAGTTACGGCCGGAGAAGGGCGTACGGTGGATGTTGGTCGCAGGAGCATACCAGCCGGCTGTCCTGGTGAGGATGGCATCCTCGCCGATCAGTTTTCCGAACTCGGCAGCCAGCTCCTGGTTCCAGGTGGCGGCCAGGGTGATGGTGCGGGCATAGCCAAATCCGCTCTTGCCGGTGATGAAGTTGGAGATGCCTGCCGGGCCGTCATATTCAAAGGTCTTGGGCTTCTGGATGGCCTCGATGGCCTTGGTGCCGTAGCCAGAGTTGTTAAAGAGGCTGTGCTGCTCGGAGAGCTTGGTCTGGTTGATGAGTTCCTCCCACTGGGGATCGTCGTAGGCCTTGCCCCTCATGGAGACCAGGGTCAGCGGCTCCTCCACCTCCGCACCGTAGATGTAATCTTCCTTGGACGGGAAATCCTGGGCTGCGAGCGCGGCCAGATCGACGCTGTCCGCGCCTTTCCTTGCGAAGCCCGCTGCCACCTCATCGCTGATGATGGCCGTGCCCGCGGTGCCTGCCGCATCGGTGTTCTTGGAAATGCCGGCCCGCTCCTCGGTGGAGTAGCGCAGGCCGCCGTTGTCCATCATCGCCCAGTTGCTGCGGGAAAGGTACGCCGCATCGGGCAGGACATCACTGTCAAACTGATTGATGACCTTCGCGCCTGTCACGGAGGTGTCCAGCAGGCGCACGGCACTCACCTCGAAGGTGCCCGCCATCGCGGCGCTGCCCTCTTCGGTCATGCCGTCGGCGGCCGTCCTGCCCTTGGCAGCCAGGACGTTGTTCACCGCGTCGTGCGCATCCCGTCCGGCGGTCACATAGTAGGTGCCGGCGTCCAGGATCCAGGTCTTGTTCGTAGCAAAATCGTAGGAGGCAATGTCCTTCAGGTCAAAGGACACGGTCACCTTCTCGCTCTCGCCGGCCTTCAGTTCCTTTGTTTTCGCATAGCCAGCCAGCACGACGGCAGACTTTTCCACGCCGCCCGCCGTATAGGGAGCCTGCGCGTAGATTTCCACCACATCCTTGCCGGCCATGCTGCCGGTGTTCTTCACGGTGACGGCAGCAGTGACGGTGTCCCCGTCCAGCTTCACGCTGAAGCCAGACCAGTCAAAGCTTGTGTAGGACAGGCCGAAGCCGAAGGGGAACTGCACGGTGGAGGCATAATCGTAATCGCCCACATTTTCCATGCCCAGCACCCTGTCCTCATAGCGGGTCTCGTAATAGCGATAGCCCACATAGATGCCTTCGCCGTAATTCATGTAGGCATTGCCGGTCTCGGTGCCGTCCGCGTTCAGGAAGCGGAAGTCGCCGAAGTTCTGCATGGCAGGCGCGGAGAGATTATCGTAGGCCCATGTGTCCACCAGGCGGCCGGAGGGGCTGATCAAGCCTGCGAAGATATCTGCCACGCTGGCGATACCGTCGGTGCCCGTGCCCGCATACCACATCACGCTCTTCACGCCGTATTCCGCCTGATCAATCTCCGGCAGCTGAATGGGGTTGGCCGCGTTGATGACCAGGATCGTGCCTGCAAAAGCTCCGCTCTCGCGGATGCCCAGCAGCAGTGCCTGCTCCTCGTCGCTGAGCTGCAGATAGTGCTTTTCGGGATTGTTGCCGAAGCGGCCCATCTCGCGGGGAAGGTCGCTGCCCTCACCGTTCTGGCGGGTAATGACCACGATGGCCGCATCGGCATAGGAGGAGAAGGAGGCCTTCACCGCGTCTGTGTACTCACTCCACGGGATCTCGTCAATCTTCCATTCTCCCATGGCATCGCCAGCACCAGGGCCAGCACCTGTGCCATGGACATGGCTGGTGGAGCCGGTGAATTTTGTCAGCTCGGCATTCACGCCGAAGCCGGCCTTCTGTAGCGCGCCGCCCAGCGTATCGGAGTCGATCTCAATATCTCCGGAGCCGGAGCCGCTGGTCTTTCCGGAGGCGGAGGACAGGCCGAAGACGCTCACCTGCGCACCGCTCTTCAAGGGCAGGAAGCTGTCCTCATTCTTCATCAGTACGACACCTTCCGCCACCACGCGCCGGGTGTGATCCAGCTGCGCGGCCCTGAGAGCTTCCTCGCTGTCATACTCGCTGACAAAGTCTCCTGCCTGCACCGAGGTCTGTGTACCGCCCACGGTCCCGAAGAAGTCCGTCAGCACGCTGTCCCACTTGGCTGTGATCACCTGGGCTGCGATGCATATGGCCAGCAGCAGTGCCAGCACGCAGGTGTGCAGTGCAAAGTAACTCTTCTTGCTGTAATGCTTCTCTTTCATCGCTGATCGGGCCGGCTGTCGCCGGTCCTCCTCCTTTGCTTCACGTGATGGGTGAAAAAGAAGGGGAGGGATCGTGTTCCCTCCCCCATTGGCATGTCATCAGTCGTCGTCAGAGGAAGCCACGGCGTTGTAGGTGAAGGTTCCGTCAGCGTTCACGGTGATGGAAACAGGGGTGTCATGGCCGTCGAACTTGTATACGGCGGAGCTGAAGTTGTCCATGGGATCGTAGTCGGTGCCCTCATAGTTGACGACGCGGGCACCCTCGGAGGCCTTGCCCTCGGAGTTGGACGTATAACCCATCACGCTCAGGACGCCCCAGTCCTCCACGAAATCACAGTCCTCAGGCACATTCAATGTCACCTGATCGCCGTCCTTTGTGTAGGTGCCGACATAGACGTAGCGGATCTCATAGCGCAGGGCGGCCTGCTCGGTTTCGATTTCCACAACCTCGCCGTTCTCGTCCATGGTGGCCAGGAGCTTAGTGTACTCATAGGTGCCGTCGTCCTTGAGCACCACGGTGTTCAGCTCGGTCATGGGGCTGGCGGACACAAATCCGTTCATGTCGGTGTTTCCGGCCAGATCCTCGCCGGTGAAGAAATGGGTGTAGGCGGCGTCCGCCAAGGCGGACACGCAGGACAGGGTCAGGACCAGGGCAAGAGACAGGGCAATGAGCTTCTTCATGGGATGTTCCTCCTTCTGATTCTCGCGGGTGATGTCCCGCAGGTGATGGCCGGAGGATAACACAGAAAAAGCCGCATCACGCGGCTTTGTCCTGACTGGTCGATTTTTCGTCCTGATTTGCATCCGGTGGCTGGAAGATCAGGCGCAGCACATACATTCCCCCGCGGGTATCGATGCGCATCACGCCGCCGTATTTCGCCGCCGTGGCGGCGATGGAGCGGGTGCCGATGCCGTGGTTTTCCCTGTCCTCCTTCGCCGTGACGGGCAGACCGTCCTTCATCTCGATGGTACCCGTATAGGGGTTTTCGCACTGGAGGATGATGAGCCCGGCCTTCTCGTGCACGGAAAGGTGAATAGACCTTCTCCCCTCCTCCGGGATGCGCACGTTGGCCTCAATGGCGTTGTCGAGCATGTTGGAGAGGAGGGTGAACAGCTCGACCGAGCGCATGAAGCGCAGGAGTCTTCCGTCCGCCATGACGGAGAGCTCGATTTTGTGCTGTGAACACTGCAGGGCCTTCTGTGTCAGCACGGTGTCCAGCGCGCGGCTGCCGGTCTGAAAGGTGCTGTCGTAGATCGCCACCGCCTGCTCGATCTCGGAGATCACCTCCTCCTGCTCCTCGAGTGTACCCACCGTCCGAAGGGCGGCCACCTGCCGGCGCAGGTCGTGGCTCTTGCGGTTCAGAAGGGCAATGTTCTCCTTGCTCATCTCGTACTGCGCCCGCTGTGTGGACTCCATGCGCTCTCGGGTCTGCATCTCCTCCTGCAGCCTCAGCTGCTCCGCGCTTCGCTCCTCCTCCATCATCAGGATGATAATCAGCATGCCCGTATACAGCCCATGCAGCCACCCGTTGTCCATATCACTCACCCGGATGCTCAGGAAGAACATCACCGCCATCACCAGCGTGTACAGGGTGAGCGCGCGCAGCACAGAATTCGGGTAATGTCCGTCCCGGCAGATTCTCCGCACAAACAGCAGATAGACAGCCGCGCAGACAAGAGCCAGCCTCACATAGACCATCGCTTCCGTCTCCCACCAGGCGGGCATGTCCAGCAGGTGAGAGCGCACCAGCGCGATACAGTAAAAGAGGTGCTGGGTCATATAGGCGCACACGGCGCAGTAGCTCGCCTCAAGCGGCGATGCCTCCGTGAGGATGCAAAGTCCCACGCCGTACAGTGCACAGATCAGCAGAAAGTGTGCCGCAAAGAAGAGCTGCGAGGAGAATTCCGTCAGCGCGAGCCGCGGATAGAGCAGCAGCCCCAGGCCAATCTCCACAGCCGGCAGCAAAATGGCCAGCGGAAGGCGAAGCGGCCACCGCTGCTTCTTTTTCAGCGGCAGAAAAAAGGGGATCACAGCCACCGCCAGCTGCAGCGGAAAGCCAGTCATGTAGTACAAAAGCATCGCAAAAGTCATGCCTTCCATCAGAAGCCCGCCTCCAGATAGTCCGTGAATGCCTGCAGGAATTCCTTCTTCCGGTTCCTGCTGATGGGCAGCTGATGCGCCCCGATCACGACCGTATCCTTGCTGATGCGGTCGATGCGCTTCAGGTTGACCAGAAACGAAAGGCTGCAGCGGGCAAAGGGAAGCCCTTGAAGCTCCGCCTCAGCATCCCCGATGGCGGCGCGCTTTTCATAGGTTTCCTCCGCCGTGACATAGCTCAGTGTGTGCCCTTTGACCTCAATATACAGAATGTCATCGGTCGAGACCTTCACCCAGTCGCTCCACTTTTTGAGATAGATGCTGGTATGACTGGCCTTCTTCTCCACCTCCCGCACCGCCTTCTTCATCCGCAGGAGAAACTGCGGATATTCCAGCGGCTTGAGGATATAATCGAAGGCATCCACCTCATACCCGTTGATGGCATACTGCGCCATGGTGGTGATGAAGATCAGCACCACCTCGCTGTCGCAGGCGCGGATCCGCCTGGCGGTGGCAAGCCCGTCCAGATGCTTCATCTGAATGTCCAGAAGGATGATGTCCCATCTGGACTTGAATTCATCGGCTATATCCAGGCCGTCTGAGAAGCAGTCCACCTCAATCTCCAGCCCGTTGTCCTGGGCAAATCGGCGCAGAAAGGCCGTCATCTGTTCCTGGAACCGGGGCTCATCGTCGACAATGGCAACCCGAATCAAAACTCTTCACCTGCTTTCCCGCAGAGAACATATCCGTGCTGGAGATTATACCTGCTGGCCATGTGCAATTCAATGACGCCATCCCTGCCCCATGACTTGAAAAATGAATAGCGGAAGCACATTGACAATAACTAAATCACGATTATAATAATCCCGAATTAGTCATGGAGGTGGTAGCGTGTTTATCGGACGGCATTCCGAGTTGAAGCGTCTGGAAGAACTGTACTGCTCTGATGGCTTTGAGTTTCTTGTGATGTATGGCCGCAGACGTGTAGGTAAAACTTCACTTCTTCGGGAGTACGCGGGGACGCATAAGACCATCTTCTTTTCAGCACAAGAGAAGAATGACTCACTCAATCTGGCGGACTTTTCCCGTTGCGTTCAGACAGCTCTCACTGGTGATGATTTCGGTGCCTTCAGGGATTGGGAAGCTGCTTTTCACTATGTTGGCGATCACGCAGGCAGCGAGAAAGTCACGCTGATCATTGATGAGTTTCCCTTTATTGCACAAGAGAATCCCACAGTAAAAAGCATCCTGCAGCACATCATTGATCACCAGTGGTCGCAGAAAAAGATCTTTCTGATTCTGTGCGGTTCCAGCGTCAGCTTCATGATCATCGAGGTCATGGGCTACAAAAGCCCGTTGTATGGCAGATCAACTACCCGGATGGAAGTCGAGCCTTTTGACTATCTGGACAGCGCCGCATTCTATCCTGAATACAATCATATTGACCAGCTGCTTGCCTATGGTATTCTGGGTGGTATTCCTTGTTATCTTCAGCGATTCAACGATCAGCGGACGATTGCCGAGAACATCCAGCAGGAGATTCTTCGTACTGGTTCCTTTCTGAAGGATGAGCCACAGCTGCTGTTAAAAATGGAGTTGCGCGAACCTGCTGTCTACAACAGCATCTTCGAAGCGATTGCCAGCGGTGCAAGTCACATGAATGATATTGCTCTGAGGATCAAAGAGGATAGCGGCAAGTGCTCCCGATACATAGCGACGTTGAAGGAGATTCGTTTGGTGAACAAGATCACGCCCTGCGGAGAGAGCGAGTCCACGAAGCGCACCATTTACCAGATCACGGACAACTTCTACACATTCTGGTATCGCTATATCTTTGCAAACCGCAGCTATTATGAGTTGCTTGGCGAAGAGGAAGCGGCCCAGGAAATCACAGCAGATTTGTCCAATCTGATGGGTGCTGTGTTTGAACAGGTGTGTCAGCAGTATTTGGTTCGTATGGCCAAAGCAAGAAAGCTGCCCTTTGTCCCCTTCAAGATGGGCAAGTGGTGGGGCAACAATCCTGCCAAACGCAGGCAGGATGATATAGATATTCTGGCACTTGACCGCACAGGCAATCGAGCGATTTTCTGCGAATGTAAGTTCCGCAATGAGCTGTTTGATATGCAGGAGTACCGGGACTTTATGGCTGCCTGTGCGATATTCACACAAGTCAAGGAATCGCATTATTACCTGTTCGTCAAGAGCGGTTATACAAAGGACGTGCAGGAGCAGGCTACGGTGGATGGAGTAAATCTTCTCACAGTTAACGACCTGTTTTCCATTGAATAGGCGGTAGATAGCGATGAAGCAGGATCGAGATGCAGGGTAAGAATATGCTTTTGGAGCACATCACTCCACCATGAAAAGACTGAAACGAGTACCTGTGCGCTTTAAGGATAGAAGAAGCGCGTCACATCAATACTTGACGCCAGTTTCCTTCCACCCAAGATACACAAGTGCCTGAAGATCGGCACCACCTCGCTGTCGCAGGCGCGGATCCGCCTGGCGGTGGCAAGCCCGTCCAGATGCTTCATCTGAATGTCCAATAGGATCATGTCCCACCTGGATTTGAAGTCATCGGCTATATCCAGGCCGTCTGAGAAGCAGTCCACCTCAATCTCCAGCCCGTTGTCCAGGACAAATCGGCGCAGAAAAGGCCGTCATCTGTTCCTGGAACCGGGGCTCGTCGTCGACAATGGCAACCCGAATCAAAACGCTACACCTGCTTTCCCGCAGAGAACATATCAGTTAGGCGAATAATACCAGCAGGAGGGGTGCAATTCAATGGCGCCTCCTCCCGGAGCGGGCCGGAAGGTGCGATGGACGGGTATGAAACGTCCTTTTTCAACTACAAGTCGTCTTGACAGTGCTTCCATGCCCAGCTCATACTTTCTGTCGATACCTCCTGCGGGCGAAAGCCCGCGCAAAGATTTATTAGCATCCGAAAGGAGAAGACCATGAGAAGAATCTACCCTGCCCTGCGCTCGCCAATTGAGGGCGGCGGCTTCGTCATCAGAGTCCCGGATGTCAGTGGATGCGTCACGACCGGAAAGACTGAGGAGGAGGCACTTGAGAATATCCGGGATGCCCTCGCCGGGTGCCTTCTGGTCCTGGAGGATGTAGGCCAGCCGCTCCCGGAGCCCTCATCTCCTGACGCGATCGAACCTGGCGGGGCCACCGTGATCCGGGTGGACGTCGACCCGGAAAAGTATCGGGCGGCATACTGAAAGACAATCGCTCCGCGGGCGATTGTTTTTGAGGAACTGTTTATCTCTTTTTTCGCTCTTCCGTCCAGTACAGTTCATTCATCTTCCCAAAGAACGCTGTGATCTGCTCCATGGCGGCTTTTGCTACGAGTTCCTTTGGGATCACGCAGTCATCCCTGAGCCATGCAACCCAGATGCCGATGATGCCGTTGGCCAGAAAGTGATAATGCAGCGTGGCCTCCTCCGTCGGAATATAATCTGATCCCTCATGGGCGGAAAGATACAGCTGATAGGTTGCCTCCGTCAGTCGCTGCATCAGCTGCGTGTTGGTCCGCCCGAACAGGAGCTGCTGGTACAGCTCCTTCTTTTGCTCTGCCACGGTACACACGTTCAGGATGTGCTGATAGCCCATCTCCTCAAAGCTGCCGCCGGCTTCCGCCTGGGATACTGGCAGGCTGAACAGTTCCGAGAAGCAGTCGTCCACAATGGAATCCAGCAGCGCATAGATATCTGCATAGTGCCGGTAGAATGTGGAGCGGTTGATGCTGAGCTTTTCACATAATTCGCCCACGCTGATCTGATCAATCGATTTCTTTTTCAGCATTTCCAGAAAGCACGCGTTGATATGGCGAAACGCCGGGCTTTTCCGGCGGTCGGGCTTTTGCCCCTCCATCCCTTGCCCTCCGATCCGCGACAGTTTTGGATATTTGTTGCAAATGCAACACATCCGAAAAATTGTCGCTTTTTTTCTTTATTCAGAAATATATACTGGGAGCAGGAAATGTGCAACACATGACGCACAGGTGGAGGCGATGATATGACCGGATTCTTCTCAAAGCTGTTTGGGAAAAAGAAGCAGGAAGCACCATGCCCGGTTCCCCAGGACGGATATCGTATGATGCAGGATACCGCGAAGGTGATCAAGTACAACACCCTGATGAACGGCATCACCTCCGCCCGGGGAGAGGTCCTGGGGGTTGTGCAGGAGAACTGGCTCACACTGAAAACCGATGGCATGTTTGAGATGACCAAGGAGCTGAAAAGCACCAAAACCAATCTCCTGATGAAGCTTCCCATCTCGGTGAAATACACATTCCGGGGTACGTATACCCGGGAGGGAGATACTGTGCAGCTCAGCGCGGCTCTCACCGGCACAGGCCACGTCAGCTGGGGCACCATCTCCAGGTTCCTGGATACAGGAGACGGGGACTATGACAGTGAGACCAGCCCGGGCATCCTGAGCCTGTATCCTACGGCGTTCTTCGTGGAGAACTGCAAGAATGTCCCCATGACCGTTCGCCTGAATGAGGCGGACCGAAGCTTTTTAATTGACGATTTTGAGCCGGTGATTCTGTCCGCAGAGGAAGCAGGCACGGTGGAGAAAAAGGCGCAGGCCCTGGATCCCGAGGCGGGTCTCATGAAGCACCCGCCCGTCAAAGGTGAAAACCCCTATTGCCTGAAGGACACCTTTGCTGCCATGGGGCTGAAGGTCGGCACCTGCATAAATCCCGACTACATTGTATCTCCCTATGAGGAGATCCTGCTCAGCCAGTTCAGCAGTGTGACACTGGAGAACCATCTGAAGCCCGCAGCCATACTGAACCGGGAAAAATCCAGGGAGACGGGCAGGCTGTCCGTGAAATTCTCAGATGAAACGGTCCAGCTGCTCAACTGGTGCAAAGAACACCGCATGCCGCTTCGGGGCCATACGCTCATCTGGTACATGGGCACCCCCGACTGGATTTTTCATGAGGATTTTGAGGATGATGCCCAGAGCGTGGACCGCGACACCATGCTGCGCCGCATGGAGGAACTGATTTCGAGCTTTTTCTCAGAGCTTTCCTCCGGCGGCTGGGATGAGATCATGTATTGCTGTGACGTGGTGAATGAGGCCATCATTGCGCCGGATCAGATGCGCGTTTGTCCCTGGCAGGTGATCATCGGGGATGATTACGTGTATCACGCTTATGCCCTCGCCCGGAAATACGCGCCGAAGCATATGAAGCTTGTCTACAACGATTTCGATCTGGAAACCAAAGCGGACAAGGTGATCTCGCTGGTAAATGGCCTAAAGGACGCACAGGGCGCCAGGCTGGTGGATGTGATCGGCCAGCAGGGGCACTACGGCGCATACAGCAGCATTGACACGCTCGGCGAAGCGCTCCAAAAGATCGGCCGGGAAACGGGCTGTGAAATTCAGATCACAGAGCTGGATGCATCCGTATCCCGCCAGGGCACAGAGGATGAGCTCAAGACCCAGGGCCGGTTCTACTACCATTTTGTCCAGCAGGTGCTGGCCCTCAGGGATCAGGGCATCCACATCACCGGCATCACCGTATGGGGCTTTGCAGACGCCCTCTCCTGGATGCCCAGCGGCTTTTTGCATCTGTATGACCGGAACCTGACACCCAAATACGCCTATTACGGCATGCTGGGATTGAAGGAATACGCGGGCTTCGATGGTACGGACAGCAGTGCCAATACCCATTTCGTTTCCATGAAATTCATCGTCAAAGCTGATGCGAAGCGGTACATCCAGCTGAATCCCGATGGCACATATACCGATACCACAACTGGCGCAAGGCAGGAGGGCACCTATCGCTCGAGCGATGAGAGCCACTTTATGCTGATCCCAAGGGCAGGCGGGTACTGCAGCCTGTCACTTCACGCAGACGGCAGTGCTGAGCGTCTGGAAGCGGCGGGCAACCTTGTCAGACTGGTCCGGGCGTAACCCTCAGGCGAAGGAAGCCTTCACAGAGCGATACGCCTGAGCAGCGGCATTTGATTGTTTCGTCCCGAAAGCAGAAGTCAGAAACATCTCATCGCGCCCTTCATATAGATACGTATGATTTCACAAGGAGGAATCAGCATGGCTAAGGAGTACCTGAAGGACAGCATGTTTGACCGACCGGCCTGGCAGACGCACGTCAAAACCGGCCGCATCACCACCAAAGAGCGTGTGCTGGGGCACATGATCGGCCCGGGCCTCGTCTATTTCTTCTATTCGACCCTGATGAGCCTGCGCGAGCTGTTTTACATGGACATCCTGCGCATCAACGAAGTGTTCGGCAATCCCTACACGTATCTCATCATGACCACGGTGACGACCATCATCGGCATGCTCACGGGTATCGGCATTGCGCACATCACAGAGAAAACCGTCTGCAGGGCCGGCCGCTTCCGTCCCTATGTGCTTCTGGGCACATGGATCATGTCCATTTCCGGCTTCTTTGTCTTCTGGTCCCCCTTTGCATCCGGCAGCATTCCCCATCTGATCTGGCTGTATGTCTTCAATATCTGCTTTACAGCCATTGGTGCACCGCTCTGGAATCTGCGCTCCAGCGTGGTTTCCGTAATCAGCCGCAACGTGCTGGAGCGCAACAATATCACCACGATCCGCTCTTCCGTGACCGTGATGATTGCCGGTGTTCTCGGTGCCATAGGCATCGTCGGCTTCCTGTACCCCAACGTCCTGCAGAAGGATCTGACCGGAAAGAGCTGGTTCATCACGATCGGCGGCAGCGCGCTGGTCGCCCTCGCATTCTCCTTCGTAGAATATTTCTGGACCCGTGAGCGCGTCACGGAGGACAACCAGAAGGTGCTTACAGATGAGAACGGGGACGCTGCGATCCTGGTTCCCTTCACTCAGCAGTTCAAAAACGCCGTCACCAACAAATACTTCCTGCTGTCCGTGCTGGTGTTCATCGGCGTCACCTTCTATGACAGTCTCCAGGGCGGCAATGCCCGGGTGAATATGATCAGCTATATCCTGGGCGGGAACGCGGAGAACAATTTCCAGTTCACCTATCTTCTGGCCGCCATGCAGCCCATGGCCATCGGCGCGGTGCTGGTGCCCATCCTTGCAAAGAAGATCTCCGCCCGGAAGATTATGCTCGTATCCTCCGTCATTACCCTGATCGGCATTGGCATCGCCATGATCAATCCCTATAGCTTTGTTGTCGCTGTGGCCGGCGGCTTCGTATTTGCCTGCGGTATTTTCGCCATCACCAATATGTATGCCGTGTTCCAGCAGCAGGCCTATGACGACATCGAGTACAAGCATGGCTACCGCCCGGAGGGCACACTGGCCACAGGCATCATTTTCACCCTGATCGGTGCAGTCATGACGCCCCTCAATGCAGTATATGAAACCGGCCTGACCCTGAATGGCTATGTCGCCGGCGCTGTGCAGCAGCCGCAGGGGGTCAACAACTGGATCCTGTTTGCCTACTACGGCTCCTACGCGGTGCTGGCTGTGATCATACTGATCGTATGCATCTTCTTCGATATCGACAAGCGGATGCCGGAGATCCATGCAGCGCTTCGCGACAGAGCCAGGAAAGCAGCTGAGGACCGGGGCGAAGTGTATGTTTCTCCGGAAGAACAGGACCGTCTTGAAAAAGAAGCTGCCGCCAGGGAAATAGAAGAGGCCAGGATTGCCGATCTGAAGGCCAGGTGCGAGAAAAAGGGCCTGAGCTTCGAAGAGGAGGAAGCAAAATATCAGGCAAAGCTGGCAGCGCAGAAAGCAAAGGCAGAAGCGCGGGCCACGAAGAGGAGAAAATGAGACATGCTGTCCGGCCGGGTGGAAATGTATTTCCACCCGGCCGTTTCCCGTTCCAGTGGGAATTCACGAATCAACGCAATGGCCAGCAGCTGAAAACCATCCCCCAGGAAAGCCGTGTTTGCTTTTCACGGGTTTGGAAATGCGGGGATAGACACATCCTCAGTGCTTTGGTACCATATAGAAAAGCCTTCCCTGACTGGCTGTCGCGAGCGTGGGACAGGAAACATGAAAGAAGGAGATCAGGAAATGTACGAGAGAGAATTTGTGGGCATTGCGCCGGATTACTCAAAGCAGGAGTCATGGCTTGCGCGCCCAGAGAAGCCGTCTTACCCGGCAGACATCATCTATCTGTATCCGTCCGCATGCATGGACCCGGCATCTCCAGTGATCTGTCCGATCGATGATTCTTCCATGGTCCAGGGGGCAATAGGTTATCTTGCCCAGCAAGCATCAGTATTCGACGGGGTCGGGAATCTGTTTGCGCCTTACTGGAGGCAGGTCAATGGACCTTTACTTGCCGGGATGTCCTTTGAGGAGGTTGATGATGCAGAGTGGAGAGAGCCGCGTACCGATGTATACGCCTCATTGGATTATTACTTTCAGCACTTAAATCATGGGCGCCCATTTATTCTGGCCGGATCCAGCCAGGGCTCCAGATTGCTGGGCATGGTACTCGGTGAATACATGCAGGAGCATCCAGATTATTACAAAGGAATGATATGTGCCTATCGGCTTGGCGACTCCCTGACCCGGCCATACTTGGAGAAGTATCCACATGTGAAAGCAGCACAGGGTGAGGAGGACCTGGGCGTGTGCATTTCCTGGAATACGGAAGGGCCCGAGAACGACGGACACCCGAGTCTGGTCGTAGCTCCCGAAGCGATAGCCATTAATCCTTTGAACTGGAAGACCGACGAAACGCCGGCAAGTGAAGAGCTGTGCATGGGGTGCCTGTTCCCTCATATTCCGGGAAGTGAACTGGAGATCTTAGAGGAAAAGGTATCTACGGTTCTCAACGTGAATCGTGGTGTGGTTGTTGTAACGAATCCTGAGATGGCAAAGTACTCCATCACGCAGAGCATGGGCGAAGAAGGAAAATACATGGAGCCTTTGTTCGGACCATGCAGTTACCATAATTGCGATTATTCGTTCTTCTATTACAACATTCGCGAGAACGCAAAAAAGCGTGTCAATAAGTGGTTTCAACAAGCCTCAGATACCTGCAAGATACTGTAACGCTGTTCCTTATATTCATCTGCTGAACCTTCAGACAGACTCTGCCATGATTGCCGCCATCGCGATGGAGCCCTGATGCCTGCCTGAATGATATCTGTGAGATTCCAGAAGGAGAAGACCATGAGAAGATCCATCCTGCACTGCGCTTAAGCAACGAATCAGACTTCGTCATCAGGGTCCCGGATGTAAAGGAATGCCCCCACGCCCGGAAAGACGCCGAAGGAGGCACCTGAGAACATCCGTGATGCCCTGGCCGTGGATCTTCTGGTTCTGGATGGTGTCGGTCTGCCGCTCCCGGAGTCCTCGTCCCATAACGCCCTTGAAATGGACAGGGGCACTGTGATCCTGTTGGAGATCGATCCGGAGGAGTATCGGGCAGTACCACAGATACGAAAAGCAAACACCAGGACAGGTCACTGCTCATTTCTTGAGTTTCTCCAGTGCGTCCTCCACATCAAGAGCTTTCACCTGGGGATCTGTCGCAATCCTCCCGGCTTCCAGCATGGCTTCAAGTGTCTCCCTGGAAGGAGCATCCAGGCGGACATCGAAAGGAAACCCTCCGACAGCCACTGACTTTCTAAGAAATACGTTGATAGCCGTTTCCAGCGACATTCCAAGTGCCGCATAGATGGCCTCGCTCCGTGCGAGAAGATCTGGATCAAGTCGATCTGTATAGGATAAATCCGCCATCGTTACCCTCCTTGCAAGGCAATAAGCCTTACTTCAAGACTGCATCATTTGTCTTGCGAAGTCAAGCTCCTCACCGCTCAATGAATGCACCCTTACACTTGATCTCGAAAGATATGTTATTGCCATCATAATATCTGGTGATATTATTTTATTTTAATTTTGTCATATTATTCAATGTTATTCAAAATTTGGCCTCTTTATGGGCGCAGTCAGGGAGCTGGAAGGAGTCCGTCTGCGGGCGAATCCATAACAGATTCCTGTCTTCTGCACAGCCAGGCCGAATCTGTATCATGCAACATCCAGATGCCCGCTCATACCGAAACGTACAGCTTACGCAATGATTTTACCTTCCGAAATCAAAGTGACCGCAAGTATTCTTCGACATTGACATATTGAATTCCATCGATGTCCTTCGACTCTCCGCGATAGATGACAAACTTTCCCGTGATTGTTCCGAATCGCGATGCCGTTTCGGAGCATTTCTTTTCGTCCCGCAGATGACGTGACTGCTCGGGCGCACGCTCAGTGCTGTGTCTGATCTCGTAGATTTCGCAGGATGCTGTCTGGGGATAAAACACCACCATGTCAAATTCACCCACGGCGAACTGCAGATGAAAAACCTGTGCGTTTTTGCGGGCCGCCTGCGTTTCCAGCAGCACAATGTCTTCCATCATTCGTCCCCTGACCTCAGTGAGAATCCGCTCGGTCGCCCGGTTGCGTTCGAGCAGATCACAGGTGCGGAAGGTATCGTCCAGGATCAGCTGGCTGATCAGTGCCTCCGCCTGCGAATAACGCATGCCTGGCTGTGTGATGATGGTCCTGCTGTCCCGCATATTAAAGTCTGTCATATGTACGATGGGAATATCAACCGTCAGGTCCAGCAAGTCAAGGTATTCCTTGATCTCTGCACGATGTGCATCCGTGATGGTCACGGTCTGTTCCTCTTGATTCCGGATTTCAAGCAACTGCCGCAGCTGTTCCGTGATGGCATCGGTGTCCGCCTGGTCGAGGATATCACCGGGTGCTCTTCGATCGTGCCTGAGATTTGCTGCAGTAACCCGCAGGTCGCGGGAGCGGAAACACCTCGTCAGCACATCCAGGGTAAAAGCATGGTTGATATCTTCAATGACCCTGTGGATGACGCAGGTCAGCTCGTTCTTTTCATACAGCGCATAAAGATTGCGGAAGTGACCGCCATCCTGATCATAGCGCAGCGAGTGCTGAATATTCCGGGCGATGGCACTGTCAACATACTCGTCGGTTGTCTTTTGGGTGGCAAAGGTCGGTGAATCGTACTGCATTCCGCCAACAATCATGGTGCCGCCATAGCGGATGTACTCATCCATTCCGCGGATGCCCAACACCCGGTCGAATTCCCGGTATGGAATCAGGGTGGTGTGCAGCAGGATACAGCGGTCATAGAGCTGCTGATTCTTCGCGAGCATAAAGCCCAGTGAGTCATTCCCCGAGAGAACGATCTTCATGCCGCTGGCTGCAAACACATCGGAAAACAGGGCTGCGCCTTCGATGAACTCTTCCATCAGCGTCACTTCATCCAGGAAGACGTACCGGAAACCATGCTTCTCCAACTGGCGCAGATCCTGATTGAGCTGTGCCAGATGATTAGCGGCCGTCACCTGAATGAACGCTGTGCGGGAGAACATTTCATCATCCATCTCTGCGATGGCTTGCCGGATCATGGTGGTCTTTCCTGTTCTTCGCAGACCGTAGAGGATGAAAACCTTATCGGCACTCCTGCTGTAAAGATAATCATGAAGCAGGGCATGGCATTCGCGTTTTCTGAGGGACTGGACCGGACGAATATATGCCCGCAGATCATCGCCAGTCCGGGAAAAAGTGGTCAGCTGCAAATCCTGCATGCGATTTGCAGCTGTTGAGTCTTCCTTTAGCATTGCCTGCAGCCGTTTGCGCTCCTCAATGCCATCCTGAAGGGTTTCAAGCTCGTCCTCTTGAATCCGACGTCCCCGCTGTCTTCCGCCCTCCTGCCATTGCAGGTACGGGTATTTCTTCGTATGAATGGTCTTATAGGTAATGTTGCCTGACGGCAAAGCATCAATCCGGGCCTGAAGTTCGGTACGTTCTTCCTGGGTCATCTCCATCACCTCCGTGTGTTTTTGATTTTAACTTTTATTTTATTTTTTATCTTTTGGATATCAAGATAAAAGTTAAAATCATATCGTTACACCTCATGACTGTACCCGTTCCAGGAGAGATCTGGAAGGATCCGAGATGGCCTGCACGCGTTGATAGGCAGATGCCGAGTCTCGAAGTCCTTGGCCACTGATACGCCCGCCAAAACCCTGAAAGCGCCTTTTGTGAACGTCATGTGCTTTTCCGCTCAATGATCTTTGGAATCGTGCAATAGCTTTGCGTCTGCAATTCCGGCATGCGGATCTTGCGAAGAATGAAGCGGGCTGCTTCCTGCCCCATGTCAAACATATCGGCTTCCACAGCGGTCAGTTGAGGCTGTGTCAGCATGGAAAAGGGGTAATTGTCGAAGGTCATCATGGCCATGTCCTGCGGCACCGAAAGTCCCTTCTGCCGGAGCACCTGGAGACAGGCCATGGCCAGATAGTTGTTGGTGCAAAGCAGAATCTCGGGGCGCTCCTGTGCAGACAGCGCTTCCTCGCACAGCGCGAGTCCGGATTCATACGTGCTGTTTCCATACAGCGTGGTAAAGGACAGCTCCTCTTCCGCAAACATCTGCAGCATGCCGTCTCTTCGGGCGGCAGAGATCTTGTCCTGTTCCCGATCACCCATCAGGAACACCATCCTGCGATAGCCCTTGTCCAGAAGGTACGTGGCTGCCTTCTGTCCTGCCTGCTCATGGTTCACATCCATCCAGCAGATGGGCGTCGGGAAATCCGGTTTGCCGATCACCAGATGCGGCAGCTCCAGATGGTGAAGCATTCCTGCCAGCGCTTTGCTTAAAACTGCCGCGTGGATGATGACCCCGTCCGCCTGCTCGCGGATCATCAGCTCTTTGATCATCTGCGGCGCGTCCTTCGTGGTGACATGCTTGATCAGCAACGCATAGTTCTTTTCATCCAGATACTGAGAAATCCCCGTCATGATTTCAAACATGTGGGGATTTTCAAAGGCGACATTTCGGTGCAGATCGGTGATGAACAGCACGATGCCGCTTTTTTGTCTGGCAAAGCTGCGGGCCCGGGCATTGGGACGATAATCCATTTCCTCTGCCAGAGCCCGGATGCGCGCCTTTGTCTCCTCCGACACGGCGTAATGATCGTTCAGTGCCCGGGATACCGTGGCGATCGATACACCCGCTGCCTTTGCCAGATCATAGATTGTGTTTGCCATGAAGAACGCTCCTTGTGATCACATAACCGGATGGCTCCAGTAAACCACAGGCAGAGCCCTTTTGCAAGAGAATTTCACCGGATACCGCGAGGGACACCGGCACGTTCCCGGGATTCACGGCAATATCGATGCGCTCATTTTCCCACGTCCGCGCAAAGTGCAGAAGCATCCCCCGTGCCTCGATGGTTTCAAAGCTTCCGCGCATCAGGGCCGGATGGCTTTTGCGCAGCCCGATCAGCTGCCTGTATATGGGCGTGAGAGGCGACGCGGCATCCCAGGGCATCGGCTTTCGATATTCCGGCTCTGTCAAGCCATCCATGCCCTTTTCATCGCCGTAGAACACACATGGCATCCCGATAAAGGTCATCTGGAAGAGGATCGCCAGTTCCATTTTGTCCAGATTCCCCTCGCACAGCGTCAGGAAGCGGCAGGTGTCGTGTCCGTCCAAAAGGTTCAGCTGGGAGGGCAGCATCTGCTGTTTATACCGCATCAGAAGCTGTGACAGGCGCAGATCAAATTCCTCAGCCGTCAGGATGTTTTCCGCAAAATACTGGGTGCAGAACCTGCGGAAATCATAGTTCATGGCGCCATCCACCATGTCGCCGGTCATATAGTGTGCGGCGTTCTCCCAGATTTCCCCGATGATCACCGCATCCTTCTTCTCCTGCTTCACGGCCTGTCGGAAGGCCCGGAGAAACCCGTCATCCACCTCGTTGGCCACGTCCAGCCGCCAGCCGTCCACGTCGTATTCGCGGATCCAGTGCCTGCCCACCTCGCAGAAATACTCCCGTAAAGAAGGACACGCCGTGTTGGTCTTTGGCATATTCGCGACATAGGCAAAGCAGGTGTAGGCAGGCGCTTCGCCCTCCCCGGGCAGTGTCAGTGGAGACGGCAGATCATAGAACCAGTCATAGTACGGTGACTCTTTTCCACTTTTCAGCACATCCTGGAACGAATAGTGATGCCAGCTGACGTGGTTGAACACCCCATCTACGATGACCCGAATCCCCTTTTCGTGGGCGGCCCGGACCAGATCCCTGAAGTTGTCGTCCGTCCCGAAGCAGGGATCGATGTGAAAGTAGTCCATCACGTCATATTTGTGATAGGCCCCCGCGGCAAAGATCGGGTTCAGATACAGGCAGTTGAAGCCCATGTCGCGGATATAGTCGAGGTTGTCCGTGATGCCCCGGAGCGTGCCGCCATAGGTGGAGACGGACGGGAACCCAAGGTAGGATCCCTGTTTCCCCTGCCGGCTGATCTGCCTTTTCCCATCCGCAAAGCTGTCCGGAAAGATATTGTAGACCACCGCTTCATGCACCCAGTCAGGCACCGCGGCCAGATCTGCCCTGTGATTGAAGGGGTACTGGAAATACTCGCTGCGCTCGATATGCACATTCATTTTCTCAAAGCATTCCCCTGCAAAGCGGCACTGTTCTTTTCCGTCATCCAGAAGGAAATAGTACGCGATCCGCTCCCAGGCACTCTTCAGTGTCACCTCGTACCAGTCATAGAGAAGGTCTGTGCGGATGCGCGGCATGTCCACAGGAAAGAAGGTCAGCTCCGATGCCATGTCCGCGCGGTCTGCATAGTAGAAGGTCACCTTCTTAAGGTCTTTCTTCGCCGTGCGCAGGCGGAACACAAAGTGCCCTTCATCCAGAGGGAAAGCGTATTCGCTCATGGGGCGGTGCACAATGGCAGCAACTTGCATGGGCCTCATCCTTTCGTCGCGCCGCCGGTGACGCCGGCAACGTAGTATTTCTGCAGGCGGATGAACAGAAGCACGATGGGAATGGCGACGACCACCGAGCCTGCGCAGAACACGGTGTAGTACTGGTAGATGTTGGCCTTGTCCACCATGGTGTACAGGCCCTTTGCCACCGTGTAATTGTTGTAATTGTCCTTCATGATCACCGACACGAAAATGAAATCCACCCAGGGTGCGATGAACGCGTTGATGGCGGTATTCACCACGATGGGCTTGGAGTTTGGCAGGATGATCTTCCAGAAGATGGTGTGCCTGCTGGCTCCGTCCAGGGTCGCTGCCTCATCCAGGGATTTCGGGATGGTGTCAAAGAAGCCCTTGGCAATGTAGTAGTTCAGCGCAGCTCCCCCGGAGTATACCAGGATCAGGGCCAGGAGCGTCTGATCCAGCCCGATGGCTTTCATGAAGTGATAGATGGCGATCATGCTCATAAAGCCGGGGAACATGCCGAGGATCAGGCTGATGTTCATGATGGCCCTGCGGCTTTTGAACCTCAAGCGGGAATAGACGTAGGCGACCATCAGGGTCAGGATGGTGGTGATGAGACACGAGCAGACAGCCACGAAGAGCGTGTTCATGAACCAGCGGGGGAAGTTGAAGAGACGTGTGTCCGTAAAGAGCCTCACATAGTTGTCCAGCGTGAAGGCCTTGGGCCAGAGATAGGGCGTATAGGCGCCGGGCTCCTTTCGGAAGGATGAAATCAGCAGCCAGAACACCGGCAGCATCCACAGGATGGAGAGCACGGTCAGAAGAGTATGCAGTCCGATGGAGGCGCGCAGCTTCCGTTTGTTCACAGAGTGCTTCATTGGAACATATCCTCCTTCTTCACAGCGCCGGTGCGGTTATAGACCGTAAGCGAGCAGATGGACACGATCATGAAGATGAAGATGCCGATGGTGGAGGCCAGGGCATAGTCGTGCTGATCCACGGTCAGTTTGTACAGCCATGTGACCAGAAGATCGGTCTTGCCTGCCTGGTAGTAATCGAGGCTCGCAGGGCCGCCTGCCGTCAGCAGGTAGATCACGTTGAAGTTGTTGATGTTCCCCACAAAGGTGGTGATGGTGGCCGGTGCCGTGACGAAGATCATATAGGGCAGTGTGATGCTGATAAAGCGGCGCACGGGGCCGGCTCCATCGATGGATGCGCTCTCGTAGAGCTCCTCCGGGACGTTCATCAGGACACCCGAAAAGGTCATCATGGTGTATGGGATGCCGATCCACATGTTGACCAGGATCACCACGACGCGGGAGAGCGTCACGTCCGTGAGGAAGGGCAGCGGCGTCTTGATCCAGCCCAGCTCCATCAGGGCCACATTGACTGCCCCTGTAGGCTCCAGCGCGCGGGAGACCAGCAGAAGGGACACGAACTGCGGAATGGCGATGGGGATCATGAACCAGGTGCGCCACATCTTCTTGGCCTTCACCAGCTTGTGGTTGATGATGATGGCCAGGATCATGCCGAAGATATAGTTGGTGAAGGTGGCGAAGATGGCCCACACGATGGTCCACCCCAGGATCCCGGTGAAGGTGCGGGTTTTCGTCGCATTGCCAAGGAAAATATCCGTCACGTTCTGCAGTCCTGTCCAGGTGAACAGATTTCCCGGCGGCTGATGGTTCGCATCGAAATTGGTGAAGGCAATCAGGATCATGAAGATGATCGGCAGCACGGTGAACAGGAGAAGCGTCGTCAGAGGCGCGGCCAGCAGCGTCACGTGGAAGCGCTCATTGAGAAGGGACCTTCCATCCTCCCGAAAGGACGGGATGTGCTTCTGCGCCTTCTCCAGCTGACAGAGCCGCGCAGCGCTTTTCAGATTCATGACCCACAGGCAGACAAACAGGACCGTCACCGCGATGGTCAGCACGCTGAACAGCAGAATCAGCATGCTGTTGTCGCCCGGCACCCGCTGATAGATCTGCATATCCTCATTCCAGACCCGCAGCTGGGCATTCTCCCCCAGGGTCAGGAAATGGCTCAGATACTTCCAGCCAAAGCCAAAGAAAAAGAGGAAAAACAGGATCTCGGCAGCGAGATAGCACAGTCCCTTGACGATCTGCCTTCGCTTCAAGCATCCAAGGCCCATCACCAGGCAGGAGCCCTTGACCCAGAGATCGCCCTCCGCAAAATCCTTCCAAAACCGCTTCATATTCAGATGCCTCCCGATATATGCCTCCAGGATGTGAGAAAAGGCTGCCGAAAGTACAGGCAGCCTTTTCCCGGAAAATGCTTATTGTCCGATGGTCTGAGCCACCCACTGATCCAGCAGAGGCTGTACATCCACGGTGGGATCGGCGATCAGCGCGTTGCCGAAGGCGGTCGCAGGCGTCCAGAAGTCGCCGATGATCAGCTGCGTCACGGCGTAATCACTCTGTGCGGCCAGCGCGGACAGGGCTGGATCGGATGCGATGGCTTCGCTCTTTGCGACATTGATGTTGGAAGGACCGTAGCCGCGAACCTCAAAGCGGCGCAGCTGGCGTTCCTCACTTGTCAGGAACTCGGCCAGGTTCATGGCTTCCACGGGAGATGCGCTCTGGGTGTTCACGCCAAGGATCTTGCAGCCGCCGAAGGAACCCATCTGCACCTGCTCACCGTTCACGGTGAAGGTGGGAAGCTTGGCTGCAGCGTAGTTTTCACCCAGCCGTTCCTTGATGGCATCGGCCACCCAGGTGCCGCAGACGCCGGCGCACACGCTGTCGCCGATGGTGCCGGTCAGGATGTTCTGGTCGCCGGGCAGGAATGCAGGATGCGCGCACAGTTCAGCCACGGCCTTCGCGGCTTCCACGCCCTTTTCGCTGTTGAAATCACACACCTGCACGCCGCTTTCATCCAGGGTGATGGTGCATCCGTTGCCCAGGAAGAAGGAAGCCAGATACCAGCCGTTGGCAATGTCAAAGTTGAACTGCTTTCCGGCCTTCTCAGCTGCAGCCAGAATGCCGTCCAGGGTCTGTACGTCGTCCTCTGTGAGCACGGACTTGTCGTAGAACAGGAAATAGCCGTTATCTGCCGTCATGGGGTAGCCCAGCAGCACACCCTGATAGGTGGCAGCATTGACACTCCCCTGGCTGTTGGCAGCCACGATGGCATCGTGATTGCGGGTCACCTCATACAGGGCGTCTGCCTGGGCCAGGCGGATCAGCTGGTCATCCGGATACACAAACACATCTGCTGCGGCAGATGGATCCTCCAGATACCGCGCGCTGGCATCCGCGGTGCCCACCACGCCGTACTGGAAGGTGTAGCTGTTCTCAGGATGCGCTGCCGCATAGGCTTCGCACAGCTCCTTGAGCAGCTCCTGATCGTCCTGTCCGTCCCAAACCTTGAGTGTGACGTCCTCGGCCACAGCGGCCAGTGCAGTGCAACAAAGCGCCACTGCTAGCAACAATGCAACCAACTTCTTCATGTGTTTTTCCTCCTTGTATCTTCCACAGCCTCCTCAGGCTGTGTGATCTGGTCCCATTATGGCCTGAACACATGGAAAGATCAACGGAAATAAGCGGAAGCGCTTACGAACAGGGGCATGATGGAACATGTAAGAATCCTGGATCTATGCTCTGTTTGGGTTCTTTCTTCTCCGTATATGGCACTCCGGCATTGTGACAGACAAGGAAGGTATAACGTTCCTCCGGAAAGTCATCGAAAATGGCCCGCCCACAGGCACAAAGAGAATCTGTATGCCTGCAGGCGGGCCAGCGCTTCTGTGGCGCCACTGTATAGACTGATGTGACTTCCAGAAAATCGAAATCTGCATAGTGCCGATGAATCATCCGATCCGAACAGGTGATTCTAATCAATAGCCCGGCGAATCCCCCGTATTTAGATTATTTTATTCAAAGTCCGATCCAAAATCTTCTCTTTCCGTTCCGCGAGCATCGTTTTATAGAATCGCTTCTGCAGATCGGAAATAAACGGAGTTTCATCAATCATCAGGTCGATTTTCTTCATATCAATTCTAGGCATGATTCTTTTCAGTGCTGCATTGCAGTCCTGGCTTTTTCCAGAATAAATGAAATCAAAATAATTGATCCTCCGGCCGTCCTCTCTGATACCGGAAAGAGGAATATTAAAGATACGGACATTCCTTTCGGCAGGATTATCCAAGACGGCCTTCATGATTTCATCATCTGCCTGAGGAAAAAGACTGCTACCGCAATCATAGACCGGGGCCAAGGTCATTTCATCTGTTCTACAGTTATACAGAAATCCCCAGTTTCCGTTGTGACGATCCCAATTGCCAATCAAAGCATCCACGATAAACATATCCCAAAACCGCTGTTTCAGCACTTCAGAATCAATCGACTGCTGTTCCTCCATCGCCATCAGAATATCCGGTAGTTCAGTCCCATATCCATTATGTTCAGAATCAATAATTGTATTTTTCAACGAAGCAAAGTCTTGAATCACGGTATCTGACGTAGTGAAATCCTTGCAGGCAACAACTATCTTTTCCTTGCCATTTCGATTAAAAGTACCTAACAGTGTTTTCTGTACAGGAATGCCTACAATTTCAAAGATATGGCAGCCAAGATATTCACAGATACAACCGTTGGCATAACTCATATCCTTGTTTTTCCTGGCGATGCCAGGGAACTTGAGCATATACAACTCATCATCATACATCACCGCGATCTTGCTGCCGTTTGCTCCAGCATAGGTCTTGTTTCGTCGTGGCAATGAGCTAAAATCGATCATACGTTATCATCCTTTTCCATACGTAGATATTTCCTGCGAAGATACCATGCCTGGTCTCGGGAAATCTCCTGCTCTGTTTCTGCGCTGTTGATATCAGAATTCAGATCGCACCAATATATGTCCCAATGCAGGTCTTTCCCGCCACGATCTACAATCGACCATGACGCCTGCATCGTCTCGATAGATTTCTGAAGGTAAGCTGGAAGGCCCTTCTCCAAATAACTCTCATCCTTTGGCAGCCCGGTAATACGGTCATAATGGGCATTGTCTATCTGCATCAATTCTTCCATCGTACAGCCCAACGCCTGGGAGAGCTGCATGACAGTTTTTGCGGTGCAGCCTTCTATATTGCTTTTGCCAGAACATATATCGATGACGGTTGTCTTGGGCACGCCGCTGATCTGCGACAGACGATACATGGACAGGTTCTTCGCTCGCAGCATGGATTGCATCGTCATGTTCATCCCTTCTTTCCCCACCATTGTATCGGTTGACCGATCGCCCGTCAAGAAGCCTGCCATGTCCTGATTTTCATGGAGCCGAAATGGATCTTGGGTGATCATCGTATATGCCTAGAGACCATCTCTGATGCCTCCATAGCTTCCCGGGAACGTATGAAATTCACCATGCGCAGCTTTGGCTCTGGGCAAAACACAGACGCTTCAAAAGGTCTGCCTTTCATATCTTCTTACCTTGACGAACGTCCCGGCTGGAATTTATACTGATTTTCACAAAGATCCAAACGGATCTTGAGTGAAAATCGTATATGCACGCAAACCATCTATGATCCAGATCGTTCTGAAAACGGGTATAATCACCCCAAGGAGATGGACAGTATGGCAAAACTGATGGATGTGTCTGCGTTTTTTATTGCTTTGGCGCAGGACATGGCTGAATTGCAGATGGGCGATGCGATGACAAACCTTCGACTGCAGACACTGTTGTATTATGCTCAGGGCTGGTCCCTTGCCCGCCATGGAGAGCCTCTGTTTGAGGAGTCAATCGAGGCATGGGAGTACGGCCCTGTCGTGCCAGTCTGCCATGGCTGGTACCGTGGATTTGGGCACGGATTCCTGACTGCCCAGATGCCGCCGAAGGAGGCATTCACAGCGGATGAATACGAGCTTCTGACCGATACCTTTGCTAAACTCTCCAGGTTTTCCACGTCTCATCTACTGGCGATGACACGCAAGGCAGGATCGCCATGGGACAGAGCATGGAATCACAGCAAATCCAGAGAGATTCCCTCAAAGGAAATTGGCGCATTCTTCTCCAAAATGCCCCTGTCCGGGATAAGAGAAAAGCTCGATCACATTCCCGTGATCAAGCCGCTGTACAGAAAAGACGGTGTGCCCGTGTTGGCCGCCAGGGAGGCATGAGATAGGAGACCTGCATCCATGTTTCCGCCAGGAGCAGGGATGGTCTGCGGGCATATAGACTTCAATCAATTCTGGATCTTTGGGAAACCAGTATATCTCTCTATTCGATGTCCTCGTCCTCAATCTGAATCTTCAGCCAGCCGATCATGGCCACGTCCTCGACAGCCTCCCGGATCTCTTCATCATCCAGGGAAAGTGCCGGGAAGGTTTGCCGCACAGCTGCAACGGTGTCCGGAACCGATGTCGTGGAGCTTTGCAGACCTGCATACAGCACGCAGATATGCTTCCTGAGTTCTTCCTGACCTTTCATTCTGGCCACAAAGTCCACAACACGCTTTGCGGATACGTAGCACTCCCTGCTCATCTCATTGGCCAGGTCACACAGGTCCATTGGCATAAAGGGAATGGTGTCGACATTCGTGAGCAGGCCCTTCTCCTTCAGCATGCTTTTCACTGTGTCCGCATTGTCGCACCTGATCTCTTTGCCATCCGAAGAAAATCGAAGCGTCGTCAGGATCCCGCAGGTCCTGATCAGGTAAAGTACGGCATCCAGGTTCTCCAGCGACAGCGGCATGGCGTATCGCAGACTGCCAACCGCGTTGTAGATGAACGGAAGCATCAGGGTCGCATCCCGAAACGCGTGTTCCTGCAGATACGACAGCGTCGTCTGTTCCCGGGGGACACCGTACGGTGCATAGATCTCTATATCGATCGGCAGCATGCCCAGCTTGCTCACCATCAGAGGACCAATTTCACTCCAGGCAAGGCCACCATTCCCGCACCCGAGGGCACTGAACGCAATGCTTGAGATTCCGAGCGCCTGATAGTGTTCCACAAACCAGTCCAGCCCGTCGGAGATGTAGCTCATCTGGGATGGATTCCGCCAGTGCAGCTTTGTCGGAAAATTCAGGATCGACAGACCTGTCAGGTCCGTGTAGAGATATGGCTCCCCGGGCCTGACCTTCCCCTCTCGGCATCTCTCTGCATAGTCCCGATACATTGCGGGGTACCGCTGCTTAAAGGAAAGCGCCAGCCCCTTCCCCATCACACCGTCGCAGTTGACCGTGTTCACGATGGTCTGCATCTGAGACTGAAAAATATCACCGGAGAGAACCCGCAGCATTGTCTCATCTTCCTCCCATGAAAAAGTTGTTTTGCCCGCAGATCACATCTGATCTTCCAGATCTTTTCGTCTCACTCAGGATCGCTCGCTGACTCTCTGCATGCGTCCCCCTTCGACATCGAAGATAGTTTACCATGCAGCAATCCATCTGAACAGCGTTTCACGTATTCAGCATGTTCAGATCTGCTATAAGCCGCCTAAAACTCTTCCGTCACTTGGTCGTCCGTCTGTGTAATCGGCGCGCCCTGTTACGTAATGCCCCTTCCCTGGATAAGAGAAAAGCCCGATCACATTCCCGTGATCGAGCCGCTGTACAGAAAAGGCATGAATGAGCAAGGCACAGCCGTGGGGAAATGGGAGACCTTTTCATCATGCTGAAGGAGTATTTGTGATCCGGTTTTGGCGTACATTCCCCGTATGGAGGGGGATGTTTTTATATTGAGATGCTCTGTCGCATTTTCACGAATGTCACACATATCCTGACGGCCTGTGTATAACCTTTCCCAGAAAGATCCGGAGGAATCAGAGAAGGTCTGCGGGCATATGCGTTATTCCATCCATTCCGGATCTATGTGAGATTCAGAAAATCATCATTGCATTCGTTCCCCAGGTGTCCTTCACGGAAGCATTCCGTCAGGATCATTCTTTGCTGTTTTTGCCAGCAGATAAGCCCCTGCGAAGCCTACCGCAAAGGTGGCGATGCTGATCAACACGATGAATGCTGTTGCACCGCTCATGTCCGTCTGGATCAAAAGGGAGACCGGGGATGCAATCACCAGCCCCAAAACCCCGCAGTAGGTGACGGTAGGATGACGGGCCGTCAGCCACTCGATCAGCTTGGCCACACCAAAGATGCCCAGCACCACGCCAATCAGGAAGGGAACGAGCATCATAAGCGGCTGGCCCACCTGGGAGAATTCAAAGTGCATAAGGCCGTGGGCCAGGGTCTGCAGCGCGCCGGTCACTGCCTTGTAGTATCCCAGCAGCATCAGCACCAGGCTGCCGGAAACGCCGGGAATGATCATTGTGGCGGAAGCGATGGTTCCGAGGACAACCATCAGCAGCATACGGCCGATGTTCATGTCGATGGTATCGGCATTCTGGATGCTGTCCCTGTTTTGCAGTCCCATCCAGATGATCAGTGCGAACATGCAGACAAACGCAATGACAGCTGGCGCGCCGATTTTCTTTTTGTCCACTTTCCTGATCAGCGGCCCCAGTCCGCCCAGGATCAGGCCGATAAACAATGTGTTGGTGGGAAGCGGATAGCTTTCCAGGCCCCAGGTGATCACGCTGGCCAGAGCCAGAATACCGATCAGCATGCCAATGGCATAGGGCAGCAGTGTTTTGACGCTCTTCCAGAATTCCCTGAACAGATGGGTGATACAGTGAATCAGCGTATCATAAATGCCCATGCTGACCATCATGGTGCCGCCCGAAACGCCGGGGATGATGTTGGCGACACCGATGACGATGCCGCGCAGAATCTGACCTATCAGGTTTTTCATTGTCCTGCCCTTTCAGAATCGTTTATTCTTCGTCCATCTCAAGCCGTCTGAGGCCCGCCACCTGGGAAACAGGCAGGGAAAAACAGATGGCCCCGGCGGGTGTGTCGATGCCCGCTTTTTCCGTGATGGCGCGCATGATGGCCCCCTTGGTGCTGGACTTTGCGACAATCATCACCACTTCACGCTCGTTGGCCAGGGACAGCCCGTGGAACTTTTCGGCGGAAGCGATGCCGGTACCCTTGGCGGCAATCACCGTGCCGCCGGTGGCCCCGGCGGGGCGGGCGGCATCCATCACTTCATCGGAATGGCCTTCGTTCAGGACCACATAAATCAGTTCGTACTCAAATTCTATTGCCGGTCTGTCCGGATTCTTTGGCTGATTGTTTGCAAGATATGCCAAGGCTTGGGCACCTCCTACGCTTTTGATGGGGATCGCGGCCATGACGCCGTTGCCGGGAATGTCGATAAAGAGCTTGAGCTTGGTTTGCAGCATCAGCTTTTTCATATCCTCCCGGCCTGCCACGGTGGCCATCACCGCTTTTTCCGTGGGGCTCAGGCCCCGCATGGAAAGATGTTCCTGAGTGGCGGTTCCCCTGCCCATCATGGTCAGGGCCACCTTCAGATCCAGGGCTTTATAGATTTTTTCCAGCCTGTCCCGCTTGTTCCGTTCCAGGATCGTCACCACATAATATAGTTCCATCTCACATCTCCCACAGTTCGATCACATCGTGTTGCCCGAATTCGGAGGGCACCATCTGAATGACTGTGCCGCGCCTTGCGGAAATGACTGAAACAACGCCCATCACCTACACCGTGATCAGGGGCATCATGGCCACCAGCGCCACCAGGCCGAACGCGTCCGTCATGACGTTCCCGCCCATGGCGGATACCGCGCCCATGGCAAAGGGCAGCATGAACGCCGCCGTCAGCGGGCCGCTGGCTACCCCGCCGGAATCGAAGGCGATGGCTGTGAAGGTGTTGGGCACAAAGAAGGACAGCGCCAGTGAAATCAGATATCCCGGGATCACAAACCACAGGATGGACAGCCCCGTCAGCGCCCGCACCATGCTCAGACCCATGGCCGCGGCAATGGCGATGGATAAGCTGAAGCCCATGGCTCTTGCGGAAATCGCACCGGCGCTCAATTCCTCCACCTGCTTGTTCAGCACATGGACAGCCGGTTCCGCATTGATGATGAACCAGCCCATGAGCATGCTCAGGGGAACCAGCAGGAAGCGCCACTGAGGATCAGCCAATTGCTGGCCCAGCATATATCCCAGAGAGGAAAAGCCTACATTCACCCCGGTCAGAAAGAGCATGAGCCCGGCAAGGGTCATCAGGAGCCCTACGGCAATCCGCAGGAAGGGCACGCGCTTCAGGTGCAGGGATGCAAACTGAAACACGAGGAAAAAGACCACAATCGGAAGCAGTGCAAAGCCTACCTCTTTCAGATTTTCCGGGATGGCGCGCAGATACCCATGGCCCAGGGCGACCGTGTCCGCATAGGAAGGAATGCTGCTCTGGGCGCCCTCCGTGGTGGTCTGATAGATGAAGCCCAGAATCATCACGGCCAGAATGGGGCCGATGGAGCAAAGCCCCACCAGGCCGAAGCTGTCCTCCTGGGCCTTTGCATCGCTGCGGATGGAAGCCACGCCCACACCCAGCGCCATGATGAAGGGCACCGTCATGGGACCTGTGGTCACGCCGCCCGAATCAAAGGCCACGGACAGAAAATCCCGGTCAGACAAAAGCGCCAGCACGAACACCAGCCCGTAAAAAACCACCAGCATCCATCTCAGGGAAATGCCGTGCAGAATACGCACCATGCTGAGCATCAGAAACAGGCCCACGCCCACCGATACCACGATGATCAGCACGGTGGAATTGATGCCGGGCACGTTGCCCGCCAGCACCTGCAGGTCCGGCTCCGCCACCGTGATGGCAATGCCCAGCAGGAAGCTGACCGACAGGATCAGGCCCGTCTTTCGGGTGCGGGTCAGCCGCGAGCCAATGTAGGAGCCGATCTGGCTCATGGACAGCTCCGACCCCACGGTGAAGAGTCCCATACCCACGATCAGGAAGACCGCGCCGATCACAAACGCCAGCATGAGATCGTTCTGCAGAGGCACCCAAATCAGACAGAGGACCGCCACGATCAGCACGATGGGCAGTACGGAGGACGCCGCCTCCTTCAGCTTTTCCAGGATCACGCTTCGGTTGGCCAAATCGCATTTCTCCTTTGTGTTTCTCGCTTTCTCCAGGTTTTTCGGAGGAAGCCTTTTTGGGCGCTGTGCCGGCGCCCGCCAGTTCATTCCCCTGCTTCCCTGTTTGCTTCCTCGCCCTCCGCCATCCTGTAGCCCACACCCACCTCCGTAAAGATATACCTGGGCTCATTGGGATCGGGCTCGATTTTCCTGCGGATGCTGGCCATATGTACCCGCAGGATCTTGTTGTCCATGCTGGCGGAGGGACCCCACAGTTCCCGGAGCATGGCCTTATAGGTCATCACCCTGCCCGCGTGCCTGCCAAGCAGGGCCACAATCCTGAATTCATTGGGGGTCAGATGCACATCCTGCCCATCCAGACAGACGCGCATTTTCCTGTAGTCGATTTCCAGGCTTCCCACCCGGTAGCTGCCCGTCATGCCAATCTCGCTGCTCTCCGCTGTGGTGCGGGTATGGCGCAGGGCGGTGCGGATGCGCGCCAGCAATTCCACCGTGCCAAAGGGCTTGGTCACATAATCGTCTGCGCCATCATCCAGGGCGGCGGCCTTGTCCTCCTCCATGCTGCGGGCGGAAATCACAATGATGGGCGTCTGCGTCCAGGAGCGCACACTGCGGATGATTTCTCCCCCATCCATATCCGGCAGCCCCAGGTCCAGCAGAATGCAGTCCGGGCAATGGGAGGAAATCATCTGCAGGGCTGTTTGCCCCCGCCCGGTCACAATCGCGTCATAGTCCGCAGCGCTGACGGTGGTTTTCAGGAAATTCGATATGCCGGGATCGTCCTCAATGATCAGTATTTTTCTGCGAAGGTTAGCCACCGTTGTTTTCCTCCTTGATGGAAAGGTCCCTGACTGGAAGATCCCTGACTGGAAGGTCTTTGATGGGAAGATCAAAGCTGAACGCCGCGCCGCCGTGATGGCTCCTGTCTGCACGCAGTTCCCCGCCATGCGCGCGGATGATGGAGCGGCAGACGGACAGGCCGATGCCCATGCTGCGCCGGTCATCGGAGCGCAGGCGACTGGTTTGCTGCATCGTGCCGTCCAGTATGTGGGGAAGCTGGGCGGCAGGGATGCCTTTCCCATCATCCTCCACGGAAACGACAACACGCTCGTCTGCAGATGCCACATGCAGCCAGATCTGGCTGGCCCCTTCCGCGTGGGCACTCACATTGTCAAAGAGGTTGATGAGCACCTGCTCCAGGAGCACGCCGTCCGCGGGAACCAGCAGAATATCCTCCGGCGTTTCCACCTTGACCGGCAGGGTGCCCGGCGTCTGGTGATACTTGAGGATCGCACTGCCGATGATTTCCTCCAGCACCTCGTCCTCTTTTTTCAGCTTCACCTCGCTGCCGCTGAACCGGGTGACGGACAGAAGATTTTCCGTGACCCGCACAAGCCACCGGGCATCCCGGTGGATACCTTCGATCAGAGAAGCCTGGGCTTCCTCTGACAGCTGCTGCTCCTGCAGGGCAGAGCTGGCCCCCAGGATGGATGACAGCGGTGTGCGGATATCGTGGGCGATGGCACGCAGGAGATTTGCGTGCATCTTTTCCCTGTCCACCTCCAGCTTCAGCTGCTCCTGCCGCTTGATCTGCGTCGTCAGGGTACTGATCAGGACAGACACCACCAGCATCACGGTCATGGTCAGAGGATAACCGGGATAGGTCACATCAAAGGCCCAGAAGGGATAGGAAAAAAAGTAGTTCACACAAAACGTGGCCGCGACAGATGCCGCAATGCCCCAGAAGTATCCGCTGGTCACGCGGGCGACCAGCGCCACTGCCAGGAGAAACACAGCCATGGCAAAGGGATTGTTGTCGTCGTTCACCCGGGCCAGCACAAAAGAGATCGCCATCGCCGCGCCAAGGATCAGCGCGAAGTGAAGAAAATCCAGCAAATGCTTCTTTGTAACCCTTCGCTCCATAGAAATACCTCCAAACCATCTGTCATTCTATCCCATAAACCGGCGCTATTGGAGCTTTCGCCATAAATCCTTTCCGGAAAATTAGCAGGGTTTCATTGTATGATGATCGGGATGTACGAAAGGGGTGATATGTATGTACAGTCAGGAGTATGAGCAGGCAAAAAAGGAATTCATCAACCGTCTGCTCGTCGGCCCGTTCGGGCTGTTCGTGCCCTATGTGCTGGCGTTTACGGAATGGTGGCCCATCATGAAGCGCGAAAAGAAAAAGGCCCTTAACCGGATGAAAGAGGGGCAGGCATAAGCTGCATCCTCCCTCTGATTTTTATGTCCATGGCACAATCATTTTAAACAGTTGACAGGAGGGGTCTAACATGTCCACGGTCTGGTATATCCTGGTGCTGGCAGTCATTGCCGCCACCATCGGCTATGTGGCCTACAATTTCGTTCGCATCCGCAAGATGCCTGAGGGCACAAAAGAAATGGCAGAGATGGCCGGCATCATCCGTTCCGGCGCAAACACCTTCATGAAAACGGAATACCGAACCATCATCATCGTGGTGATCCTGCTGGCTGCGGTATTCAGCCTGTTCGTGGAGAAAACCAGCGGCATCACGTTCCTGTTTGGGGCCCTGATGAGCTCCTGCGCCTGCGTGATCGGGATGCGGTCTGCCACCTACGCCAACGTGCGCACGGCAAACAAGGCGCGGGAAAGCCTGTCCATCGGCGAAACGGTGAAGGTGGCCCTGCGCGGCGGCTCCATTTCCGGGCTTAGCGTGCAGGCGTTCGGTCTCATGGGACTGGTGGCCGTGCTGCTGATATTCGGCAACGTACGCCATGACGTTGTGGGCGGCGGTATCCTGACCACCCTGGAGGGCGTGAATCCGACGATCATGCGGGTATCCACGTATTCGCTGGGCTGTTCCCTGGTGGCGATGTTCAACCGCGTGGCGGGCGGCAACTACACCAAGGCGGCCGACATCTCCGCAGATATTCTGGCGAAGGTCAGAAACGATCTGCCGGAGGATGACAGCCGGGTCCCCAACGTGATCGCAGACTTTATCGGCGACAACGTGAACGACATCGCGGGCAACTGCTCGGATCTCCTGGAATCCTTCGTTGCGACGATTTCCGCAACCCTCATGATCGCGGTGATCCTGTTCCAGCAGTATGAAGGCAGGTTCACCGATACCAGGGCGGCCCTGGAGGGTGTTTTCAGCGGCACCATCATGTATCCCATTCTCCTGGCCGGTGCGGGGCTGCTTTCCTGCCTGCTGGGCCTGTTCTATGCCGCAATCAAGAACATGAGCAATAACCCCTCCCGCGAACTGAACCTGGCCACCTGGATTTCCGCCGGGCTCACGGTGATCCTCGGCCTTGGCGCAGCTGCCGTCTGCTTTGCGAATGTGGATGATGCGGTGTTGAAGGACACCTACAGCTGGACTGCCTCCTGGGCTTCTCCCTGGATCTGCGCGGTGCTGGGCATCGGCAGCGGCGTTGCCATCGGCTCCATCACGGAATATTACACGTCCACCGACTTTCGGCCTACCCGCGCCTTGGCGGAGATGGCGCCGGAGGGTGAGGCTTTTGTCATCACCAAGGGCGATGCCATCGGTTCCCGTTCCTGCCTGCTGCCCGTGATGGTGATCGGTATCGCGCTGTTCATTTCCGGCAAGCTGGCGGGCACCTACGGCGTGGCACTGGCCTCTCTGGGCATGCTGGCATTTGTCGGCACCACCGTGTCCATCGACGCCTTTGGCCCCATCGCCGACAACGCGGGCGGCCTGGCAGAGAGCTGTCATCTGGATGCCAGCGTGCGCGTGATCACGGACAGGCTGGACGCTGTGGGGAACACCACCGCTGCCGTGGGCAAGGGCTTTGCCATCGGCTCCGCCGCTTTCGCCACGGTCTCCCTGATCGTTTCCTATGTGGGGAATTACTCCTCTGAAATGACGCTGAATATCGCCTCCTTCGTGGTGGTGTCAGGGGCCATTATCGGCGGTGCGCTGGTGGAATATTTCTCCGCCATGCTGACCGACAACACGATTGAATCCGCAAAGCTCATGGCGGATGAGGGCGATCAGCAGCTGACGCCCGAGGTGCTTGCAGGCAAAAAGGCCCCGGACTACAACCGTATGATCTCCCTGGCTGCCAGGCAGGCGCTGAAAAAGATGCTGGTACCCTCCGTCCTGGCCATGATCATTCCTGTGATCGGCGGTTTTGTCTTCGGCGTGGAGTTTGTGGGCGGTCTGCTGATCGGCGCTACCATCGTTGCCATTCCCCGCGCCCTGTTCATGGGGAACTCCGGCGGCGCGTTCGACAATGCAAAGAAGTACATCGAATCCGGCGCGCTCAGAGGGTATGGCAAGGGCACCGCAGCCCACAAGGCAGCCGTGACCGGCGATACCGTGGGCGATACCCGAAAGGACGTGGTGGGCGTTGCGCTGGACATTTTCATCAAGACAATGTCCACGGTTGCCAATACGCTGGTCAGCGTGTTCAGGAATTTCACGCTGATCCGATAATGCAGACAAAGATCCTAAAAAAGGAGAGCAGCCTGACAGAATCAGGCTGCTCTCCTTTTTCGTGTGATGATCCAGTTGAAAATCGCTTTGTGACTCGAAACTCCATCCGGCCGTGCATCTGTCGCGTATGCGGGATTTTTTCCCTGCTCATCGGGATGCATTTCGTGTTCCCTTTTCCATCATTGGGAACTCGGAACAGGGATGGAGCTGGTGACTCGAAATGAATAGGGTGGACCGCTGCGGGAAGGCCCTTCCTCAAAAAAGCGTCTCAGTGGGCGGGGGGAATGCCTCGATCTCAGAGGTGCCTTACACAGAAGCATCTGAGGGCTTTCGTTCATCGATGTCAGGTCTTTTTTCTGAGGCGCAGCTGTTTAGACGGATGTGACTTCCAGAAAGTCGAAATCTGCATAGTGCCGGTGAAACATGCGGTCCGCGCAGGTGATCCCGACCATCGTGCCGGTAAATTCCCCGAATTTGCAGTATTCGTCCGAGAATTCCGACGTGTCAAATACAGGCCCGATCCCCTGGTACTCCCCGCCGTCACAGCTCCAGGAAAGACTGCACTGTCTTCCATCGATGGTCAGGCGAAGATACAGGACGTGGGATGTCACAGCGGTGGGCTGATAGCCTGTTCTGACCCCATTTTTCATCCGCTGCACCATGAGCGCGTTGCAGCCCAAGGATTCACTGAAGTATCGTAAGTTCCTAAACAAATACCGTGCACCCTCACAGAGTGCTCATTGAAAATCGAAATGCAAGCATAGTAAAATCGTGGAAACAACGATGTTATGAGATCGTTGCTTCCACGATTTTGACATATGGAGCGATCGAAATGGG
>JAFUBA010000176.1 GCA_017460395.1 Clostridia bacterium | reverse complement strand
GGGCAGTCAACGTGAGCATAGTGACGCTTTGCGGTCTCATACTCAACGTGAGCGGTGTTGATGGTAATTCCACGGGCCTTCTCTTCGGGGGCCTTGTCGATATCATCATACTTCATGGCCTGGGCTTCGCCCTTCTGAGCCAGAGTCATGGTGATTGCAGCGGTCAGCGTGGTCTTGCCGTGGTCAACATGGCCGATGGTGCCGATGTTTACATGGGGCTTTGTCCGCTGATAATGCTCCTTTGCCATGGGGATTTCCTCCATTTCGTTCCCGGGATGCATTCATTCCGGGAATCATCTTATATTTTCAAGAATGTGACTCAGCGCTTTGCCCGCTCGCCGATGATCTTCTCAGCCACGGACTTCGGCACTTCCTCATAATGGTCAAACTGCATGGTGAACATGCCGCGTCCCTGTGTCCTGGAACGGAGGTCGGTGGTATAACCGAACATCTCTGCCAGAGGAACAAAAGCATGAATGATCTGATCCTGACCACGCATTTCGGTGCCTTCCACACGGCCGCGGCGGGAAGAAACATTGCCCATCACATCGCCAAGATACTGATCGGGAACAATGATTTCCACCTTCATCACAGGCTCCATCAGGCAGGCATCTGCATGCTTGACAGCTTCCTTGAAAGCCATGGAACCAGCGATCTTGTAGGCTGCTTCAGAAGAGTCCACATCGTGGTAAGAACCGTCAACAACAGCAGCTTTGAATCCGACGAGCTCGAATCCGGCCAGCACGCCACCCTTGGCAGCTTCACGGATACCCTGATCGATGGCAGGCACAAATTCCTTGGGAATCACGCCGCCCACGATCTTGTTCTCGAATTCATACTCTTTGCCGGGTTCCTGAGGATCAATTTCGATCCAGCAGTGACCATACTGACCATGACCACCAGTCTGACGGACGAAACGTCCTTCGGCCCTGGCGTGCTTGCGGATGGTCTCGCGATAGGTAACCTGGGGCTTGCCAACCGTGGCTTCCACTTTGTATTCGCGCAGAAGACGGTCAACAATGATCTCCAGATGCAGCTCGCCCATGCCGGCAATGATGGTCTGACCGGTTTCATTGTTGGTATATGTCTTGAAGGTCGGGTCTTCCTCAGCCAGCTTCAGCAGTGCCATGGTCATCTTGTCCTGACCGGCTCTGGTCTTGGGCTCGATGGCAACTTCAATCACGGGATCCGGGAACACCATGGATTCAAGAACAATCTGATTGCCCTCGTCGCACAGGGTATCACCAGTGGTGGTGTCCTTGAGGCCAACAGCACCAGCAATCTCACCCGTGTAGATGTCCGTGATCTCCTCGCGGTGATTGGCATGCATCAGCAGAATACGGCTGATTCTTTCTCTCTTCTGCTTGGTGGAGTTCATGACATAGCTTCCGCTTGCAATGTGTCCGGAGTAGACACGGAAGAAAGCGAGCTTACCCACGAAGGGGTCAGTCATGATCTTGAAAGCCAGTGCAGAGAAAGGCTGATTATCATCGGGATGACGCTCCAGTTCCTTCTCGGGATCGGAGGGGTCAGTGCCTTTGATGGCGGGAATGTCCAGAGGAGAAGGCATGTACTCGATGATATTGTCCAGCAGAGGCTGAACACCCTTGTTACGGTAGGAAGTACCGCAGCATACAGGGTTCATCTTACAGTCGATGGTTGCCTTGCGGATCGCATCCTTGATTTCTTCCACGGTCAGCTCTTCGCCGCCGAAGAATTTCTCCATGAGTGCGTCATCAGACTCGGCAACCTTTTCGATCAGCTCATCATGATACTTCTGAGCGATCTCCTTCATATCCTCAGGAATCTCTTCGTCCCTGACATCCTTGCCCAGATCATCATAATAGATCTCGGCGCGCATCGTGATCAGGTCGATGATTCCGCGGAACGTTCCCTCTGCGCCAATGGGCAGCTGGATCGGAACAGCGTTGGAATTCAGACGGTCCTTCATCATGTCGACGACACGGAAGAAGTTGGCGCCTGTGATATCCATCTTGTTCACATAGGCCATCCTGGGAACATGATAGGTTTCAGCCTGCTTCCAGACGGTTTCAGACTGAGGCTCGACACCGCCCTTTGCGCAGAACACGCATACAGCGCCGTCCAGCACGCGAAGGCTTCGTTCCACTTCCACGGTGAAGTCCACGTGACCGGGGGTGTCGATGATGTTGATTCGATAAGTCTTGTTCTTGTTTTCAGGATCGCGCGGGTCATGCCAGATAGCTGTGGTAGCAGCACTGGTGATGGTGATACCGCGCTCCTGCTCCTGGGCCATCCAGTCCATGGTTGCTCCGCCTTCATGCGTTTCACCCATCTTATGGACTTTGCCAGTGTAGAACAGAATACGTTCCGTTGTGGTCGTCTTACCGGCATCGATGTGTGCCATGATACCGATATTTCTGACTCTATCGAGCGTGTGGCTCCTGCCCATGCAGTAATTTGCTCCTTTCTGAGATCAGGCGAGTGCCAGGAATCTGCGCTTCGCCGTATTACCAGCGATAGTGTGCAAACGCCTTGTTGGCCTCTGCCATACGGTGCATTTCTTCCTTACGCTTTACGGATGCACCGGTGTTATTGGCAGCGTCCATAATCTCAGCGGCCAGACGGTCAGCCATGGTCTTCTCACCGCGTTTGCGGGCGAAGTCCACGATCCAGCGCAGGGCCAGGGTCTGGCGGCGCTCAGGACGAATCTCAATCGGGACCTGGTAGGTAGCACCACCGACGCGGCGGGCCTTCACTTCCAGGGAAGGAGAAACGTTCGCAAGAGCAGCCTGGAAAACTTCATTGCCATCCTTGCCAGTCTTCTGGCTGATGGTCTCAAAAGCGCTGTAGCACACGGACTGAGCTACACCGCGCTTGCCGTCGAGCATGATCTGATTGATCAGCTTCGTTGCCACCGTGGTTCCCAGAACAGGATCCGGCAGCACTTCGCGCTTGGGTACAAAACCGCGACGAGGCATAAAATTCCCTCCTAATTGTTTGCAATAGCATTCAGATGCTTTTATGCAGCAGGAAATATGCTGTCAACCAGAAATGCGTCAGCATCACATTTCCTCCGTCTTCTACAAGACGGTTCCCTGAAACCGGCCTTCCGTCTGACGTCCCTGCCCGGTTCCAGGGGCAGAAACGGAAAACGGTGCCGAAAGAGAAGATCGTCAGGGACATGACCTGTCATCATATTTCCAGTGGGCTGCTTACTTCTTGGGCCGCTTGGCGCCGTAGCGGGAGCGAGCCTGCATCCTCTTGGCTACGCCGGCCGTATCCAGAGCACCACGGATGATGTGGTAACGAACACCAGGCAGATCGCGTACACGGCCGCCACGGATCAGAACCACGCTGTGCTCCTGAAGATTGTGGCCTTCGCCGGGAATGTAGCAAGTGCCTTCGATGGAGTTCGTCAGGCGGATACGGGCGATCTTCCGAAGGGCAGAATTAGGCTTTTTGGGCGTGGTGGTCTTCACGCTCAGGCACACACCGCGCTTCTGCGGGCAGCCCTGCAGAATGGGCGCAGTAGACTTGTTCGTTGCCTTTTCCCGTCCCTTACGGATCAACTGATTGATCGTGGGCATGGAAGCACCTCCAAATATTTATCCCCAAAATTTCCGCAACCCTCGGAAACTTGTAGGCATAGTAAAATAGGTGAAAGAGTTATTGGAGAATTCCCGCGGTTACGGCTGCAACTTCCACGCCGCACGCTTCTCCAAGCTCCTTCATGGATGGTACCCGCACAACCGGAACGGCTGCAGCTTCAGCTGCTCTGATCACGTTCTGGAACATGAAGGTATCAGCATCGTTGGCAAGATAGACTCGGGACAGTCTTCCTCCCTTGATGGCCCGCAGCACCTGCTTGGTGCCCACAACCTTTTCCCGGGCATTCCTAAGGGTTTCCATGAGACTTCCCTCCTCTGTCTCGAGAATCATCTGCGTGAAAAAAGCGCAGAATGACCCTGCATTCCAACTTGGCCATATTAGCATGGCGGAATTGTGCTGTCAACCGGATTTCATACAGAAAAAGCACAAAATCATGAAGTTTTTTTGCCCGCAGGATTTCCTGCGGGCAAATCTGTCAGAATATGTCACCTGTATTCCTCCTGGCCCTCATACCTGCCTTGCGGGATACGTGTCAAAATACAGATGTGTCGGTACGCGCTGTTCATGCTCATCGAGGAACCAGGAATCTTCCGGTTCCTGTTCCCCCTCTGCAAGCTCAAACCGTCCATCCGGCACATGAAGACCAACTGCGGTATGCTCCGGTGACAGAGACTGGTCCGTCTCCAGTCTTTCCTTTTCTTTTAGAATCACCCTAGCGTAATCCTGACCACACGATAGCTTCTTTTCAAGCGCCACGCCAAACACATCTTCATTCGGCCCGATCCTGGTGCTGTCGTGATTGTCAGACCCTGCCGTCATCACTTTTCTGTACATAAGACCCATATGTCTTGCATACACATCCCAGCGGGCTACGTTTCCCTTGTTGGCAGCCTCAATGCCATCACAGAACCTGAGTCCCAGCCGTACATAGCGGTTATATGCCCTGAACCTGAAGGGATGCGCCTGGATCACACATCCGCCGCCCTCATGGATGAGCTCCAGCTGCCGCTGCCGCGTACATGTGGCAATCTCAGGATGCTGTATGAGCCAGTTGAGATCCAGTCCATATACAAGATATTCATCGTCAGCGTAACACTGCTCCCAGCCGAAGAAGACATCCAGGCCCACCTTCTGTCCTTCGTTCCAGACATCTTCAAATCCGGCGTGAAACCGCTTTGCCCATTCGCTCCAGGGAAGATCTCTGGGCACACACGTATTCCCTCCGAAGAAATGATCCGTCACAAATACGCCCTGATATCCCTTGTCACGGTAAAGCCGTACATGCTCTTTTCCTGCAGACTTCCCGCATGCACTGGAGATGACGGTATGCATATGTGTCTCATATAGGTACATGTCTGAATCCTCCCCGTTCCTTTGGTTGCCTTGTGAGATGTGCGCAAGAAAAGCCTGTCACGAACCTACCCGGACGACGATTGCTCCGTCTTCGGTTGTTTCCTTCCCGGGCGCTTCATCTGGCGCCTGACTGTACCCATCATCTTCCAGCCGCTCCACCAGCCAGCTTTTCCCGTCGCTCCTGATCAGAATCATTCCGTCATAGGTAAAAAGGCACGGCCAGTGCTTATTCTGAATGACGTCCACCTTCCCGTTTCGGGTGGCATGATCTGAAGTGATCACAGTCAGCTCCAGCGCTGTCGGAATCCAGTATTCATGGACCAGGGGATCCTTTCCATGATGCGGATACTTGAGAATTTCGGTCTTCAGCATTTCGGGCGGAATCTCATTCCCGGCCTTTCGCAGAGCCAGACGTTCCATATCCGATGCAAAATGCATGACCCTCTCCCCGTACTGAAGACGAAGAAGCGGAGAGCGGTTATTCACGGTAAAACCTTTTTCTACCTTAATATATGCGTGAAGATTGAGTTCTCCCAGGGGGATGTCATCCTCATCCCCGAAATCCACGACCGGAATGTCATACTGCTCGCTCACAGCGATCACTTCCTGCATGACGGCATTCTCGTCATGTGGGAAGCATACGTAGATTTTTCCGATCGGCATCGTCTCCGCGAGGGTGCGCAGGCCGCCTGCATGATCAGGATGCGGATGCGTGATCAGCACAGAACTCAGGTTTGTCACATGCATGGCACTCAGCATCTCCTGCACTGCGCTCACCTGCCGGACTTCACCGCAGTCAATGAGCATGGTTTCTCCCTGAAATCTGAGAAGTGCTGCGTCGCACTCTTTGATCTTGGGAAATGCGACCTCAAGAATGTCCTGGGACATATCCAGAGAAAAATCCGGTTCTGTTTCCGGGTGATTGATATGATCGATCAGCGTCTTCCCATATCCGCTTTCAATGTCCAGCGCCTTCCATCCCGCAGCACAGGCAGAGGATGACAGCACCACGATACAGAAAACCAAAAAAAATAGCCTGCCGAGGCTCCTCAAGTTTTGTCCCTCCTTGACACAATCATGCACTGATGCTTTCGCACAACCACTGATGCGCTCTCTTTGCTTAGATCATGTATCATATGTCCATAATTTTTCTCTGTTTATCCATTGACGAGGCATGTCTATAGCGCTATACTCTATGATTGACTCAGTATCATTTGCTGTGTGTATTTGTGCGCTCTTTATTCTACAGAGCACCCGCACAAATTGCAAGAGCAAATTCCTGATCCCTGGGACAGAGGATGCTGATCGGACGATGTAAGGGGTGATGGCTTTCGATGGTGCATGAAGTTCAAATGGGGAAGCTGCGGACACGCATGAGCTTCTCTAACATCGAGGAAGTTCAGGAAATGCCTGATCTGATTGAAGTTCAGAAGAACTCATATCAGAGATTTCTGGATTACGATCTGCGTGAGGTCCTTAATGATGTTTCTCCCATTGAAGACTACAATGGGAATCTGAGGCTTCAGTTTGTGGATTACTCCCTGGACGAGCCGAAAAACAGCGTAGAGAGATGCCGTGAGCGTGACATGACGTATGCTGCACCTCTGAAGGTGTTCGTCCGTCTGACCAACCGGGAAACCGGTGAAATCAAGGAATCTGACGTGTTCATGGGAGATTTCCCTCTCATGACAGAGCATGGCACATTCGTCATCAACGGTGCCGAGCGTGTCATCGTTTCCCAGCTTGTCCGTTCCCCCGGTGCTTACTACACGATGGCAAGGGACAAGTCCGGTAATGCACTGTATGCCGGCCAGATCATTCCCAACCGCGGTGCCTGGATCGAGTACGAAACAGACTCGAACAACGTACTCTGGGTGCGTATTGACCGCAACCGCAAACTTCCCATCACGGTTCTGCTTCGCGCCATCGGTTACGGCACAGACGAGCAGATCCGTCAGCTGCTGGGTGATGATGAGCGTCTGAAGGCCACGCTGGAGAAAGGCGACGGTGCCACCAACCAGGCAGAAGGTCTCATTGAGATCTACAAAAAGCAGAAGCCTGGCGAACCCGCCTCCGAGGACAGCGCCACCAAGCTGTTCGATGCATATTTCTACGACACCAAGCGCTACGACCTGATGCGGGTCGGCCGCTATAAGTTCAATAAGAAGCTTGCACTGTCAGCCAGAATTACCGGACACATCGCAGCCAACGATATCGTCAGCGAGGAAACCGGCGAAGTCCTGGTCGAAGCAGGCTCCGTCATTACCCCTGAGGTAGCCGTTGAGATCCAGAACGCCTGCATCAACAGCGTGGACGTGGATGTCGAAGGCGCGATCCACAGGGTTGTTGGAAACAACTTCATTGATGCAGCCGCATATCTGGACTTTGATCCCAAGGAAGTGGGCATCAACGAAATGGTGTTTGCCCCCGTCCTCAAGATGATTCTTGCAGAGTCCACCCCCGATACACTTCGCACCAATCTTCAGAGCAATCTGGCTCTCCTCATGCCCAAGCACATTCTGCCCGACGACATGGTGGCGTCCATCAGCTACATTCTCGGACTCCCCTACGGCATCGGCACCTGCGACGACATCGACCATCTCGGCAACCGTCGTCTCCGCAGTGTGGGCGAGCTGCTGCAGAACCAGCTGCGCATCGGCATGAGCCGCCTCGAGCGCGTGGTTCGCGAGCGTATGGCCATTCAGGATGCTGTGGACGTTCGTCCCGGCGACCTGATCAATATCCGTCCCGTTTCTTCCGCCATCAAGGAATTTTTCGGTTCCTCACAGCTCAGTCAGTTCATGGATCAGCCGAACCCTCTGGCAGAGCTTACACATAAACGCCGTCTGAGCGCTCTGGGTCCCGGCGGTCTCAACCGCGATCGCGCTTCATTTGAGGTCCGCGACGTGCATTACAGCCACTATGCACGCATCTGCCCCATTGAAACGCCTGAAGGACCCAACATCGGTCTGATCGGTTCTCTTGCGAGCTACGCCCGCATCAATGAATACGGTTTCATTGAAGCTCCCTACCGCAAGGTGGACAAGGAACACCGCCGTGTCACCAGGGAAGTCGTATACATGACAGCGGATGCCGAGGATCTCTACCAGATTGGCACCGCCCATGAGCCCCTTGAGGAGGACGGCACCTTCAAGAACGCCTACATTCAGGTCAGAAAGAAAGCCGACTACATTCTCGTTCCTGCAGATCAGGTCGACTTCATCGACGTTTCTCCCCGCCAGGTGGTGTCTGTTGCCACTGCCATGGTCCCCTTCCTTGAAAACGATGACGCTACCCGCGCCCTGATGGGATCCAACATGCAGCGTCAGGCTGTGCCGCTTCTGGTGCCGGAAGCACCTATTGTGGGCACCGGCATGGAATTCAAGGCCGGCCACGACTCCGGTGTCTGCATCCTGGCCAAGGAGAGCGGCACCGTCGAGAAGGTGGACGCGGATCACATCGTCATTCAGGACGTATACGGCGAGCGTCACAATTACCGCCTGCACAAGTTTGCCCGTTCCAACCAGGGCACCTGCATCAACCAGCGACCCGTGGTCTCCCAGGGCCAGAAGATTGAGGCCGGCGACCTCCTGGCCGACGGTCCCTCCACTGAAAAGGGTGAGATCGGTCTTGGCCGCAACGCCCTCATCGGTTTCATGACCTGGGAAGGCTACAACTACGAGGACGCCGTGCTTCTCAACGAGAAGCTGGTCAAGGAAGATATCTACACTTCCATTCACATTGAATCCCAGGAATCCGAGGCCCGCGAAACCAAGCAGGGTCCCGAGGAGATTACCCGCGATATTCCCAACGTCGGCGATGAGGCCATCAAGGATCTCGATGAAGACGGCATCGTGCGCATTGGCGCCGAGGTGCACCCGGGTGACATTCTGGTGGGCAAGGTCACGCCGAAGGGCGAAACCGACCTGACCGCAGAAGACCGGCTGCTTCGTGCCATCTTTGGTGAGAAATCCCGCGAGGTCCGCGACACCTCCCTGCGCGTGCCGCACGGCGAAGGCGGCATCGTGGTCGATGTCAAGATCTTCACCCGTGAAAACAAGGACGAACTGGCACCCGGCGTCAACAAGATGGTCCGCGTCTATATCGCCCAGAAGCGTAAGATTCAGGTGGGCGACAAGATGGCAGGCCGTCATGGCAACAAGGGCGTTGTCAGCCGCGTTCTCCGCGAAGAGGACATGCCCTTCCTGCCCGACGGTACACCGCTTCAGATCGTGCTCAACCCCATGGGCGTGCCTAGCCGTATGAACATCGGTCAGGTGCTGGAAGTGCATCTGGGCATGGCAGCCAAGGCACTGGGCTGGCATATTGCCACCCCCGTCTTTGACGGCGCCACCTATGAGGAGATCACGGAGACCCTGGAAAAAGCCGGCATGGACAAGAGCGGCAAGTTTACTGTCTATGATGGCCGCACAGGCGATCCCTTCGAACATCCCGTCACGGTCGGCATCATGTACTTCCTCAAGCTCCACCATCTGGTGGACGACAAGATGCATGCCCGTTCCACCGGTCCCTACTCCCTGGTCACGCAGCAGCCTCTGGGCGGCAAAGCCCAGTTCGGCGGCCAGCGCTTTGGCGAGATGGAGGTCTGGGCACTGGAAGCCTACGGCGCTGCCAATACGCTGCAGGAGATTCTGACCTTCAAGTCGGATGACACCGTGGGCCGTGTAAAGACATATGAGGCCATCGTCAAGGGCCAGAACATCCCCAACCCCGGCGTGCCTGAGTCCTTCAAGGTGCTTGTCAAGGAACTGCAGGCCCTGTGTCTGGATATCCGCGTGCTGGATGCCAACAAGCAGATCATTGAGATCCCCGAGCTGGATCCGGAAGACACGGTACCCACCGACAACGGCATCCGTATGGATGATGAGCAGAACGCCGAGCCGTCCCGCACTGAGCTCATGTCTGATCAGCAGTATGAGGACGTGGTGGAGCGGAAATTCACCCTGGCCGACTTTGATCTGGACACCGATGAGGATGAGATTGATCCCAACTCCCTGAACCTTGATCTCGATTTCTGATCACATGATCGCAGGGACAGACCGGATCTTCATCTATGACGACTCTTCCCATTCAACTGATTCATCGCTTTTCACTCCCCGGACCGGCGAGAATGCCGGTCTGGGGTGTATCGCGGAAGGGAGCGTGACCCTGTTTGTTTGAACTGTCCAATCTGGACTCCATTCAGATCCTCATGGCCTCACCCGAGCAGATCCTGAATTGGTCCAAGGGCGAAGTGACCAAACCAGAAACCATCAACTACCGTACCCTCAAGCCGGAGCGGGATGGTCTTTACTGCGAGCGTATTTTCGGACCCACCAAGGACTGGGAGTGCGCCTGCGGAAAATACAAGCGTGTCAAATACCGTGACAAGGAAAAGAAGTGCGACAAGTGCGGCGTGCTGGTCACCCGTGCCAAGGTCCGCCGTGAGCGCATGGGCCATATCGCACTGGCTACCCCTGTCAGCCATATCTGGTACTTCAAGGGCATTCCCAGCCGCATGGGCATGCTGCTGGAAATCTCCCCCAGAATCCTGGAGCAGGTGCTCTACTTTGTGAAGTTCATCGTGCTGGATCCCGGCAACAACGACCCGGCCCTTGGCCCGGTGACCGGACTTACCCAGTATGAGCTGATCGACGATGCCAAGTACCATGAGGTGGAAGCCCGCTGCGGCCGCAATTCCTTTGTGGCCAAGATGGGTGCGGAGGCCGTTCAGGATATGCTCCGTGCGCTGGACCTGGATGAACTCAGCAAGACCCTCAAGGAACAGATTGCTGCCATCGACAAGGATCGTACCAAGCAGCTGAAGGAAACCGAGAGCCAGAAGCGGACCAAGCTGGTCAAGCGTCTGGAAGTCGTGGAATCCTTCCGCACCTCCGGCAACAAGCCCGAGTGGATGATCCTGAACGTGGTCCCGGTCATTCCCCCGGATCTGCGCCCCATGGTGCAGCTGGAAGGCGGCCGCTTTGCCACCTCTGACCTGAATGACCTCTATCGCCGCGTGATCAACCGCAACAACCGTCTGCGCCGTCTTCTGGATCTTGGCGCTCCGGACATCATCGTGCGCAATGAGAAGCGCATGCTGCAGGAATCCGTGGACGCCCTGATTGACAACGGCCGCCGCGGACGTCCCGTGACTGGCCCCGGCAACCGCGCGCTCAAGTCTCTGTCTGATCTTCTTCGCGGCAAGCAGGGACGTTTCCGTCAGAACCTGCTGGGCAAGCGCGTGGACTATTCCGGCCGTTCGGTTATCGTGGTCGGTCCTGAACTGAAGCTTCACCAGTGCGGTCTCCCCAAGGAGATGGCTCTGGAGCTCTTCAAGCCCTTTGTGATGGAGCGCCTGGTGGCGCTCAAGAAGGCCAACAATGTAAAGGCTGCCAAGCGCCGTGTAGAAAAGGGCGGGAACGAAATCTGGGATATCCTGGAAGAAGTCATCAAGGATCACCCGGTGCTCCTCAACCGTGCTCCTACCCTGCACCGTCTGGGCATCCAGGCCTTCGAGCCGGTCCTGGTGGAAGGCAAGGCCATCAAGCTACATCCCCTCGCCTGCACCGCCTTCAACGCGGACTTTGACGGCGACCAGATGGCTGTCCACGTACCGCTCTCCATGGAAGCTCAGGCCGAAGCCCGCTTCCTGATGCTCGGCCACAACAACATTCTGAAGCCTCAGGACGGCAAGCCCGTCATTCAGCCCTCCCAGGATATGGTGATCGGTGTCTACTACCTGACCATCGTGGACCAGGGCGATCCGAATCAGGGCCGCGTGTTCATTGATCAGAGCGAAGCGGAGATGGCGTATTTCAACCATGAAATCTCCCTGCAGACCCCGATCCGTGTCCGCGTCACCCGTTCTTTCGGGACCGAGTCCGATTCAAGAATCATCGACTGTACCCTGGGCCGGCTGATCTTCAACGAGATCATCCCCCAGAACATGGGCTTCAAGCCCAGGACCTGCCTGGATGACATGTTTGCCCTGGAAATCGACCAGGTCGTGGACAAGAAATTCCTGGCCAAGATCGTCGACATGTGCTTTGCCTCCCAGGGCGAACACAAGTGCGCACTGGTCCTGGACAACATCAAGGCCCTCGGTTACAAGTATGCTACCCGCTCCGCCGTCACCGTGTCCGTGGGCGATATCGTCGTGCCGAGCACCAAAAAGGCAATGCTGGCCGAATATGACGCTAAGGTGGAAGAGATCAACAACTTCTACCAGACCGGTGAACTGTCCGAGGACGAGCGCTATAACCGCGTCATTGCCCTGTGGACCGAGTGCACGGAGAACCTCCGCGAGCAGGTTCTCCCCCAGATGGACATGTTCAACCCCATCTTCATGATGACCGATTCCGGTGCCCGCGGTTCCAAGGCACAGCTCTCCCAGCTGGCCGGCATGCGTGGCCTGATGGCTTCTCCCTCCGGTAAGACCGTGGAGCTGCCTATCCGCGCCAACTTCCGCGAAGGTCTGAACGTGCTGGAGTTCTTCCTCTCCTCCCACGGCAGCCGCAAGGCTCTGTCCGATACCGCTCTTCGTACCGCCGACTCCGGTTATCTGACCCGTCGTCTGGTGGACGTCAGCCAGGAGGTCATCATCCGCGAGGAGGACTGCTTTGAAGCCCGTGGCGAAAAGACCGTCCGCGGCATCCTGGTGTCCGAGCTCAAGAACGGCAACCAGATGGTCGAGGAAATGGAAGAGCGTCTGCGCGGCCGCACGGCAGCCGAGGACATCAAGGATCCTGTGACCGGCGAGATTCTGGTTCATCTCAATGAGCCCATTGATGCCAAGAAGGCCTCCTATGTGGTCTCCCACGGCGTCAAGTCCGCCATGGTCCGCTCGGTGCTGACCTGCAAGACCGAAAACGGCGTCTGCGCCCGCTGCTACGGCATGAACATGGCCCACGGCGGCAAGGTGGACATTGGCGAAGCCGTCGGCATCATCGCCGCTCAGGCCATCGGCGAACCCGGTACTCAGCTCACCATGCGTAACTTCCACTCCGGCGGCGTTGCCGGTGCCGAGGACATCACACAGGGTCTTCCCCGTGTTGAGGAGCTCTTCGAGGCCCGCAAGCCGAAGCACGAGGCTGTTCTGACCGAGATTTCCGGTACTGTCCAGGAAGTCATGAACAAGAACAAGCGCATGCTGCAGGTGACCTCCGACATCAATCCTCAGGACACCAGGTCCTATCAGATTGCCTACAACGCGCGTCCCTCTGTGAAGAACGGCGACCACGTCAAGGAAGGCGATGTGATGGTGCCCGGCTCCATCAATCCCCATGATCTCATGCGCATCCTGGGTGTAAAATCCGTGCAGGACTACCTCCTCAAGGAAGTGCTCCTGGTGTATCGGTCCCAGGGCGTGAACGTGGCAGACAAGCATATCGAAGTCATCATCCATCAGATGCTGCGCAAGGTTCGCATCGAGGATGCCGGCGAGACAGCGCTGCTGCCCGGCTCCATGGTGGATATCTTCCAGTTCGATCGCGCCAACCGGGAAGCTCTGGAACAGGGCAAGAATCCCGCTTCTGCAAAGCGTGTGCTCCTTGGCATCACCAAGGCTGCGCTTGCGACCGACAGTTTCCTCTCCGCCGCCTCCTTCCAGGAGACCACGCGCGTGCTCACCGAAGCTGCCATCCGCGGCAAGGTGGACCCGCTCCTCGGCCTGAAGGAGAACGTGATTATCGGCAAGCTGATTCCCGCCGGCACAGGACTCAAGCGCTACACGGGCATCGACATTGTCGAGACTGCATACTGATTGCGATTTTTCCGGGGAGAGGTTGCCTCTCCCCGGTTTTTCGTGTATTCTTGCTCTTTGCGGCAGCTCTGTGCCACATGATTTCGTTTTGAGCGGAGGAAATTCATGGACAATGTGGTCCTCATCGGGATGCCAGGTTGCGGGAAAACGACCGTCGGTAAGTGGCTGGCCAGGTCTCTCGGGATGCACTTTGTGGATACCGACAGAGTCATCGAGCAGCAGATGCACATGCCACTGAGTCAGATCCTGGACGAGCTCGGCCAGGAGGGTTTTCGGGAGACAGAAAACAGGATCTGTGCAGGCATCGAAGATCACTGTGCTGTGATTGCCACCGGCGGCAGTGTCGTCTACGGCCAGGAGGCCATGCAGCACCTGAGGAAGATCGGGGTCGTTGTGTACCTTGAAGTTTCCGAGGAATCGCTGCTCCTTCGCCTCAAGGATCTGCACGCGCGGGGTGTCACCATGTCCCCCGGTCAGTCATTCTCAGACCTGTATGCAGAGCGCTGCCCGCTCTACAAAAAATGGGCGCACCTGATTCTGCACACAGAGGGCATGAGCATGAAGTCTGTCGTGGATGTGCTCAGCCGCAACCTCAGAAAGAGGCTGTCTCTCTCGGCCAGAAACCAGGCAGAGCCACAGGCCCCTGTGTCTGAATGAAACGTTCTTCTGATTCTTACGCGTATTTTGAGATTTTATCCTTCAGGAAAGCTGGTTTGGTATGGAACATTCTGCCCAGAGCTATGGAGCTCAAAACATCCAGGTGCTGGAAGGTCTGGAAGCAGTTCGGCTCCGTCCCGGCATGTATATCGGAACAACATCCTCCAGAGGTCTGCATCATCTTCTCTGGGAGATTGTGGACAATGCGATCGACGAGGCGAGTAACGGGTATGCGGACGCCATTGAGGTGACACTTCATTCAGACGGCTCCGCCTCCGTCTCGGACAACGGACGCGGTGTGCCGGTCGATGTGCACCCCGTCCTCCATGTGACCGGCGTGGAGTTGATCTACACCCGCCTCCACGCAGGCGGCAAGTTCAACAACGAGAACTATGAGTATTCCGGCGGCCTTCACGGCGTCGGTGCCTCCGTGGTGAACGCCCTGTCCACCTCCATGAGCGTGGATTCCTTTGTCGGCGGCGTTCACTACAAAATGCTCTTTCATACATATAAAGATGAGGCTACCGGAAAGATCCATGCCGGCGAGCCTGCAGGTCCCCTTCAGAGAATCGGCGGCACGAGACGCAAGGGCACCCTGGTCCGCTTCTATCCGGACGCCTCCATCTTTGAGGATGTCGTGTTCCACCAGGACGTGGTGGCAAGGCGGCTTCAGGAGCTTGCCTACCTCAACCGAGGGCTCAGGATCACCTTCACGGATGAGCGCATCAGGGAACCTGAGAACCGCACCACCGTCTTCCACTACGAAGGCGGCGTGATGGACTATGTCAGGTATTTGAACCACGACAAGACGGTCCTGAACAGCGATGTCATCTACCTCGAAGCCAAGAAGGACGGCGTGGTGTGCCGCTGTGCCATCCAGTACAACGACGGATACACCGAGTCCCTCTTCTCCTATGTGAACAATATTCCCACCGGCGAGGGCGGAAGCCATGAGACCGGCTTCAAGACGGCCTTCACCAGGGTCATGAATGATTATGCCCGCCGTATCGGCGCCCTGAAGGAGAAGGACAGCAATCTGTCCGGCGAAGACTTCCGGGAAGGCCTCACCTGCGTGCTCGCCTGTATGGTCAAGAACCCGCAGTTTGAGGGCCAGACCAAGGGCCGCCTCGGCAACAGTGAGGTTCGTCCGATCGTGGAGGCAATGATCACCGAAAAGCTGATCGACTGGCTGGATAACCTCAAGAACGCCGAGTTCAGCCAGCAGATCATCCAGAAGGCGATCAAGGCATCCCAGGTGCGCGAGGCCGCACGCAAGACCCGCGACAACGCGCGCAAGGCCAACCAGCTGGATGCAGCCCCGCTGGTCGGCAAACTCAGCGCGGCCCGCGGGAAGAACCCCGAGGACAACGAACTGTTCATCGTGGAAGGCGACTCCGCAGGCGGCAGCGCAAAGCAGGGCCGGGACAGCCGCTTCCAGGCCATCCTGCCCCTTCGCGGAAAGCCGCTGAATGCGGAGAAGAAGCGTCTGGATCAGGTGCTTGGCAACGAGGAGTTCCGCAGCCTGATCACCGCCCTTGGCACCTCCATCGATGAAAACTTCACCCTCTCCTCCCTTCGCTACCACAAGGTCATCATCCTCTCCGATGCAGACCAGGACGGCGCGCATATCCGTGCCATCCTGCTCACCTTCTTCTTCAGGTACATGAAGGATCTGATCACGGCGGGGCATGTGTACATCGGTATGCCGCCCCTCTACCGCATCGCCAAGGGGAATAAGGTCTTCTATGCCTACGATGACAAGGAACTGGAAAAGATGACCCGCCAGGCCGGCAAGGGGTATACCCTGCAGCGCTACAAGGGCCTTGGCGAAATGAACCCGGAGCAGCTCTGGGAGACCACCATGGATCCCAGCCAGCGAAAGCTGATGAAAGTCACCATTGAGGATGCCGCTCAGGCGGACCGCCTGGTGACGATCCTGATGGGCGACAAGGTGGAACCAAGGCGCGATTATATTTCTGCCCATGCAGACTTTAACCGCCAGGACAACTTTGAGGTGCCGCCGGAGCAGGCCCGCGAGCGTGAAGCGTCCGGCAGAGAAAGATAAGGAGGGATCGCCAGATGCCTAGAAAAAAACCTGCGGAGCAGCCCATCGCCAAGGATGATCCCGACCGCATCATACCCATGACCATGGAAGATGTGATGCACAATTCCATGATCCCCTATGCGGAGCACGTCATTCTCGAGCGTGCCCTTCCCCGCGTCGAGGACGGCCTGAAGCCCGTGCAGCGCCGCATCCTCTATACGATGATGGAGCTGGGCACCACGCCCGACAAGCCCCACCGCAAGTGCGCCCGTATCGTCGGCGACTGCCTGGGTAAATATCACCCCCACGGCGACTCCTCCGTCTATGACGCCCTCGTGCGCATGGCGCAGGGCTTTGTCATGCGGGGGCCCATGGTGGACGGTCACGGAAACTTCGGCTCCATCGACGGTGACAGCGCCGCTGCCATGCGATATACGGAAGCGAGAATGGCTCCCCTGGCCATGCTCATGCTCAGGGACATCGAGAAGGATACCGTGCCCTTCCGACTGAACTTTGACGATACCCTGAAGGAGCCGGACATGCTGCCGGCCCGCTTCCCCAATCTTCTGGTGAACGGCGCCAGCGGCATCGCGGTCGGCCTTGCCACCAACATCCCGCCGCATAACCTGGGCGAGGCCATCCGCGCCACCATCGCGCAGATCGAAAACCCGGAGATTACCCTTGATGAACTGATGGAAATCATCCCGGGGCCGGACTTCCCCACCGGCGGCGTACTGGTCAAAAACGACGAGATCCGCTTAGGATACGAAACCGGCCGCAGCAAGCTCTCTGTCAGGGCACGTGTGCACATGGAGGACGCCTCGCAGGGCCGCAAGCTGATCGTCATCACCGAGATCCCCTATCAGGTCAACAAGGCGCAGATGCTCGCCAAGATCCAGTCCCTGCGCGACGAAAAGAAGGCAGCGCTCAGCGGCATCTATGACATCCGGGATGAGTCGGACCGCACGGGCCTTCGCGCCGTGATCGAGGTCAGGCGGGATGCGGACCCGGACAAGATCCTGGCCTATCTCTACCGCTACTCCGATCTTCAGGTCACCTTCGGTGTGAACATGGTCGCCATCGCAGAGGGAAAGCCGAAGCAGATGGGCCTCAAGACCATGATCGGATACTTCATCGACCACCAGAAGGATGTGGTGACGCGAAGGACCCAGTATGACCTGCACCAGGCAGAAACCCGCGCCCATGTGCTCGAGGGCCTCATGATCGCCGTGGACAACCTCGATGAGGTCATCCGCCTGATCCGCGCAAGCAAGACGCCCAAGGAAGCCCGCGAGCAGCTCATGCAGACCTTCACCCTTGATGAAGTGCAGGCCCAGGCCATCCTCGACATGCGCCTGCAGCGTCTGACCAACCTGGAGATCCTGGCCCTGAGGAAAGAATTCGAGGAGCTGCAGAAGCTCATCAAGAAGCTTCAGGGCATCCTCGGCAGCGAGAAGAAGCTGATGAAGGTCATCGTGGACGAGCTCCATGAGATTGAGACATCCTACGCAGACGAGCGCCGCACCAGCATTGAAGCGGTGGACGATGTGGCCATCGATCCTTCCGACAACACGCAGGCACCCGAGGATGTGGTTGTGGCCCTCACCCGCGGCGGCCAGCTCAAGCGCATGTCGCCCTCCCTCTACAGGAGAAATCCCCTCCCCACCCCGGAGGAGGACGAGCGTGAGAGCGCGCAGTTCCTCTTCCACACGCAGACCGACAGATTGCTGTACATCTTCACAGATCATGCCAACTGTTATGCCCTGAAGGTCAGTGCCATCAACGAATGCAAGCCCAAGGATCGCGGCCAGCAGCTGGCAGGCATCCTGTCGGATTTTGAGGACGGTGAGAAGGCACTGCATGTCATCTGCCAGAAACCGGATCAGATGGGCCAGGAGCCGGACGTCCTGTTCTTCACAAAGAAAGGCCGCCTGAAGCGCTCCCACGCCCAGGACTATGCGCTCAGGACGCGCAAGGTCGCAGCCATCACACTCAAGGAAGGCGACAGCATCCTCAGGGTGATGCAGGTCTCATCCCCGGAGGCCCCGCAGGATCTCCTCGTGGTCACAGCCCTTGGCATGTACAACCGTCTGAAACTGGAGGACGTGCCGATCCAGGGCAGAACCACGGCCGGAAGCCACGCCATCATCCTGTCAGGCGATGACGACCAGGTGCTGATCGCGGAGGAGATTCCCCCGCACAGCGAACTGGTGCTGCTGACAGAGCGCGGCTATGGCAAGCGGGTCCCCGAACAGTCCCTCTCAAGCCCGGACCATAAGCCCAAGGGCTACAAGGCCTTCAACCTCAACCGGAATAAAACCAACGGCACGCACCTTGTGTACTGCGCGCTGCATACATCTCCGCAGCGTCTTATGATCGACCAGCAAAAGAGCGGTACCTCCACCCTGCTCAGCGAAGAGATTCCTGTGCAGGATACAGACACCAGAGGCTTCCCGTGCATCATGGCCCTGATGGAGGATGTGCTGGTGAGTGTCCGGAACGAGCCCCTGGAGACGAATGAGGCGCCCAAGGGCGAATAACAAACCACCGCATGCGTATGGCACGCAGCCTTTCCCGCAGCGCTCAGAGCGCTGCGGGTTTTTCAGTTGAATTGACAAGAGGTGGCCCGTGTCGTACTATATCTGCGGACTCTTTTCCCTGAGTCAATTGACAGCCCACGGCGGAAAGGACAGAACAGCATGACCCGCCAGGAATCATTTTTTTCCATGGACATCCATACCATCTGCATGCACGCGGTCTGGGCATCGGTGGATGTGATCCGTGACGAAATCGAGGACATTCAGCTGCTCTTGGCCGGCGATGATGACAGCGTGGAAGCGCTGCGGCTGGAAAACGCGGATGGACGCATCTCCCTGGATCTTCCCGTGAGAGACCGTGTGCCGAACCTGATCGGCGTACAATGGATGCACATCACGCTCCGCCTTCCCCAGGACTGGAAGGGTGCTCTGGATCTTCATACCACCTCCGGCAACCTGAACGTGAGGGACGTGGACGGCACCGATCTGTGCCTCGAGACGGTCAGCGGAAACATCAGGGCAGCCGCACTTCAGAGCATGACGCTGGAGCTTGGCACCGTGTCCGGCCTGATCTTCTCTACGCGCCTTGTATCCAATGAGATCAAGGTGCACACCGTCTCCGGCAGCATACAGATGCTGGGCGTCACCTGCCCTTCAGTGCATGTAAACACGATCACGGCCAACTGTGTCTTCACCTTTGACGCACCCTTTGAGAAGGTGGACGGAAATGCAGTCAGCGGCAGCATTTCCCTGACGGCTCCTGTGGCCACCGTCAACGCGGTCATGAAGACCGTCGCAGGCAGGCTTCTGACGAAAAATGTTTCCATTCAGGAGGAAGGCCCCTCGATCCGGCTGACCACGGTCTCCGGCAGCCTGGAGCTGATCTCCGATCTGAATGCATAAACATTGATAGATTTCATATTTCTTAATTTATATTTTGGAGGATATCAACATGGGCAAGAGGAACAGTTTCGGATTCAATGGCGGCGGCATCAATATGCAGCAGCTGATGGCGCAGGCACAGAAGATGCAGACACAGATGCAGCAGATGACGGACCAGATCGAAGCACAGATCTTTGAGGCATCCTCCGGCGGCGGCATGGTGAATGTGAAGATCAACGGAAAGCATGAGATCCAGGAACTGAACATCAAACCCGAGGTCGTGGACCCCGAGGATGTGGAAATGCTCCAGGACATGATCATCGCTGCTCTGAATGAGGCCGTCAAGAAGGCGGATGACGCCAAGGAAGCCGCAGCAAGTGCCATGATGCCTGCGGGCATGGGCTCTCTGGGCGGACTGTTCTGAGATGGAGCAGCTGGAACCCATCACCCGCATGGTGAATGAGCTGTCGCACCTGCCGGGCATCGGGCGAAAGACAGCGCAAAGGCTCGCCTACCACATCGCCGGCATGGAGCTGGAGGACGTGCGCAACATGGCCACGGCCATCTGGCAGGGGCGGAAAGCGATCCGGTACTGCAAAGTCTGTGGCAATTTTTCCGTGGACGAGGTCTGCCAGGTATGTGCAGATGAAAAGCGGCACAACGGACAGATCTGTGTTGTCCGGGACCCGAAGGACGTCATCGCCATGGAAAGAATGCACGACTACCAGGGCCTGTATCATGTCCTGCAGGGAACCCTCTCCCCCATGGACGGCATCGGACCCTCCCAGATCCGGATTGCGGAGCTCCTGGAGAGGCTGCAGCAGGGCGGCGTGAGTGAGGTCATCCTTGCCACCTCGCCGGACATTGAGGGTGAAGCGACCGCCAGCTACCTGGCCAAGGTCATCAAGCCCATGGGTGTTCAGGTCACCCGGATCGCTCACGGTCTCCCCGTGGGACTGGATCTTGAGTATGCAGATGAGGTGACCCTCTCCAAGGCCATGGCCGGACGCCGTGAGATGTAAGAAAAGCCGTACCGGAAGGTACGGCTTTCTGAGGTTCAGAGACTGTGCGTCTTCGTCCCTGTGCCTTTGCGGTTCATGACAAAGCCCAGCACGGATCCCACCGCACCGCCTGCGATGTGCGTGAACTGGGAGATCTGATCGTCCATGGTCAGCCCCTCGAAGATCTGCTGTCCGATATAGAGGAGCACCACGAGGAGGAAGGTCACCGGAATGGAGCCGTCCTCGGCCGATGTGATGGATGACAGGAGGATCATCGCAAAGACCACACCGCTGGCACCAAGCAGCCGGATATCCGGGAAGAGGATCATGTTGAGGAGCCCCGTCACCACGGCGGTGATCAGGATGACCAGCGCCATGTTTTTCGTGCCATACTTTTCCTCCAGCATGGGGCCGAGGATCAGGAGATACATGGCATTGTTCATGAGATGCTCCCAGCCGCTGTGGCCAAACACGTGCAGCACGAGCCGGAGGTAGGTCAGCGGATCCAGAAGCGATGACGCATAGACGCTGAACAGAGCCCTGTTGCTCGCACCGCCCGTAAGGAAATTCAGCACCTGCGCAATAGCGCAGACCGCTACAAAGGAAAGCGTGACGGGGGCATTCCACGAAAGGCGAAGGCCCTTTTTTCCAATCTGAAAGGTTTTCATAATCTTTCTCCTGTGATCGAATTTTCATGGCCGCTATGAATTGCGGCACCAAAGGTGGTGAATGCTGTGACCATCATGGACCGGACAATCATCCTGATCGCGATCCTGCTTCTGCTCGGCACCGTGTTTCTCCTGCTGCTGGTCCTCATGCGGCTCAAGGATGCGCGATTGGACGGTCAGAACCGTCAGATGCGCCTTGAGCAGCTGCAGAACCAGGTGGCAGATGACATCCTGGATGCCATGGATGCCCAGCGGCAGGACGAATGGCAGCATACCTCCGCCCTCCAGCAGACCGTGTCCCAGTGGACGCAGACCCAGCAGGCTTCGGACGATGCCCTCCAGCAGCGCATCTCCCAGGAGATGCGCCGCCAGGACGAATCCCTGCGCGGCATCCTGGAGGAGACAAGACTGCAGCTCGGCGCCATGGATGCGCGAATGCATCAGCTGCGCGAGGAGAACCGCCACCAGCTCGATGAGATGCGAAAGACGGTCGACGAGAAACTGACGGCGTCCCTTGACCGGAAGCTCACCGAGAGCTTTGAGCAGGTCTCAAAGCGTCTGGAGGCCGTCTATCGGGGGCTTGGCGAAATGCAGACGCTGGCCAGCGGCGTCGGCGATCTCAAAAAGGTTCTGACCAATGTAAAGACCAGGGGAATCTGGGGCGAGATTCAGCTGGGTGCGCTGCTGTCTCAGATGCTCTCCCCCGGCCAGTATGACGAAAACGTGGCCGTCGTGCCGGGAAGCGCCGAGCGGGTCGAGTTTGCGCTCCGGCTTCCCGGCCGGGACGGCAGCCTCACCTATCTTGCCATCGACTCCAAGTTCCCGCAGGAGGCATACCTTCGCCTGATCCAGGCAAGTGAGGAGGGCATTCCGGAAAAGGTCCAGCAGGAGAGAAAGGTTCTCCGCCATGCCATCCAGACAGAGGCAAAGCGCATTGCGGGAAAGTACATTGTCCCGCCCCATACCGTGGACTTTGCCATCATGTTCCTTCCGGTGGAGGGGCTCTACGCGGAGGTGCTTCGCGACACCGAGCTGGTGGAACAGCTCCAGCGGGAGCAGCGGGTCGTCATTGCAGGCCCCAGCACCCTCCTGGCCCTCCTCAATGCACTGCAGATGGGCTTCAGAACGCTTGCCATCGAGAAGCGGACCGGCGAGGTCTGGCAGCTCCTGTCCGAGGTCAAGCGGGACTTTGGGCAGTTTGAACTGCTGCTCGGAAAGACCCGGCAGTCCATTGAACAGGCCGCGGAATCCATCGATCGTGCCTTCGGACGCACGAGGAGCATCCAGAAGCGCATCGACAGCGTGGAGGACCTGACCTTACCCGCACTCCCGGAGGCCTGAAAACATGGCACGGGGACAGAGCATTTCTGTCCCCGTGCATTTCTATTGCTGCATGGCACCGCGGTCTTGCAGGATCAGGCCTGTTCTTCCTGTGACAGGTTGAACTCGGCCACCTTTCGCACCTGATCTTCCGCGTGCAGGAAAGCCTCCGCCACGGCGGGATCAAAGTGGCTGCCGGCCCCCTCCCGGATGATGTCCATCGCTTGATCGATCGGGAACGGTTCCTTGTAGGAGCGCCGGGAAACGAGCGCATCGAACACATCCGCCACGGCCATGATCCTGGCCGAGAGCGGAATCTCCTCTCCCTTCAGCCCTTCAGGATAGCCGGTGCCGTTCCACTTTTCGTGGTGGTGCTCGGCCAGGTTGCAGGCCTCCATGAGATACCCGCTGTCCTCTTCGGCCACGGCTTTCATGGCGTCATGGATGATCTTCTCCCCGGCCGAGGTGTGCTCCTTCATCTTTGCAAATTCCTCGTCCGTGAGACGTCCGGGCTTATTGAGGACAGCGTCGGGTACAATGATCTTGCCGATATCGTGGAGGGGTGCAGAGTGTTCCACATCGTCCATGAACTCGTCGGTCAGGATATCCCTGTATGTTCCTTCCCTCCGCATCTGTTCCATGATGATGCGGCAGTACATGGCGGTCTTGCGCACATGCGCTCCGGTCGTCTGATCCCGGCTTTCCACGAGATCCGCAAGGACCATGATCATGCCGTTCTGCAGCCGCTGTAGCTTTTCTGCATTCTTCTGGGCATCTGTGATATAGCGCACGGAATCCTCGGTGGTCTTCATCAGGGAACCGTACAGGTTTTCGATCTCATCCCCCGTGTGAATGTCCAGGGCCTTGATCTTTTTGAGTGTGCCGCTTCTCCCCTCCTCGCTGTCATACACGAATGCATCGGCAGCCATGGCCATGGCGTTGACGGGCATGGCGAGAAAGTACTTGGCAAGGTAGATGCCGATGCTGAGGAGAAGCACGAAGAAACCGGTGAACAGAGACAAGGTCCGGACGAGGAAGACCTGTTCATTGGACACAAGCTTCGGCATGGAGACGTCGGCTGCGGCATAGCATACGCATCTGCCGTCCGCGTCCAAGACCGGCTCGTAGGCCGTCAGGAGCCAGCCATAGGCGTCATCTGAGATCATCGGATCGATGCGGCCGCCGGAGAGCAGAGTCGGCAGAACATCGGAAAACGACTCATCAAATGGTACCACCGTACCGGCCACTTCTCCTTCAAGACCGTCTGCATCCGTATCAAACACCACATGGCAGCCGTCCTCCCGGATCTGGTAGACATAGAGGTATTCGATATCCGGGAGTTCGTCCCGGATCTTCTGAAGCCGATTGAAGGTCTCCGTGTACCCCTCAGCCTGTTCCCCTTCTGCAAGGTACGTATCCACCTTTTCCGGATCTACGATGGATGCCACCAGCCTTGCCACGCCCTGCACCTTTTCCGACTGGAGCTGCACGATGGTCTCATTGAACTGATGGTAGGTAATCCACGTCACCACGAGGGCAATCACCAGTGTCGCACAGATGATGAACACCGAGATTTTCCCCTCCACCGAGAGCTTCCGGGTGAAGTGCTTTCGCTCCTCCTTCCCGTACATGTCCCGGTCGAGATGCCGCCAGTCAAGATAGTTGAAATGCTGGAGTGCGTCACTCCCAAGAAAATGCAAAGCCACACATGCGAGCGTCATCGTGACAATCTTGTCCAGGGTGTCGATGCCAAGATCTACGTAGAGCTGCACCTCAAAGACGTTCCCCATGCCTTTGGACAGCATCCAACTCACCAAGGGCGCCGAAATGCCATCCCCAAGGCCACCGCCGTAGAGAAGGAAGGTCAGCACAGACCCAAGCCCGCCGCCGATGAGAATGAGCAAAAGCGTACACAGGATCTTCCCTTTCCACGTCTTCAGCCCGTCCCGCCTGGCAAACAGGTATACCGTCAGGGCGATCAGAATGCTGATCACCCCATAGTACAGCGTGGTGTAGTCGAAAAGGCCGTTGATCATGTTGGTGAGAAACCCGACGGCGATGCCCGGCACCAGTCCGCCGAGCGCCGAGGCCAGCACCGTCCCGACACTGTCAAGATACATCGGGAGCTTCAGAAAGAGTGCCAGGCGCACCCCGAGAAAATTCAGGAGAATGCAGGCTGCACAGAAAAGAATCACCGGCACGGTGCCCTTTTTTGCCCTCCGGACTGGACCTCTGAAATTGCTCATGTTTCCTCCTGGAAAGGCTTTTTCCAGATATCTTTTTTCCATTCGCTGTTATTGTGCATGTGCCACGAGCCTTGCCGCTTCCTGCAGTACCCGCTCTGCCTCCGGCACATCCGTATGCTCCGAGACAAAGCAGAAAATCCTGGGCGAGGGGCCGTAGATGATGCCGCAGTCATGGGTGATCCCGTCATCCTCCCCGGTTTTGTGCGCACACCGGATCCCCTCGGAATGCAGATAGAAGGGCATCTTCCCGTTGAGCCGCTGATCGAGGAGAATCGAGAGCATTTCCTTTGAGCTCTCCTCACTGACGACCTCGCCCCTGAGAAGCTTTTCCATAAACAGTCCAACGCCCGCGGCACTCACGTGGTTGTGGATGCCCTTCCTGGAAAGCTCGCTCTGCCAGAGTTTCCTCTGAATGTCACAGTTGCTCGCCCCAAGCCGGTCGATTTCCTTCTGGATGTTCTCAAGGCCGAGGCGGTCGATCAGAAGGTTGGTGGCCGAGTTGTCCGACACAATGATCATGAGCACCACCAGGTCGCGAATGGTGACGCGAAGGCCCGTGTGCATGTAGGTCAGTGCACCGCAGGAAGGCATCTTGTCCTCCTGCCGGATCGTCACTTCCTCATCGAAGGAGAGAAGGCCCTCCTCCCTCTGCCTGAAGGCTTCCGCCATGATGAACAGCTTGATCACGCTGGCGGCGCCGACGGATTCCTCCGCCCTGTAGGATGCAGTGAGACCGGTCTCCATGTCTTTAAGATACAGCCCTACGGTGCCAGGCAGCCCTTTCACCATCTCCACCGATCTGTCAAAGGCCTCCCTCAGGGAGGCTGCTTTCTGTTCATTCATCTGTTCTTTTCCCCTTTTTTATATGTTTGGTCCTGTAGTCCGTCTTATTCCCGCGAAGATTCGGGTTCCAGCATGGATCCAGGTAGTCTGGATGCCTTTTTCGAATGGCGGCTTCGTCCTGCCTGTCCCGCAGGACCAGAAGCTCTCTGCACCTGTTGCCGACCTGCGCCACGGCGTGCGGCGTGTAGACCAGATGGTAGCCTGATTCGATCTGGCGGATAGACCAGTCTACGGCCTCCATGCCGTCCCGGCACACACCGTCAAAGGGACGAAACGCGTCCCGCCTGACCATCAGGCAAGCGCCGCTCAGGGCGCCCACGTTATGGCTCTGCCGTGCAAGGAGGTGCCACCCGCCGGCCTTCAGGGGCAGATGATACTGAATGCACTGGGCAAAATGCCGGATCCCGCTTCCCACAGCAAAGCCTGCGTGCCGGATCCGCGTGCCGGACAGGAGCGCGCCGGTCACGCCGCCCACGTCCTCCCGCTGGGCATACATCAGCATCTCCCTGACAAAGGACGCATGCTGCGGATGCACGTGGGCATCCAGGAAGAGAAGCACGTCCGCCTTCGACTTGAGGGCCGCCTGATTCATGGCAGCCCAGCGCTGCCCTTTGGGCGCTGTGACGGCACTGTAGCCCGTCACGTCCATCAGGTGCATCTTCTGAAGTGCGGCGATCGCCCGCTCAGCCTCCGCCTGCGTTTCCCCCACCACCAGCACGTCCACCGTCATGGGTCTTACGATGTCGTACACAAGTCTCAATGTGGCATCCTCCACCTCGGCGTGGCACGGGTAGCCGATGCGGGCGGCATGCTCCTCCACGGCGCGCCGGCTGGCATCCAGGCAGCGCATCAGATTCAGATGGCTCATGGAGGTGCTCAGACTTCTCCAATGGTAACAGATGCGCGGGATGTGGGCAAACCGGTCCGTCTTCTCCATGAGACGCAGGAAAAAGTCATGATCCTGCGAGCCGTCAAAGGACGCCCGCTCCCCGCCCACCTCCATGGCCAGACTTTTTCTCACGGCCAGAAGGTGGCACATGTAATTGGCCGATCTCAGGCTGTCAGGACTCAGGTCCGGCTTCCAGTGGGCGTCCGTGTGGACGCGTCCGTCCTCTGTGATCTTGTCCTCATCGGTGTAGACCACATCCCACTTGCCTTCCCCGATCTTTTTTGCCATCTCATAGAGCGCCCAGGGCGGCAGCACATCGTCGTGGTCTGAGAGGATCAGAAACGTGCCGCTGCACATTTCCATGGCCCGGTTTGTATTGCCGGAGATCCCCTCGTTTTCGCGGCCGAGATCCCTTGCATGCACCACCTGAAACCTTGGATCCGCCTTGGCATACCTGTCCAGAACCTTGATCGTTTCTTCTTTGGTGCTGGCGTCATAGAGGCAGGCTTCCCACTCCTCGTAGGTCTGGCCCTTCAGGCTTTCCAGCAGCTCTTCCAGGAAATGGGGATGTGTGTTGTATACCGGTATGGCAATGCTGAGGAGTCCTGCCTTCGGAGGATGATGCTTCTGAAAGGAAAGCTCCTCCTGCGTACACTCCATGCGATGAAACTGTCTGTCCCAGGTCCTAAGATACCGCTCGCTCTCTTTTTCGACGGCATGGCGCAGCGTGTAGGACACGCCGTGGACCTGAAAATACTGCACAATCTGTGATATTGTCTGCAAGCTCTACACCCATTTTCAGCAAAAAGAAAGCTGTCCTCTTCAAAGGACAGCTTTACACAGGGGCAGAAGGACTCGAACCCTCAACAAAGGTTTTGGAGACCCACGTGTTACCATTACACCATACCCCTTCAGGCAACGTGTGCTATTATACACGATCCGTCCTTCGTGTCAAGAGGATATCCATATTTCTTTTTGTGTGTTTTTGTAAGAATCGCCCTGATCCGGGGCCTCCCCACCTGGGAAGGCCCCGGACACGGGTGAATTCAATGTTTGTCTTTCTTTTCCTGCAGCCGCCGGATCAGCGCCTGGTGCGAGGTCACGGCCTGGTGCAGCGCTTCCTTCATCTCAGGATCCTCCGTTGCCGCTTCTGCAGCGAGAATCTTTTGAAGCCTGCCCTCCGCATCCTGAATCATGATCTCCAGAGGAGCCTCCTGCTCCAGGGCCTCACCGTAGACCGCCAGGAGATTCCGCCTGACCACCTGATAGATCAGGTCAGACCCGGTCATCCGCCCGATCGCCTGTACGGCCATGAGGAGCAGCTTTGCCGGATCCTCGCCTTCCCTGACGCCGCGCATGATCGCCTCCTGGAGCTGCTCCGAGGCCAGCGTGTTCTGCAGATACTTTCTGTATACCTCAGCCCCGCTCATGGCGTCCTGAGGCGTTGTTCCCTGTTCGGGCATCTTGCTCTCCCCCTCAGGCATCCTTCAGGAAGACAGCATAGCACTTGTAAGCTTCCCACAGGTCCGCCTTGGAGATCAGCTCAAAGGGCGCATGCATGCTGAGCACGGCGATGCCGGCATCGATCACGTTCATGCCATACTTTGAGCACATGTAGGCGATGGTTCCGCCGCCGCCCACATCGACCTTGCCAAGCTCGGCCGTCTGGAAGTCCACCTCATTGTCATCCATGATCCTGCGGATCTCGGCCACATACTCTGCGTTGGCATCGTTGGAGCCGGACTTGCCCCTGGAGCCCGTGAACTTGGAGAAGCACACGCCGTGACCGACGAGGGCCGCGTTCTTCTTCTCAAACACGGAGGCAAAATTCGGATCAAAGCCGGCCGCCACGTCGCTGGAGAGCATCCTGGAGTTGCGCAGCATTCTCCGAAGCGTCAGATCGCTGTACTGGCCGCATGCATCGAGAAGCTCTGCCACTACGTTCTCAAAGAAGTGGGAGTTCATGCCGGTGGCACCCACAGACCCGATCTCTTCCTTGTCCGTCAATATGGCGCACAGCGTCTTTTCCGGCGTCCCCTCATAGTTCAGCACAGCCATCAGGGAGGGATACGCACAGACCCTGTCATCATGTCCGTAGCCGATGATCATGCTGCGGTCAAAGCCCGTCTCGCGGCTCTTGCCGGCAGGTACGACCTCAAGCTCTGCCGAGATGAAATCTTCCTCCTCAATGCCGTACTGTTCCCTGAGGAGCTGAAGCACGGCCTGCTTGACCGGATCTTTCTTGTCCGCCTTGTCATCTTCCCCGAACACCAGCGGCCGAGAGCCCACGATCAGATTGAGTGCCTCGCCCTCGATCACATCCTTGGCCTGCTTGGTCAGCTGCTCCTGGGAGAGATGGATCAGAAGGTCAGACACATAAAATACCGGATCACTGTCCTTTTCGCCGATGGTCCAGGTGACCTTGCTTCCATCCTTTTTGACCACCACGCCGTGCAAGGCAAGCGGGATGGCCACCCACTGATACTTCTTGATGCCGCCGTAGTAGTGGGTATCCAGATATGCGATGCCTTCCTCCTCATAGAGGGGATTCTGCTTGACGTCCATGCGGGGACTGTCGATGTGGGCACCCAGGATGCTCATGCCCTCCTCGAGGGGGCGGGAGCCGACCACGAAGGTCATGATGTCCTTCCCCATCCAGGTGGCATAGACGCGGTCTCCGCTCTTCAGCTTCTCGCCGCTCTTCACCACGTCCTCCAGGTTTTTGAATCCCTTTTCCTTCGCAAGTGCCTCAGCATACGCTGTGCACTCCCGCTCGGTCTTGCCTTCATCCAGGAAGCGCCTGTAATCCGCTGCAAATGCTTCCAGCCTGGCAGTCTCTTCTTCCCTGTAGCCTTCCCAGGCAACTTTTCTGTACATATCTGTCATCCTTTCTATGATTTTGATTTCTTCGTATTCATTATTGTGCCTGTCCGTCGCCCTCATGCGGCACACGTTCGGGGAACATGTTCAGGCGCTTTTGCATGTAAACCATGTCATACCACCGACTGAACTTCAGCCCGCACGTCTCAAAGCGGCCGCATGTTTCGTAGCCCATGCGCTCATGGAACCGGACGCTGTCAAAGGTAAGATACGGATCCCTTTCCTCATGCGGCACGCCGATGCATGCGTAGGCCCACACAAAGCCTGCCTCACATAGCCGCTCCTCCAGGGCCGCATACAGCTTTCGTCCGATGCCTTTGCGTTTCATATCCTCCCGCACATAGCTCGAAAGCTCCGAGCACCAGTCATACGCCCTGCGCTCATGAAACCTTCCGCCCATGGCGTAGCCGCAGAGTTCTCCGTTCTCCTCTGCCACAAGACAGGGGTAGTGAGACAGCGTTTTCCCGATGCGCTCCCGGAACTCCTCAGGGGAGGGTACCGTCCATTCAAAGGTGATCGCCGTGTGTTCCACATAGGGACGGTAGATATCCAGCATCCCCTGTGCGTCCTCGATTCTGGCTGATCTGATCGTGATCATATGCACTCACCTCACAGCGTGTGAAGCATAAACGTTTTGCATGCGTTATGCAAGCGCTCACCCATCTTTCCTTGATTTTCACTCCTCTTCACCGTATGATCGCTGGCGGATGATCCCCGCCTGGGACCTCACTGAAATCAAGCTGCTTGGAGGAACGATATGCCCCGTCTCATTCAGGATCTCTACGAAATCATGCCCTGGGAAAACTATGACAACGTTATCTTCGATATCGGGAACGTCCTGGTACGCTTTGATCCCGCGGAGACGGCCCGCGCGCTGTATCCGGAGGATCCCGGCATGCAGAAACTGGTGCTGCAGCATGTCTTTCAGACGCCCTACTGGCTGCAGCTGGACCGGGGCGTGATCTCATACCAGGAGGCCGAGGAGATCATGTCGAAGGGAAGCGCTGAGCTCCAGCCGCTTGTTCACAGGACGCTCAGCGAGTGGTGCGAGCTCAAGACCGAGATCGGGGTGGGCAAAGCCGTCTTCTATCTGTGCCAGGCCAGCGGCAAAAAAGTCTTCCTCTTAAGTAACTACCACAGGGAAGCCTTCCAGCGGGCGACGGAGCGGTTCCCGTTCCTGCTTGATGCAGACGGAAAGATCCTCTCCTGCAACTGCCACCTTTTAAAGCCCGACCCCGCCATCTTCCATCTGCTTCTGGATACCTATCAGCTGAAGGCGGAAAACACCCTCTTCCTCGATGACTCTGTCCCCAATGTGGAGTGCGCCATGCACCTTGGCATCTCAGCCTTCCTGGTTCGCGATCAGGCGGAGGAAGTAAAATTCTTTCTCGCAGACTGCTGAATTTCCCTTGACGCACCTGCCCTGCCATGCTAATATTATGAATTGAGCCGCTCGGGAGAGGTGTCAGATAATGTGCACCTGCACAACCTCATGATCCCGGCGAGTATATTTCAGGAGGTGCTGCGCTCATGTATGCAATCATTGCTGCGGGCGGCAGACAGTATCGGGTTTCTCAGGGTGACGTGATCTTGGTCGACAAGATCAGCAAGGAAGATGGCGCAACGGTTTCCTTCGACGTGCTGCTTCTCGGCGGCGACGGGGACATCAAGGTCGGCAATCCCACGGTGGAAGGCGCCAAGGTGGAGGGCAAGATTCTTTCCCAGGTCAAGGGCAAGAAGATTGTGATTGGAAAGTACAAGTCCAAGAAGAACTATGACCGCAAGACCGGTCATCGTCAGCCCTACACCAAGGTTGAAATTACCGCGGTTCAGGCATAATGATTCAGGCACGTTTGACGCAGGACTCAAAGGGTAACATCACTGCCTTTGAGGGGAAGGGACATTCCGGCTATGCTGAAAGCGGCTCTGACATTGTATGTGCCGCAGTTTCCGTTCTTTCCTGCACTTGTGTCAATGCGCTGGAATCAGTTCTTGGGATCAGGCCAAATATTTGGGGCGGTGACGATGGTTTTCTGGCCTTTACACTTCCCGAACTGGACGATGCGGCAATGGACCGTGCACAGATTCTCATGAAGGCGCTGAAACAGGGCCTAGATGATGTTGCCTGTGAGTATCCCAGGAATCTCCATGTTTCCATTCAACGACTTTCCACTCATGAACGGAGGAAATCAACATGATGAAGCTGAATCTGCAGCTGTTTGCTCATAAGAAAGGTATGGGCTCCACCCGTAACGGGCGTGATTCTGAGTCCAAGCGCCTTGGACCGAAGCGGGCTGATGGTCAGTTCGCCCAGGCTGGTAACATTCTGGTCCGCCAGCGCGGCACCCAGTTCCATCCCGGCCTGAATGTTGGCATCGGCAAGGATGACACCCTGTTCGCCAAGATCAGCGGTACCGTCCGTTTCGAGCGCCACGGCAAGGACAAGAAGAAGGTTTCTGTCTATCCCGTAGAAGAAGCCGCGAGCATCCAGTAATCAAAGTCAAAAAAGCCTGTCCGCAAGGGCAGGTTTTTTTAGACAACCCGGAGGCCTGTATGATCGGTACACTCATCAATACGTCGCTGATTCTCCTTGGCACACTCCTGGGGCTCCTGTTCCGAAAGGGCATCCCCGAGCGTGTGAACCATGCCCTGATGAACGCCATGGGACTTGCCACCGTCCTCATCGGAATGTCCGGCGCACTCAAATCCCAGGATACACTCTGCGTCATACTCTGCATGGGGCTTGGCGCCGTGATCGGCAGCGCCATCAACATAGAGGAGAAACTGAACCGGTTCGGACAGCTGATTGAGCGAAAGCTCTCCTCCCCTGCTTCCCAGGAGGGCGGCATCGCGCGGGGCTTCGTCACGGCGACCCTCGTGTACTGCGTGGGCGCCATGGCCATCGTGGGCTCGATTGATTCAAGCATCCGCGGCGACCATTCCACGCTCATCGCCAAGGGGATCATCGACGGGCTGACTGCCATCATGTTCACGAGCACGCTCGGCATCGGTGTGGGACTCAGCGCCTTCTCGGTGCTGATCTATCAGGGAACGATCTCCCTTCTGGCCGGATTTGTCGCACCTGTGCTGACAGATACCATGATCACCGAGATGGGTGCCGTGGGCGGCCTTCTGATCGCAGCCATCGGCACGAATATGATCCGCGAAAAGCAGATCCCGGTCGGGAACCTCCTGCCGGCCATCTTTCTCCCGCTGATCTATCTCCCTGTCGCAGCGCTCTTCTGACCATGTGTACTCCCGTGACCCGTTTTCCCGCTTCTCTGCGGAGGTGACCCCATGCGCCATGTTCGTCTTCAGGCCTCAGACCCAAAGGAAATGTTTTCCCGCGAAGATCTGAAGCGCCTGCTCATTCCCCTGATCCTCGAGACTGCACTTGCCGTGACGGTCGGCATGGCAGATACCGTCATGGTTTCCAACGGCGGGGAGGCCAGCGTCAGCGGCGTGTCCCTGGTTGACTCCATCAACGTGCTGCTGATCCAGATTCTCTCTGCCCTTGCCACAGGCGGTGCCGTCGTCACATCCCAGTACCTGGGACACCAGGACACGCTCCAGGCAAGGCAGGCATCCAAACAGCTCATGTATGTGGTGCTCGCCTCCTCCCTGTGTTTTACCACGGTGTGCCTGGTGTTCCGCATGCAGCTGCTGCGCCTCCTGTTTGGCTCCATTGAGCCGGACGTCATGGATGCCGCGGCGATTTACTTTCTCCTGACCGCGCTCTCCTTCCCCTTTCTCGGGCTCTACAACGCCGGGGCAGCGCTCCTTCGTTCCATGGGCAATGCAAAGGCCACGCTGCACACCTCGATCCTGATGAATCTCATCAATATCGTAGGAAATGCCGTCACCATCTACGGGTTCCGCATGGGTGCCGCCGGCGCCGGCCTTGCCACCCTTCTGTCCCGAATGGCGGCCTCCGTGTACATCGCGCGCTTCTTTGATCCCTCCTCCGTCATCCCCTATCCGGATTTCTGGCACATAGAGCATCACGGAGTTCTGACAAAGAAGATCCTGTCCGTCGGGCTCCCGGGCGGGCTGGAGAACGGCCTCTTCCAGTTCGGAAAGCTGCTGCTCGTCCGCATGATCGCCACCTTCGGCACGGTCTCCATCGCAGCCAACGCGGTGGGCAACACCATGGGCACGATCCAGTGTCTCATCGGCAATGCGGTAAGCCTCGGGATGATCACCGTGGTCGGACAGTGCGTCGGGGCACACGAGTTCGGTCAGGCCAGGAAGTACACCTGGCGGCTGATCGGTATCGCGTATATGTGCATGGATGTGCTGAACCTGATCCTTCTGCTCATGCTCCCCGTGATCTGCAAGCCCTTTCATCTCTCCCCGGAGACGGAGGCGCTGGCCCAGAAGATCATCCTGATCCACGGCGTCGGTGCCATGACCATCTGGCCGCTGTCCTTCGTGCTGCCCAACAGTCTGCGCGCGGCCGGGGATGCGCGCTTCACCATGATCGTGTCCACCATCTCCATGGCGGTCTTCCGGATCATCTTCGGATATCTCTTCGGGCTGACCTTCCACATGGGGGTCATCGGCGTCTGGGTGGCCATGCAGATCGACTGGGTCTGCAGGATCATCTGCTTCCTGATCCGTCTTCACGGAAACAAGTGGCAGACAAAAGTCCTCGTATGAATTGAGCCGGGTGAAACCTTGTTTCACCCGGCTCATTGTTTCTTAGAACGTGAAGCCGTTTTTCAGCGTCTCCCACTTCTGGTCCTTCTCCGAGAGGTTGAGGGGCGTGCCGTCCGAAAGACGATATCCGGAGGCATCCGCGCTGCCAGGATAATCTCCCACCACCTCCGGCCACTCAATGCCAATGTCAGGATCGTTCCATGCGAGGCCGCCCTCGTCGCCGGGATGCCAGAAATCGGTCACCTTGTAGCAGAATTCCGCCTCATCCGAGAGCACCAGAAAGCCATGGGCGAAGCCCTCCGAAATGTAGAACTGCCTGTGGTTTTCGGCGGAGAGGACCGTGCCGAACCACTTCCCGAAGGTTTCGGACCCGCGTCTTAAGTCCACCGCCACATCGAAGACCTCACCGCGGATCACCCGCACGAGCTTTCCCTGGGTGTACTGCTTCTGGTAGTGCAGTCCCCTCAGGACGCCCTTCACGGACATGGACTGGTTGTCCTGTACAAAGTGCATGTTCAGTCCGTGCTCTGCCATGTCCTTCTCATTGTAGGTCTCCACAAAGTATCCCCGTGCATCTCCGTGCACCGTCGGCTCAATCAGATACAGTCCCTGAATCGGGCAGGTTTCGACTTTGATCTGTCCCATGTCTTACGTTCCTTTCTTGTGCTGTTTTTTGGATGATTCTGCGTGCCAGCATCATGTCCCCTCGGCGGCTTCCACCAGCTGCGGCTGATGGCGGCCGTTTTTCGCCTCCAGAAGGGAGAAGGCAATATTCACCGCGTGATCGCCCACGCGTTCCAGGCCGGAGACCGTATCGGTGTAATAGATGCCCGCCTGGGGGGTGCACTTGCCTTCCTTCAGGCGCTTGATGTGCCGATTCGTGAGGTCGCGCTCCATCTCGTCGATGGCGTCCTCCAGCCGCGTGATCTCCCGCATGTTCGTCATATTGCCGCTCACGAACATGTCGAGCGACTCCTCCAGGATCTGATTGACCAGGGCCATCATGTCCTGAAGCTCATGGACACTCTTTTTCGACAACTTGATGCCGTGTTTGTAGATTCTCGGCACATTCTCCACAATGGTCTCTGCGTGGTCGCCGATGCGCTCGATATCATTGACGACATGGAAATAGGCAGAGATCATGGCCATGTCGGCCAGTGGCAGAGTGTTCTGGTTGATCTTGACCAGATAGTCTGAAATCTTCTCATCCAGGAAGTCGATATACTGCTCGGTGTCCATGACCCTCTGGGCTTTCTCCAGATCTCCATCCAGAAGGCACTCCACCGCCAGATTCAGATTGTCAAAGGCCATATGGGCCATGCGCTCCATCTCCTGCACCGCAAGATACACGGCCACTGCAGGATTGGGCCTTTCATCCAGGATGTACTGCACACGGAAGGCATTGTCCTCCGCCGCCACGTCATCTCCCGGAATGATGATCCGTGTCAGTCCAATGATGCCGTCCATCAGGGGATAGAAGACGATCACCTGGAACACCTTGAATAGCAGATGCGCACATGCAATGTTTCTGCCAAGGGAGCCCGCATCCGTGCCGCTGCCGGACAAAAAGCGGATCAGGGATGAAATCTGCGGGGTGAAAAACAGGAGGAGCAGGAAGATCAGGATGGTACCGAACACATTGAACAGCACATGAATCATGGCGGCCCGCTGTGCTTCCTTCTTCGTCCCGATGGCGGCCAGCACGGCCGAGGCGCAGGCACCGATGTTGCAGCCCAGGATCACATACATGCAGATCTCGAGCGTCACCAGCCCCTGGGCACCCATGACCACCAGAATGGATACCGTGACCGAGGACGACTGCACCACGGCGGTGATCACAAGGCCCAGGATCACGCCGAGAAAGGGATTGGTGAAATTGAGGAGGGCATTCCGGATCACTTCCACATCCCGCATCTCGGTCATCGCCTCAGACATGGAGGAAATGCCCACAAACAGGATGCCAAAGCCCAGGATCACCTCGCCCAGCTTTCTTGCAAAGTTGTTTCTGACATAGTGCATCATCACGGCACCTGCCAGGATAAACAGCGGCGCCACTGCGCTCAGGCGGAAGGCCACCAGGAGGGCCGTGACCGTGGTGCCGATATTGGCACCCATGATGATGCCGCTGGCCTGGGAAAGATTCATGAGGGCGGAGTTGACGAACGTCACCACCATCGCCGTGGCTGCACTGGAGGACTGGATCACCGCGGTAAAAAACAGTCCGACCATCAGCCCCATGAAGCGGTTTCGCGTGAATGCCTCCAGGATGGCGCGCAGCCTGTCGCCTGCCACCTTCTCGATGCCCCGGCTCATCATGTTCATGCCGGAGATAAACAGGCCCAGGCCGCCGCACAGTTCAATCAGAATGAGTCCCATGTATACTCAGATCGCTCCTTCGTCGTCGCAAAGTCATGCTACAGAACATGCTGTTTTACATTTCCTCCGGGATCAGGCGAATGATCTCCTGGAAGGGCATCAGCATTTCATCGCATTCGAGGGCTCTGTGATGTTTCAGGATGGTTTCCGCGGCCTTTTTCATGGCCGGGAAGCCTGCCCGGGTCAGCTGATTTGCATAGATCACCACATTGGCACCCCGCCTTCGGAACTCCTCCTCCGTGACCTGGTGGAAGCTGGTAGGCACCACCACAAGCGGCGTCTGTGGATCTGATGCGCGGAAGCGCGAGAGGAACTCAAAGATTTCCGCAGGATCTTTTTTCCGTGAGTGGATCATGATGGCATCCGCGCCGGCTCTGGTAAAGGCGGCAGCCCTTGTCAGGGCATCCTCCATGCCCTGCTCGAGAATCAGGCTCTCGATCCTGGCGCAGATCATGAAGTCCCGGCTCTTCTGTGCCTTCTTTCCCGCCCGGATTTTCTCTGAAAAGTGTTCGATGGAGTCCTGGGTCTGCTGGACCTCATTGCCAAACAGAGAATTTTTCTTCAGCCCCACCTTGTCCTCGATGATGACCATGGACACGCCCATGCGCTCCAGGGTCCTGACTGTATAGACAAAGTGCTCTGTCAGACCGCCCGTGTCCCCGTCGAAGATGATCGGCTTGGTCGTGACCTCCATGATGTCATCAATGGTTCTGAATCTGCTGGTCATGTCCACCAGCTCAATGTCCGGTTTTCCCTTTGCCGTGGAGTCACACAGCGAGGAGATCCACATGGCATCGAACTGGTGTGCACCGCCCGTGTCCTCGAGGACCGCGGTATTTTCCACGATCAGGCCGGTGATTCCGCTATGGGCTTCCATGGCGGTGATGAGCCCCTTCATGCCGAGCAGCTTTCTGAGCCTCGCCCGACGGCTGTCCGGAAGCGACAGCTCCTCCCGCACGCGGCCCTCCAGCATTTTCAGCCGTCTGTCCTGACGGTATGGGTATTCCACCAGTGTCCCGCCCCACTCGGACAGCACCTTGATGACCTCGCTTCGCACGGGTGCCTGAAAGCCTTCCCGCCAGTCATCTCCGTGCATCACGAAATCAGGCCTCAGATCTTCCAGGTTCTCCCGGTAGCTCAGCTCCTTCTGGCTGACCACCTCCACACCCGGAAGGCTCCTGAACATCTCCTCACGCTCTTTTTCGCTGAGCAGCGGAAAGCGCTTGTAGCTGGACACGGCCTCGTCGGACAGAACGCCGACACACACCTGCCCGTAGGCCTGCGCCCTGTGGATCAGGTGAAGATGCCCGGCGTGCAGCACATCCGTGGAAAAGCTCAGATAGACCTTCATGTGCTCCAGGTCCTTCAGGCGTTCTTTCACCACCTGAAGATCCTCCGGTGTATCCACCTCCTGGCACAGGATATCCTTCAGGTCCATGGGGTGCAGATCCATCCGGTCCGTCACCGTGTTCATGGCATTTTCTGCGTAGCAGTGCACCTGCGCGTCCCGGCAGAAACTGCGGATCGCATCCCGGAAGACAAGCCAGTCCTTCTTTTTCAGGTAGTACAGGGGCTGGGCCGCCATGGCATCGTCAAAAAACTCGATGCCGACCTTCCGGATGGTCCCATCCAGAATCACGGCCTTGAAATCCTTTTCTGGCAGCGGCACCGTGGATGACACGGCCATGCAGCTGACAGGACTCTGAAGCACGCTGTGCAGGGCAAGGGGATGAAACACCAGGTCCCCGTGCATCAGCACAAGATCATCCTCCATGTCCCCTGCAAGGAACATGGAATAGATATAGTTGGTATTTGCATATTCCGGGTTATATATGAAGGTAAACTCCATCTGTCCTTCAAAAGGCCTGCAGATGTCCCGGATCTTCTCGTCCCATTTTCCAGTGGTGATCACCACTTCATCCACGCCCTCGAGGTGGAGAAGACGCAGCTGCCGGGACAGAATGGTTTCGGATTTGCCGGCAGATTCATTCAGGAGCGTCCCGCATTTGGGGCCGTCCGCCGTCAGCATACCCATCCGGCTTCCCGTTCCGGAGTTCAGGATCAGTGCTTTCATGGAAGCAGTTATCCATTCCTTTCATGTCAGGGATTTATGTAAATTGGGTTTTGGTTTTTCTTTTTTCAGCGATATACCTGCAGAGTTTCAGCAGCAGAAACGCTGCCATCACGCCTGCAAAGGCGCCGCATGTATCCAGGAGCACATCCTCCCACATGCCGGTCCTTTCGCCGCTGAGCAGCTGGTGTATCTCGTCCGTGCCGGCATAGACAGCACTGAGCACCACGCTCCAGACCATTGGCTGCTTTCTGTGATAGGAAGCATGCAGAAGATACAGGACGACCCCGAGGGCCGCATATTCAAGAAAATGCGCTGTCTTTCTCACATACCACTGCACATCGTTCAAAAGCCGTTTGAACTGGCTCTTCGGCACTTTTCTACGCTGGGCAATGGTCTCCGCAATGGGCCGGGCGATCACCTCGCTGGTCGCCATGGACGTCTCCCCATCCTCGCTGGAAAAGCCGAAGATCAGGGCCATGATGACAAGCAGAAGGCACCACAGGCAGACCCTCGCCCATCTTCTTTCCATCAGCAATCTGTCACCCCTTTGACTGATCATGCGCAGACCAGTCTGAGTTATTGTTTCTCCGCAGGTCTTCCTTTTCCCTGCCTTCCCCTGCCCTGATTCCCCGATATCTTTGCCCGCCGGCAGCTGTCATCATCTGAGGCTGCATGCCCATCAAAAATTTGTTCTGATTTATGCTGTAAAATTTGGCTTTATTTTTCACCAAAAATGCTCGCAGTCACTTGACAACGCATGTCCGCCCTTTTAAGATTAGAGCAGAATCTTTTTTGTATGTTTTTTCCTGCTTGCTTTGATGTTTTCCGGATCTTTTCTCTGCCGGACAATGATTCCGTATTCATTGATGTTTCCATTGATGTTACCATGGGTATTCTATGGGCATTGGTTTTTCTAAGGAAGTGATCATGTGACTGTCCATCACTCCCCCTCCCAGAACGGTCCGGGCTCCCATACGGCGCACGCCGTTTACAGTTCAGCAGAAGGCAGCATACGCACCATCGCGCGGGCCATGTCCGTGCTTGACTGTTTCTCGGGTTGCTCCCAGGAGCTGGGTGCATCCGATATTGCCTACCGGCTGGGCCTTCAGAAGAGCACCGTATATAACATTCTCAGCACCCTTGCCATGTGCGGATACCTGGAGAGAAACCCGATCAGCAACAAGTATTACCCCTCCACGCACACCCTGGGCCTTTCCTGGAGTGCACTGGAGCACCTGAATGTCCGGTCCGTTTTTTATCCGCGACTCAAGTTGCTTTCAGATGAGACGCACAAGATCTGTTCCATTGCAGCCCTGGAGTCATCCTGTATCCAGTGCCTTTACTGTGTCTCACCCTCCGATCTTTTTTCCTACGCCCCTGCCATGGGCGAGACGGCACCTCTGCACTGTACCTGCTCCGGCAAGCTCTTCCTGGCCTACATGGAAGAATCGGACATCCGGGAGATCCTGAAAAAACCGCTCAAGGCATACACCAGTCTCACCATCACGGATCCAAATGAGCTCCTTGCGCAGCTTGAAACCATCCGCAGTCAGGGCTATGCGTTGGATAATATGGAACACTTATATGGAAAGCGTTCCGTCTCCATTCCGATTTTTAATCAGGAGGGACAGATGCTGTATGCGGCCAGTATGTCAGCACCCTCCACCCACATTTCCCTTCAGGCCGTGGATGAGATGATTCAGCGTCTGCGCACCACCTTCGATCCGCTCCAGAATAAGCTCTGATCCTGCACAGCTGCCCGTCCTCCGGACGGGTTTTTGTGCTTTTCATTTCCTGTCCTTTTTGGTATTCTTCCACACGGCCTGCATGCATACGATTAGAAAGGCCGCGCATGCAGCCTGACAGATCTTGAAAAGGACGGATCCTATGAACTTTTCACCAAACAGCCCCTTCATGTATGTGATCTGCGGCATCGTGATTCTCTTCGTGATCGCCCAGTCCATCTTTTTTCTCGTGAGAGCCCTTCGCCAGGCGAAGGTGCTGAAAATGGATCAGAAAATGATCCGGCGCACCATCTCGGCCTCGGCCATCTTCACCATTGCCCCGGCCCTGGCCATTCTCATCGGCGTCATCTCACTGAGCCAGTTCCTCGGCCTGCCCCTTCCCTGGCTTCGCCTGAGCGTGCTCGGTGCGCTGACCTACGAGCTGCCGGCTGCCCAGTCTGCCGCCAGCGCCATGAACCTGCACTCCACCTCAGAGCTCGTGACCGATCCCGTGACCTTCTCGGCCATCTCCTGGGTCATGACACTCGGCATTCTCTCCGGGATCGTCGTGGTGCTCTTCGGTCTCAGGAAGATCCAGAAGGGCGTCGTATCGATCCAGGAAAAGGACAGCTCGAAGGGCACCCTGCTCACGGACAGCCTCTTTCTCGGCATGATCTCCGCTTTCTCCGGCCTTCTGTTTGCAGATATCCGCTCAGGGCTGCCGGGCTTCATTCCCCTGGCCGTGGCCCTGGTTTCCATGGTATGCATGGGGCTGTGTGGGCTGCTGATTCGAAAGGCCGGCTGGCAGTGGCTTGAGCAGTATGCCCTGCCGCTGTGCATGCTCTGCGGCATGGCAGCCGCAATTCCGCTGACTTCATGGATGGGAGGTGTGTAAGCATGGCCAGCACCAAACGCAGTGTACCCCAGGCAATGACCTACGAGGACTCCGTGCACCTGTGGGGCCGGATCTGGACGGCCAGTGCCATCTTCATGTTCCTGATGGTTCCCCTTGCCATCTCTGTTCGCTACCAGGCCTTCCCGCCCTTTCAGGACGTTCTGAAGGGACTGCTCGGTGTGGCGCCGGTATTCTGGACGGTGGGCATCATTGAAGTGCTGACCTACGCCCCGATGCTCGGCACCGGCGGCACCTACCTCGCCTTTGTGACGGGAAGCCTCAGCACGCTGAAGGTGCCCTGTGCACTCAATGCCATGGAAGGCGCAGGCGCCAAGGCAGGCACGGAGGAGGCAGAGGTCATCTCCACCATTGCCATTGCCACCTCCTCCCTGGTTACGACCCTCGTGATCGCCCTCGGCGTCTTCGGCATCCGCTTCCTGCAGCCCGTTCTGGAGAATCCCGGCCTGAAGCCCGCCTTCGACGCCATCATGCCGGCCCTCATGGGTGCCCTCGGCCTTGTGTATATCTCCAAGAACTGGAAGCTCGCCATCGCGCCGCTTCTCTTTATGATCTGCCTCTTCCTGCTCATGCCCTCCCTCTCGTCCTCCGTGGGCATTCTCGTGCCGGTGGGCGCGATCATCGCATATGTGGCAGGCCGCCTCATGCAGCGCGGCAGGAAAGACTGACAGAGACCTGAAAGGTGATACATATGCTCCTGTATATTCTGCTTTTGCTGCTCATATTTATCTGTATCCTCGTGGTCCGCGCCCTGCTCCTGAAGCCGGAAAAGATGCCCGAGGCAGTTGGGGCCGCAAAGGACGAAGAGATCCATGAGGAGGACACCGTGCGCCACATGCAGGCACTGATTCGGTGCCGCACGGTCTCGTCCTCGGATCCCGAGAAAGAGGATCCAAAGGAATTTGATCGTCTGACCGGCCTTCTCCCGTCGCTTTTCCCAAATGTACACAAGGTCTGCGAGTTTACCATGCCCTCCACGCGAAGTCTCGTCTTCCGCTGGAAGGGAAAGGACAGTTCCTCCAGTGCCGTGCTCATGGCCCACTATGATGTTGTGCCTGTTCACGAGCCGTCCTGGTCGAAGCCGCCCTTTGATGCCATCATCGAGGACGGAGTCATGTGGGGCCGCGGCACCATCGACACCAAAAGCACCTTCCTTGGCATCCTCGAGGCTGCGGACACGCTCATCCGGGAGGGATATCAGCCGCAGCACGATCTGTACCTGTGCTTTTCCGGCACCGAGGAGGTCAACGGCTTCGGCGCGCCTGCCATCGTCAGGTACCTGAAGGAGAAAGGCATTCGCCCGTCCTTTGTGCTCGATGAGGGCGGTGCCGTCGTCAGCGGTGCCTTCCCCAGTGTCCGCATGCGCTCTGCCGTGATCGGCATTGCCGAGAAGGGCACCATGGCCGTGCGCTTTTCTGTCCCGGGTGCCGGCGGGCATGCCTCCACGCCGCCCTCCTGCTCCTCCATCCGTATGCTCTCCGACGCCGTCCATAAGGTGGAGACGCATCCCTTCCCCGTCCGGATCTCCGATGCCGCAAGGGCCACCTTCCGCTGCATGGGGAGCCATGCCTCGTTCCCATTCAGGGTGATCTTTGCCAACACGGATCTTCTGCATCCCCTGATCGTGCTCATCTGCCGCCTGATCGGGGGCGAGATCAATGCGCTCACCCGCACCACCACAGCCTTCACCCAGATGGAAGGCAGCGAGGCCTTCAACGTCATGCCGAGCAACCCCTGGATTGGTGCCAATGTCCGCATCAACGTGGGTGAGACCACAGAGAGCGTCATCGAGCGCCTGAAGAAAATCGTGAACAATCCAAAAGTCCAGATCGAGTGTACCTGGGGCAGAAATCCAAGCCCTGTGTCCCTCACGGACGGGGATGGCTGGGAGGCAATCTGCAGCGCTGTCTCGGAGACCTGGGATGACACCTTCGTGTCGCCGTATCTCATGCTTGCTTCCTCCGACAGCTGGCACTACAGTGAGATCTGTGACCGTGTCTACCGCTTCTCGCCCATGATCATGAGCAAGGAAGAGCGCAGGATGATCCACGGAAATGATGAGCGTCTGCCCATCGACACGCTGCTGACCACCGTCCGCTTCTTCAAGCGTCTGATGAGGAAATGCTGATCTGTGACGCCCGCATCCCCTTATCTGAAGCGGTTTCAGGTTCACGAATCCTGGAAACAGGAAAAAACTGGAAATTCGTTTTGTGAATAATTCCACCGCCTGAACGACCTGGAAATTTTCCACCCAGATCGGACAGGCTTTTTCTTGTCATACGTTTTCAGCCGGAAATATAATGGTCCTGCAATCTTCATTGCTTAGCTTGATGAGCTACGCTTGGCCCCCGAAGAAACGGGATATTATCTCGCACAAGGCAGATCAGCCTCAAGGGAGGTGGCGTACATGTCAGAGCGGAAGGAAGACCCGCGGGTATTGGATGAGCTGGTCAATTCCATGATGCATCTTCTGGCTGTTTTTCCAAAGAAGCTGATTCGGATGGAGGAAATCCAGAAGGCATACGATCTGACGTACTATCAGATTCTGTCCCTTTTCCTGATTGCCGAAAGGGACCTGACACTGACAGAAATGTCAGACACACTTGGCGTTTCAAAGCCCAATCTGAATCCCCTGGTGAAGTCTCTTGAATCAAAGGGCATGATTGTCAGATGGCGCTCCCCCAAAGACCGCAGAAAAATGATGATCCGTCTGTCGGAGGAAGGGAAGCAATGCCACAGTCAGTTAAAGCAGTACATTCTCGAAGAGATGACACTGCTGAAGACCGAGGTGTCCCATCAGGAAATCGAAGTCATCAACACATCCCTGCGATCCTTCAATCGGATTCTGGACAGAATGTAGGACTTTTCCGTTTCCGGAAAACATAAAACCTCCTGGTGTCAGGAGGTTTTTGTCGTAGGGATATTTCAGGGCAATTGACAGCAAAAGAAAAATCCGAACAATCTGTTCGGATTTAGTGGCTCCGATTGGACTCGAACCAATGACACTCCGGGTATGAACCGAATGCTCTAGCCAACTGAGCTACGGAGCCATAGCGTTGCGGGGGTGGGACTTGAACCCACGACCTCCGGGTTATGAGCCCGACGAGCTACCAAACTGCTCTACCCCGCGTCATTCTGTCGCTCCAGGCGACAGATGGTATAATACTGCGGTTGCGCCTTTGTGTCAAGCATTTTTTTCTTTCCGCGGCACTTTTTTGTGAGATTTTTTTATTGGTCGCCCGGGTCTGTCCCCTCCACCCAGGCAGCTCCCTCCAGGACAAGCGCTGCCACTTGCTCAAAATGCCGGCGGGATATGGTGCACATGTGCGGTGCATCCTCCAGCTGTGCCGTTCTGGTCCGCTGCAGTCTTCCCGCAAACTTCTCCATGCTGTCCAGCGGTATGGTATCATCCGTCTTGCTCTGAATGAGGTAAACCCTGCATGCCACACGGTCCAGGTTTCTGACCATCTCCTGGATCAGGTCATACAGCTCTGATGCGCTTTTTGCGGGAAAGCCGGCATAGCCCCTGTCGTACCCCTGCATCATCTGCTGCGCCCGCTCAGCGTTCTCTCTCCAGTAAATCAGCGGCTTGATGCCTGAGATCGCACGGCCGAACTTCATCACCGGCTGTTTCACGCCGTATGGTGCGGAGATAGAGATCACCCCGTCCACGAGTTTCTCCTCGGCCAGGATCATGGAGAGCACACCGCCCATGCTGACGCCGCAGGCGATGACCAGATCGCAGGAGGCCCGAAGACGCTTCGCAGCCTCTTCGCAGGCCTTTTTCCATGCATCCTGTCCGTTTGCTTCAAGAGCCTCCAGGCTGTCCGCATGACCTGGAATGTTGATGCCCATCACCGTATAGCCTTTGTTTCGAAGTACTTCCCCGAGAGGCCGCATATGGGACACGCTCCCGGTAAAACCGTGGAGCATCAGGATCCCTGTGCGCCTGCTGCCGGAAAAGAAAAAGGGCTTTGCCTCCTCGCACTGAAAATCATCGTCCCGCCCGGCAATTCTCCGCACGGGTTTCCCATGGAAATACGGTCTTGCTGCCCGGGTTTTCTCATTCATCTGCCGTCTCCCCCGTGATATGTGAAAAGCAGGAAGGGCAGATCTGCACTGCCTTTCCTGCTTTTTTCTGTCATATCGATCCGTCTCTCGTTTCTCAGGCAATGCTCTTGACCGTGTAGTCCTTATCTTCCACGGCCTTTTTGAGGACGTCATCTGCGACCGAATCGCTCAGCGTCACAACCGCTGTGCCCTGCACATGGCTGACCACCGCTTCCTGCACGCCTTCCAGCTTCTCCAGGGCCTTCTTGACTGTGGCCTCGCAGTGCTCACACATCATGCCGTCGATCTTCATCGTCTTTGTCATCTGATTGTCCTTCCTTTCTGTTTGTTTCTCTTGTCGCTCTTCGAGCTGTTCCTGATTTTCCCCGGAAGCGCTGTCTGCAAGGAGCCTTTTCCCTTCCAGACCGTTTTTCCGGGATCTATCCCGCCCTGAGGCGTAGATATCCTTGAAGTTGAGGCGCAGTGCGTTGGACACCACGCAGAAGCTGGACAGGCTCATGGCCGCCGCACCGAACATCGGATTCAGTTCCCAGCCAAACAGGGAAATGAACGCACCTGCCGCCAGGGGAATGCCGATAATATTGTAGATAAAGGCCCAGAACAGATTCTCGTGAATGTTCCGGATGGTGAATCTGCTCAGGCGGATCGCGGCTGTGGCATCCGTCAGGCGGGAATTCATCAGCACAAGATCCGCCGCATCCATGGCGATGTCAGTGCCTGCGCCAATCGCCATCCCGATCTCCGCTCTCGTCAGCGCGGGCGCATCGTTGATGCCGTCCCCCACCATGATCACGTGCCCATGCTCCTGCAGCTGGCGGATCACCTGCTCTTTGCCGTCCGGCAGAACGCCTGCCACCACCTCGTCCACGCCCACCTGCGTGCCAATGGCATCGGCCGTGATCTGATTGTCGCCCGTGAGCATCACCGTATGCAGGCCCATGCCCTTCATCTGGCGGATGGCTTCTACGCTGTCCTCCTTGATGGTGTCCGCCACGGCGATGACACCGAGGATCTGCCTGTCCATGCCAAACAGCAGCGGCGTCTTACCTTCCCTGGCATACCTGTCACACGTTTCCCGGATGCCCTTGTCTACAGCATAGATCCCGCTGATAAACTTCAGGCTTCCTGCATGAACGGGCCGCCCGTTCACAGTGCCCATCAGACCATTCCCGGGCAGCACCTGGAAATCCTGTATGTCCATATCCCCTGCTATTCCGTCCGTTTCATATCGGACAATGGCCTTGGCCAGGGGATGCTCGCTTCTGGCTTCCAGGGCCTTTGCAAGCGCCAGGAACTGCCCTTCCTCCATGGAGACGGGATACACGTCCGTCACCGCGGGTTCACCCCGGGTGATGGTGCCGGTCTTGTCCAGCACGACGATGTCTGCCTTGCCCGTCTCCTCCAGGGCCACGGACGTCTTGAACAGGATTCCATGCCGTGCACCCACGCCGCTGCCCACCATGATGGCCACAGGCGTCGCAAGGCCAAGCGCACATGGGCAGGAGATCACGAGAACAGAGATGCCACGGGCCAGGGCAAACCCGACATCCTTCCCGATGAGGAGCCAGATGAGTGTGGTGAAAACGGCGATCCCAATCACAACCGGCACAAAGATTCCGGACACACGGTCCGCAATCTTTGCGATGGGTGCCTTGGTCGCCGCAGCGTCCGACACCATCCGGATGATCTGGCTGAGGGTCGTGTCCTCGCCCACGCGCTCTGCCCGGCACTGAATGAAGCCGGACTGATTGAGCGTGGCCGCGCGGACCTCATCGCCTGCCTGCTTGTCCACCGGCACGGATTCACCGGTCAGGGCAGACTCGTTGACGGCAGTACTCCCCTCCAAAACGATCCCATCCACCGGGATTGCCTCACCAGGCCGCACTGCAAAGATGTCCCCAATCTGGACTTCTTCGATGGGCACGGTCACTTCCTGCCCGTCTCTTACGAGCACCGCCGTTTTCGGCGCCAGCTTCATGAGGCCCTTGAGCGCGTCTGTGGTCTTCCCCTTGCTCCTGGCCTCCAGCATCTTTCCGACGGTGATGAGGGTGAGGATCATGGCGGCGGATTCAAAATAGAACTGATGCATCCAGCCGGCCGCAGCTTCCGTGCCTCCGTGAACCTGGGCATCCGTCATGGCAAACAGGACATACACGCTCCAGAGGAACGAAACCGCACTGCCCATCCCCACCAGCGTATCCATGTTGGGCGCCCCATGCATCACGGAGCGGAAGCCCGACACGAAGAACTTCTTGTTGATGAGCATCACGATGATGGTCAGCAGCAGCTGCACAAGACCCATCGCCACGTGGTTGCCGTCAAAGAAGGACGGCAGCGGCCAGCCCCACATCATGTGGCCCATGGAGAAATACATGAGGACTGTCAGAACACAGACAGAGGCGATCAGCCGTTTCTTCAGCCTGGGCGTCTCATGATCCTCCAGAGCCTCCGCTTCAGCCTGTATGCTGTTTCCTTTTTGTGTCTCTGCCTGAGACTTGCTCTTTGCACCGTATCCGGCCTGTTCTACGGCCCGGATGATCGTACTGTCATCCGCACTGCCTTCCACGCCCATGGAATTGGTGAGAAGACTCACCGAGCATCCCGTCACGCCGTCCACGGCACTTACAGCCTTTTCCACCCTGGCCGCACATGCTGCACAGCTCATTCCCGTTACCTGGAACTGTCGCATCCATCGTCACCGTTTTCTATTTCATCAGTTTCTGCAGCGTACAGACAAGCTCCTCAATGGTCTCATCTTTTCCGTTGCGGATATCCTCCGCTACGCACGTGCGGATATGCTCACCCAGCAGTTCCTTGCAGAACGCATTCAGGGCGGCACCGGCTGCCTGAGCCTGGATCAGGATGTCCGTGCAGTAGGCATCTTCCTCCACCATGCTCCTGAGGCCCCGGATCTGACCTTCAATCCGGCTGAGCCGATTGGTCAGCTTTTTTACATTCTCCGCGTCGCGCTTCTTGTGACGCTGCTGGCAGTCGTCTTGTTCTTCCAAAGAGAACACCTCCTGTCGGGAAAGATCATATACCCCATGGGGGTATATGTCAAGCTCGGCTGCAAGCGGACTGTCTGCCGTTTACTGATATGCCCAGGCGTAGCAGTACGCCTGTGTTCTTGCCGCAAACGCCTGCGTCCGAAGAAGCGCTTTCATCTCTTCCTTTGTATACCAGCCCGGCACGATCTCCTCCACATCCGACGTACTCTCCCGGAACTTGCCCTCTGCTACGCCGAAGACGCACACATTCCGCTCATTGGAAAAGCCGATCGCACTGTAGCTGTTGTCCAGCACATCATCGATGCGCACAAGGTTCAGCCCTGTTTCCTCCCACAATTCCCGCTTTGCGCTCTCCTCCGGCGTCTCGCCGGGATCAATCAAGCCAGCGGGAAAATTATAGATCCACTGCGCCATCGCCATGCGGTACTCGCGACTGACAAGAATTCTTTCCTTCTTTTCATCTGTCAGGATCATGACCACGGAATCGGCCTTTCCGTTCTGAAGATCCTCCAGCGTCTGAATGTTTCTGTTTCTGCTGACAATCTCGTAGGTTTTCTCCGTCCCATGCGCGGTCTCATACTTTACATCATAGCGGGTGATGAATCTGCCCTCGTGGACCTTCTCAACGCCCTTATACTTCATAACTTGTTTCCTCCACTCCTGTCTGCTCTATGGGTCTGAGCACCCGACTGCGCGAGTATAGCACGCTTTCCAGAATCTGCATATCACGAAAGGGCATCCCCGGTCCGCGCAGAAACGCTTGACCGTCCGAAACCTCCTGCATATACTCAGTGCGACACATGCAAATCAACCTTTATTGAAGCACAAAGTCAGGAGGTATGCTTATGCCACCAGGCCCCGGCGGTTCGATGGGCCGCGGTCATTATCTTTCAGATGAAGAAAAAAACAACATGCCCAAGGTCACCAAAGCTCTGCTCCTGCGGGTCTTCTCCTACCTGAAGCCGTACTGGAGACAGCTCATGCTCGTCTTTGTGTGTATCATCGTGTCCTCCGTGTGCAGTCTGTTCCCTTCGATTCTCACAGGATACATTGTGGACGTGCTCACCGGCAGGGACATGGGCGGATGGATCGGCAACGGCATCGCTGCCCTGATCCGCCTGATTCTGCTCTCACTCCTTCTCCACTTTTCCTCCAACCTCATCGGCGTGGGAGAGAGCTACCTCAACAGCTGGATTGCGCAGCACATTTCCTTTGACATGCGCAATGAGATGTACCGTCACCTGCAGAAGATGTCTCAGCGCTTTTTTACCTCCTCCAATCAGGGAGATATCATCACGAGGATGACCAGCGATATATCCGGCGTTGAGTCGGTCATCTCGGGCACATTCACCAGCATCCTGTCCAACAGCATTACACTCGTGGTGGCTGTCGTTGCCATGTTCAGAAAGAACTGGCTGCTCGCGCTGGTCGGTCTCGTGGTCGTCCCGCTGTTCACCCTGCCCACCAGAATGGCCGGGAAAAACCGCTGGAAGCTCGCGGGAGAGGCGCAGGCCTGCAACGACGAGATCAACGGAATTCTCAATGAGACGCTCTCCGTCAGCGGTCAGCTGCTGGTCAAGCTCTTTGGCCGAGAGGACACGGAGTACGAACGATACAAAGAAGTCAACGGCAAAATGGTCCAGCTGAACATCCGTGAGCGTATGGCCGGCCGCTGGTTCTTCATGCTGCTGAGCACCCTGACCACCATCGGGCCAATGCTTCTGTATCTTGTGGGCGGATTCCTGATCATGAGGCACGACAGCACACTGTCCGTGGGCGATATCACCGTCCTTGTGGCCCTGCTTGGACGTATGTACGGACCGGTCAACAGCCTTCTGAACATCCAGGTCGACTGGATCCGGTCTATGGCCATGTTCACGAGAATCTTTGAATATTACGATATGAAGGTGGAGATTGAGGACCGTCCGGACGCGAAGGAGCTGAAAAATGCAAAGGGCGAAGTGCGCTTTGAGCATGTGGATTTTGCCTACGATGCAGACAGACAGATTCTCAAGGACATTTCCTTTGATCTCAGAAGCGGAAACTGCGTTGCCATTGTCGGTCCCAGCGGAAGCGGAAAGAGCACCATCGTGAATCTGATCCCTCGGCTCTGGGACGTAAACGCAGGCCGCGTACTTTTCGACGGGGAGGATGTCCGGAATCTCACTCTTCGTTCCCTCCGCGACGAAATCGGCATCGTCACGCAGGAAACCTATCTGTTCAACGGCACCATCCGGGATAACCTGCGCTATGCAAAATCCGATGCCACAGATGAAGAGATGCTGGATGCGTGCAAAAAGGCAAACATCTATGACTTTATTGCAAGGCAGCCGGAAGGCTTGGACACCCTGGTCGGAAATCGCGGTTTGAAGCTGTCGGGCGGCGAAAAGCAGCGCATTTCCATTGCCAGGGCACTGCTGAAGGACCCGGCCCTGCTGATTTTCGACGAAGCCACCTCAGCCCTGGACTCTATCTCCGAGGCAGCGATCCAGGAAGCCATCAATCCGTTGATTGAAGAGCGTACTTCCATCCTGATCGCCCATCGTCTCTCGACTATCCTGCACGCAGACGAGATTCTGGTCGTGAAGGACGGCAGGATCGTAGAGCGCGGCCAGCATAAGGACCTCATGCATGCGGGCGGCACCTATCAGGAGCTGTATGAGACACAGTTCATGAAACTCGAAGACTGAGGCCCTGTTCTGTCGGCATCCCGGAATCACTTCCGGGATGCCGTTTTGTAGCCTACATCCTGATGCGCTTTCCAAAAACCCACAAAACAAAACCTTCGAATTTGCCGATTTTTCTTCAAAATGTCTTGACGAAAGGCAGACTCCGTGATATCATTGAGAAGCTGTCAGTGAGACAGCAAAGCAGATGGCCCCGTAGCTCAGCTGGATAGAGTGTTTGACTACGAATCAAAAGGTCGTGAGTTCGAATCTCGCCGGGGTCACACAGAAAATCCTTGAAAACCCAGTGTTTTCAAGGATTTTTACGTTTTTCACCAAGTCGCATCCACAAAGCCCGCAGTTGATTTGAAATCCCGTAAACCGATTGAACTGTGCATCAGCTGTCAAATCTTTGGCGCATCGAAATCAGCCCAATCCCTCATCAGGAAAGGTCCGCGCGTTCGAGTTCCATGCCCAGATAGCTTTGCAGCCATGGCCCGCCTCCAGGCAGTCAAATTCTCTCTGCACCTGGAGGTGGGCCTTTTATTCAGTGATTTGTCCAGCCTTGCTGCTGTAATCTTCTTTCCGAGCTCCACAGGCTGCCCGACCGCATCGGAGAACATACTTTCCTTTGCACGCTCCGGCTTGATGATTACTACCTTCCTGCACATCCCATCTGCCATTTTATTCTGGAGCTGCTCTTCCCCAACTGTGCACTGCAGCTTGCCTTTCTTTTCACCTGTTACCACAGGTTTACAGATGCCGATCATCCAAGAAAGCAGCTGTCATTCCTTCAGAAACAGGATTCCCAATAGCATCTGTTATAGTTGCCCGCCCTCATTTGAGTCGTCCTGTTTGAAGCTTCGTCCGATGCCGAAGTATTTTTCAAAGAACGCTTTCAGTTTATCAATGATTGTCTGCTTTTTCTGTGTGCGGTTTCCACCTCCAAAACGGCTGACAGGTGGCATCAGCTTATCAATGTCCGTGCCGACTGTTTTGACTTCGCCTTCTCGGAAAGCGTTCTCCAGAAACTTTCTGGTTTCCTCAGGCTTGAGCTTTTCTTCTGTGATGATCTGTTGAAGATCCGCCTCACGCTGTTTGCTGACATAGTCGCTCCATTCGTCCATCACATCTTCGACGTCATTGATGTTGGCTATGAATGCTTCGATCAGCTGTTTCTTACTGCGCAGTTCCGGGCTGGCATCCACTGCTTTGCGGATTGTAACCAGCACTTCCTTATCTTCGCAGTGAGTGTCATGGTACTTCTTGACAAGCATCAGAATGTAGTCGATGTTGATCTCAATTTGCTTGATCAGCTCGATTTCAAAGACGATATCATCGTTGATGTCTTTGACCTCGCCCTTCTCTTCTTTCCGGCGCCTTGTCCATTCATCGCGCAAATCTTGGTACTTGCCTGAATAGTCCTGCAGATCTCTTTCAGAGATGATCTCTTTCCCGGTGAAGTCATCAAAAGATTGCAGCAGGTTTCGCAAACGCAGAATTGCACCGAACAGTGCAATGAAATCCTTCTGATTCTGTTCCCCCACAATACTGGGCTCTGTGACCGGGAATTCTCGCGTCAGCTTGTCTATCAATTCCACGTAGCCTGGTATCGCCTGACCATCTGAAGACTGATATCCGTAATAGTAGTCCTTGAAGGTGCGCATCAGAACAATGCCACCTGCTTCTTTGTCCCCAAACAACGAGATAGCTGCATCGACACGCTTCTGCAGATTCCGGAAGCACACAATATTCCCGAAGGTCTTCACGCTGTTCAGGATTCTGTTGGTCCTGGAAAAGGCCTGGATCAGACCATGAGCCCTCAGGTTTTTGTCTACCCACAGTGTGTTGAGCGTGGTGGCATCAAAGCCAGTCAAGAACATGTTCACCACAATGAGCAGATCCAGTTCCCTGTTCTTCATGCGCAAAGAGACGTCTTTGTAGTAGTTCTGGAACTTATCACCTGACGTATCATAGTTAGTATGAAACATCAGGTTATAATCCTGGATCGCAGATTCCAGGAAATCTCGGCTGTTCTGATCCAATGCAGAGGTATCTTCCGGGTTTTCTTCATCTATGTTCCCGTTCTGCTCTTCCTCGTTGGCACTGTAGCTGTAGATCACTGCTATCTTCAGTTGCTTCGTGGGATCCAGCGCCATGAGCCGCTTGAACTCCTGATAGTACAGTTTTGCCATAGGAACGGATGCCACAGCGAAGATAGAATTAAATCCAGACAGGCGCTGTTTCTGCTTGATCTCCTCGACTTTGCCACGATCGGCAGAAGCCACCTCTGCAATATTGGTCAGCGTATTGTAGATGTAGGTCTTATCCCCACGGTATGTCTTTTGGTCGAAGTGCTCAAGGATGTAGCTGGCAATGAGGGAGATTCGTTCAGGAGCTTCGAACGCTTTCTTTCGGTCAATGTCCCAGACCTCTTCGTCATCAATGTCCGCGTCCGTATCCATCGTTTTGATGTAGTCCACACGGAATGGGAGGACGTTCTTGTCATTGATGGCGTCCACGATGGTGTAGGTATGTAGTTGATCGCCGAAAGTCTGCTCAGTCGTGACAAAATTGATGTTCTTGACCATGCCAACGTTCACCGGAAAGATCGGTGTCCCCGTGAAGCCGAACATGTAGTACTTCTTGAAATGCTTAACCACAGCGGCATGCATGTCTCCGAACTGACTGCGGTGGCACTCGTCGAAGATGATGACAATCTCCTGATTGTAGATCTCGTGATCCTTATTCTTCTTTATGAAGGTAGACAGCTTCTGAATTGTCGTGATGATGATATGCGCTTTTGGATCCCGAAGCTGACGCTCCAGCACAGCCGTAGAAGTGTTGCTGTTGGCGGATCCCTTTTCAAAGCGGTCATATTCCTTCATGGTCTGGTAATCCAGGTCCTTACGGTCAACGACAAAGAGAACCTTCTGAATGAAGTCTATGTTGGTTGCAAGTCGTGCGGTTTTGAAGGAAGTCAGAGTCTTACCTGATCCAGTTGTATGCCAGATATATCCGCCACCAGCAATGCTGCCATACTTCTTGTAATTGTGTGCTATCTCAATGCGGTTCAGAATCCGCTCTGTAGCTGTGATCTGGTACGGGCGCATCACCAGCAGCATCTTCTCCGATGTGAAGATGCAGTACTTGGTCAATATGTTGAGCAGCGTATGCTTAGCAAAAAAAGTCCTGGTGAAGTCTATCAGATCAGAAATAACCCGATTGTTGGCATCTGCCCAGAAAGATGTAAACTCAAAGCTATTACTGGTCTTACCTTTCTTCACACCGTTTCTGGCTGCTGAATCCTTGATAGCGTTAGATCTTGTGCTGTTAGAGTAGTACTTGGTATTGGTGCCATTGGAGATTACGAAGATCTGCACGTACTCATACAGTCCTGTGCCTGCCCAGAATGAGTCTCTTTGATACCGCTCAATCTGGTTGAACGCCTCACGGATAGCCACGCCGCGGCGCTTCAGCTCTATGTGAACAAGAGGAAGACCGTTGACCAGGATTGTCACATCATAGCGGTTGTCGTATGTTGCCCCTTCTGCCTTTCCAAGCTCATACTGATTAATGGCCTGAAGACGATTGTTATGGATATTCGTGCGATCGATAAGCATGATGTTTTTGGTCATGCCATCATCACGCTTGAGGACCTGAACATAGTCTTCCTGGATCTTCGCTGTTTTCTCTACGATGTGCTCGTTTGGGTTGGCAATGCTGGTATTGAAGAACCTCTCCCATTCTGTATTGGAAAACTGGTACTTGTTCAATTCTTCCAGTCGTTCGCGCAGATTATGGACAAGGTCCGCTTCTGTATGAATGGGCAAGTAGATGTATCCCTGTTCACCGAGGATGCGAATGAATTCCTGCTCCAGTGCCGCTTCTGACTCATAGCTGTCAGAGCGAGCTTTCACAGGCTCGTATTCCGTCACAACTGTATTTTCATTTGTCTGAGCGACAATGTTGAAATACGGCATGTCGCACCCTCCTTGTCATTATTTTTCGTCAAACATCAGCAGTTTGTTCCTGTAGTACTCATACTGTTTCTGTCTTGCTTCAATCTCAGCAGGAAGACCCTCCGAAATATCATTGCAGAGACGATCAAATCTACTTAATACATCAACTATCCTCTTTGTTTCAGCCTCTCCAGGAAGCGGAATCTGAATCATATTTAGATTCTTTTGATTTAGCTTTGGCTGAGCAACTCCACTTATATACTTACTCAAGTCCATTCCGTTCAGAAACATCTCTACATATTTCTGTACGTAACTATCAGAAAACTTCAGAACATGAGCATGATTGTTAACCCAGTTTTTTCCTGTGATGGAGAATGCAATCGGCGTGACACGTGCCACCAGATTTGCTCCATCTTCGGACACTAGAAGGTAGTCTCCGTCAAAAATATAATCCTCCACATAGTCCACGATTCCAGAAGCACCGTAGTATGGATACTTTCCTGCGCTACGATTGCCCTTCGTAACCGGTTTTCTCATTGAATCGTAATTCTCAGAGATGTCTTCCAACGTAACATATGCAAGCCCAAAAACATACTGAAGAAGCCTTATTTCAGCCTGTCTGTCTGTCTGTATGTC